>CANEDU010000146.1 GCA_947426355.1 uncultured Adlercreutzia sp. | reverse complement strand
GACGGCAACGGTCGCCTGGGCGTCGGCCTGGGCCAGGCCGCCGCGGTTCCCACCGCCAGCACGACGGCCGTCGAGGCCGCGCCGAAGAACAGGTGCACCGTTCCCGTGACCGCCGAGGGCTCTGTGCCCCACGAGATCATGGGCGAGTACGGTGCCGGCCGCGTGCTGATTAAGCCCGCCGTTCCCGGTACCGGCGTGCTCGCCGGCGGCCCGGTCCGCGCCATCATGGAGCTGGCCGGCGTCCAGAACGTGATCACCAAGTCGCTGGGCACCGATAACGCCATGAACATCGTCAAGGCTGCCGCCGAGGGTCTCAAGAACATGGAGAGCCCCGTCCAGGTCGCCGAGCGCCGCGGCATCTCCGTGGCCGAGATGTTCGGTGGGAAGGAGAACTAATGGCTGAGGCAAAGAAGACGCTGCGCCTGACCCAGGTGAAAAGCCCCATCGGTCGTGCGCCGAACCAGGGCCGCACTCTGCGCGCGCTGGGACTCAAGCGCATCGGCGACACGGTCGACCAGGTCGACAACGAGTGCGTCCGCGGCATGATCTTCACGGTGAAGCACCTCATCACCGTCGAGGAGATCTAGTCGCCACGACCCAATTCGGATGGATATCGGCGTGTCCTTTGGGGCACGCCGTTGCCATGATACAAGGAAGTTTGCTGGCGGCGAGCTGCCAGCACTGACTAGGCTCGAGAAGCGAGCTGGTCAGAGAGCGAAAAGGAGATTTACTTACATGGAACTCAAGGATCTGCGCCCCGCTGAGGGCTCTCGCAAGAACCGCAAGCGCGTCGGCCGCGGCCCCGCCTCCGGTACCGGCAAGACCGCCGGTCGCGGCATGAACGGCCAGAAGTCCCGCGCCGGTGGCGGCAAGGGTGCTGGCTTCGAGGGTGGCCAGACGCCGCTCGCCCGTCGTCTGCCGAAGCTCCCTGGCTTCCGCAACATCAATCGCGTGGAGTACCTGCCGGTGAACGTGAGCCGTCTCGAGGCTAAGTTCGAGGCTGGCGATGTGGTCGACGGCGAGTCCCTGAAGGCCAAGGGCATCATCAAGCACGCCGATGCGCTCGTGAAGGTGCTCGGCGACGGCGAGCTGACCAAGGCTCTCACCGTGAAGGTTGATAAAGTGTCGGCTTCCGCCAAGGCGAAGATCGAGGCGGCCGGAGGAAAGGTCGAAGAGCCTTGCTAAGCTCAATCATTGACGCATTGAAGGTTCCGGAGCTGCGCAAGAAGATTCTCTTCACCTTGGCTATCCTTGCGCTCTACCGCTTCGGTGCCTACGTGCCGGTCCCGGGCATTCCCTTCCACGAGTTTGCCACGGCTTTCCAGGACACGGGCGTGGCCATGACCATGCTCGACCTGTTCACCGGCGGCGCGCTGTCGAACTTCTCGGTGTTCTCGCTCGGCATCATGCCCTACATCACCGCATCCATCATCATGCAGCTGATGCAGGGCGTTATCCCCGCCGTGGGCCGTTGGGCCCGCGAGGGCGATACGGGCCGCCGCAAGATCACCCAGGTGACTCGCTACCTGACGCTGGGCCTCGGCCTTATCAACGCCATCGGCTACCTGCTGCTGTTCAAGTCGCCGGCCTATGGCGTGCAGTTCTCCACTGAGGTGCCCGAGCTGCTCACCGACATTGTCATCATCTTCACGCTGGTTGCCGGCACCGCCTTCATCATGTGGATGGGCGAGCTGATCACTCAGCGCGGCATCGGCAACGGCATGTCGCTCATCATCTTCGTGTCCATCGTCTCCCGCGTGCCTTCGGCTATCTTCTCGTCGGCCACGCTCGCGAACGATCTGGGCACGGGAATCGCGCTCACCATCGTGATTCTGGCTGTGGTGCTCGTCTGCATCCCGCTGATCATCTTCGTCGAGCGCGCCCAGCGCCGCATTCCGGTGAACTACGCCAAGCGCGTCCAGGGTCGCAAGATGATGGGTGGCCAGTCCACCTACATCCCGCTGAAGGTGAACGCCGCGGGCGTTATCCCGATCATCTTCGCGAGCTGCATCATCTACTTCCCGGCGCAGCTGGCGGCCATCTTCAACGTCGATTGGCTCACCACGTTCGCGAACTGGTGCTCCACCGGCTGGCTGAACTGGATTCTCACCGTGGCCCTCATCGTGTTCTTCGCGTACTTCTACACCTCCATGGTGTTCAATCCCGAGGAGACGGCGGACAATATCCGCAAGCAGGGCGGCTTTATCCCGGGCGTGCGTCCGGGCACGGCCACGGTGCAGTACATCAAGAACGTGATCAACCGCGTGACGCTGCCCGGCGGCATCTTCATCGCGCTGATCGCGGTGGTGCCCACGATCATCTTCTACTTCACGGGCAATCAGCTTATCCAGGCTTTCGGCGGCACGTCCATCCTCATTATGATTGGCGTCGCCCTTGACACCATGAGCAAGGTGGAAAGCCAGCTGAAGATGTACAACTACGAGGGATTCTTCAAGTAAGACGGACATGCGGTCCGTATAGGAAAGGATGTTTGATATGAACATCGTGCTTCTGGGCGCACCCGGTGCTGGCAAGGGCACCCAGGCCGCTAAGCTGGTGGAGGAGTTCGGCACGCCGCATATCTCCACGGGCGACATGCTGCGCGCTGCCGTGGCTGCGGGAACCGAGCTGGGCAAGAAGGCCAAATCCTTCATGGATGCGGGCGATCTGGTGCCCGACGACGTCATCATCGGGCTCGTGACCGAGCGTCTGCAGGGCGACGATACGGCCAACGGGTTCATCCTCGACGGCTTCCCCCGCACTTCGGCCCAGGCCGTGGCGCTGGACGCCGAGCTCTCCAAGCTGGGCCGCCCGCTGGATGCGGCTCTGCTGATCGACGTTGACCCCGAGGTCATCGTCGCTCGCCTCACCTCCCGTCGCATGTGCCGTGAGTGCGGCTACATCGGCAGCGCCGCCGACGGCGCCACCTGCCCCAAGTGCGGCGGCGAGATGTACCAGCGCGATGACGACAACGAGACCACGGTGCGCAACCGCCTCGACGTGTACGAGACCTCCACGAGTCCGCTGATCGACTACTATCGCGGTTGCGAGCTGCTCGTCACGATCGACGGCGACCGCGACCCCAACGTCGTCTACGCCGACGTGAAGGAAGCTCTCGACCTGTAGAGCTTGTCGCCCGCAAACAAGCGGTCTTGGCATTTAATCCCGCATCCCTGGCCTAAGGGATGCGGGATTTCTTTATAATGGGGCCCATGCCTACCGTACGAGAGAACATAGCCTACACCTTCGAGCACTTCATGCTCGTCTACCGCACGACCTTGCTCAAGGTTGCGCGAGCGGTGGCCCTTATCGTGCTCATCGCGTTGGCTCTCGAGGTGTTCGTCTTCAATATCAACTTCTTCACCTCGGCGGGCTTTCGGACCATCAACTTGAACGACCGAATCGAGCTGCCGCGCGATGAGGACGGCGCCTTCATGCTTACCGGCATGGACCACGTGCTGGAGTTCGGCAGCCTGAACACCGAGGTGCGCAACATTCGCATCGACTTCGATACCCAGCAGCCCGCCCAGAACATCGCCGTGAAGATTCAGTTCACCGACTCGGCCCATCAAACCTACTTCGACACCACCGAGTACACGGTCGGCATCCCCGAGGCCCATGTGTCCACCTTGGTAGACCCGAGCAAGTACATCAACCTTCAGACTGCCGGCTATGTGGAGAACCTCCGCATCGAGGTGGTGGGGGAGGAGGTATCCTATCCCATCCTGCTCAACGGCGTATCGCTGAATGCGCACCGCCCGTTCTCCTTCAATGGCGTGCGTTTCGTGGCGGTGCTGGGGATTCTGCTCTTGGGCTACGCCTTCCGTCCGAAGTCGGCCATCTACCGCATTCGCATTGTGGAGAATCCCCGCAAATCGAAGGCGGGCATCATCTTCGCCGTGGCCATCGAGCTGGCGCTGGTGACCACCTTCCTTTTCTACGGGTCGAACCTGGTGGGCGTCGCCACCTCCTCTTACAACAACGGCGCCTGGGATGGCACTTCGCTCGTGAACACGTTCGAGGTGGGCGGCGACAATGCGCAGCAGTACGCCATGCTCGCCCAGGCCATGGCTAAAGGCCAGCTGCATCTGGAGGAGGAGCCGCCCCAGTGGCTCAAGGACATGGAGGACCCGTACGACAAGGGCGCACGCGATGAAGCGCAAAAGGAAACCGGCGAGCCCTACTTGTTCGACGTGGCCTATCACGACGGACACTATTACGTGTATTTCGGCGTGGTGCCGGTGCTGCTGTTCTATCTGCCCTTCTACTTGGCGACGGGGGCCAATTTCCCCACGGCTATCGGCGTGCTCGTCATGGCGCTGCTCTTTGTCTTGGGGGCCACGGCGCTGCTCGATCGCTTTGCCCGCTACCACTTCAAATCGGTGAGCCTGGGCGTGTACCTTCTGCTGCAGATACCCCTCGTGTTCTGCTGCGGCGTCATGTACCTGGTGAAGTTCCCCACGTTCTACTCGCTGCCCATCATGTGCGGTCTCGCTTTCTCGGTATGGGGCCTGTACTGCTGGATGCGCGCGCGGCTGGCCGTGCGCAAGTGCGGCTGGCTGTTCGCCGGCTCGCTGTGTATGGCGCTTGTGGCCGGATGCCGCCCGCAGCTGCTCGTGTTCTCGCTTTTAGCCTTCCCGCTGTTCTGGCGCACCTATATCACTAAGCGGCGCCTGTTCACGCGCCAAGGAGCGGTGGAGTTCGCCTGTCTAGCGGCGCCCTATGCGCTGGTGGCCTCGGGCATCATGGCCTACAACTACGCGCGCTTCGGGTCGCTCACCGACTTTGGCGCGAACTACAACCTCACCGTGAACGATATGACCAAGCGAGGCATGAACATCGGCCGTCTCGCTCCGGCCTTCTTCACCTACTTCTTGCAGCCGCCCTGCATGACCGGCGTCTTCCCGTTTCTGCAGCCGGCCCCCTTCGAGACCACCTACATGGGGCAGACCATCAAAGAGGTCACCTTCGGCGGCATTCTCGCCTGCCTGCCCATCCTGCCCCATTGGTGCAGCCCTCTGGGCTGTGCTTTCTTGACCCAGAGCCCAGGGCACTC
>CANEDU010000145.1 GCA_947426355.1 uncultured Adlercreutzia sp. | reverse complement strand
ATGAGAGCTATAGCTTCGGCAATTGAAGCAGGATTGGAACGGTTTTAAGGTGAGACCGCAAGTGCAACACTAGGCTATCGAGGCGACTCGATAGCTACGGCAACTATGCGGCCAATACGGCAGGGAGAGCATATGGTTCTTGGTAACAAGTTGGGCATAAGCAGCGACGTTGAGCTGGCTCGTGAGGAAGAGCGGCTGACGAAGACGCGGGCGCTCGAGCTTTTCGAGTGCGGTCTGTTTGACGGATTGGAGGCGGGGACGTTTGCCGGCCTTGCTCAGATTCACGCATATCTTTTCCAGGATGTTTACGACTTTGCTGGGTGCATACGTCGAGAGAATATCTCCAAGGGTGGTTTTCGCTTCGCGCCCTCGCTCTATCTAGAGGAGGCGCTTGCCGCCATCGACCGCATGCCGCAGGCGACATTCGACGAGGTAGTCGAGAAGTACGTCGAAATGAATGTCGCCCATCCTTTCCGCGAAGGCAACGGGCGCAGTATGAGAATTTGGCTCGACCATATGCTGAAACGTTCGTGCGGCGTCGTGGTCGACTGGAATCTTGTTGACAAGGAAGATTATCTGCTCGCCATGGAGCGAAGCCCTGTGAGGGATGTGGAAATCAAGGCGCTCCTCAGAGGGGCACTGACCGATCGGGTGAATGACCGGCAGGTGTACATGAAGGGCATCGATGCCAGCTATCGCTACGAGGGTTATAGCACGTATTCTATAGAGGACCTTCCATAGGCTCTCTGGAGCAGGAGTTATTGCATTGGCATGGACGTGTAGGTGCGCGGCTGACGTTCGAGAAATGCGCTGACTCTCGCCGATGGCGAGCGCTGGTCTGTGCCTATTTCGTCGCGGACTGAAAAGCCCGCGCAGCTGGCTCTTCCGTATGCGCGATGACGCGCTTGTGGTACCCTTTTCGATTATGGTCGAGGTCATCAATGGGTACATAGCTACTTTCAGCGGGAGCTTCAACGTGGCGGTTCTGGTGTGGCCGCTGCTGTCGTTGCTGCTCAGCGTGCCCGTGCTGGTGGCGCTGTACCGTCGCGATGGGTGGCTGCCGCTGACCACTATGTTCGCCGTGTATGCGAGCATTCTCTACGCCGCCGGTCTCGTGTGCTTCACGCTGTATCCGCTGCCCACGGGCGATGCGGGCCCGGGTATCACCTACGGCATCCCGCCCATTCTGGATCCGCTCAACTTCATCCACGACATCGCCGAAGGCGGCGCCCGTGCGGTATTCCAGCTGCTGTTCAACATCGTGTTGTTCGTGCCGCTCGGCTTCATTGCGCGAACGCTTCTGAAGCTGAAGCTGCCGCTTGCGCTGGCGCTGTCCTTCGCCACGACCTGCCTTATCGAAACGGCGCAGCTCACGGGGCTGTTCGGGGCGTACCCTTTCGCGTACCGGACCTTCGACGTGGACGACCTTGTCTGCAACACGCTCGGCGGTTTGATCGGCTGGGGTCTGGGGCATGCGGCCGTGAGGCTAACCCAGCGCGAGGCCGAGGTGCTGCCGCCGATCACCCACAGCCCCGGCTTTGTCCGACGCGCGGTGGCGCTGTGGACCGACGCCATGATCATCGATGTGTGCGCGGTGGTGCCGCGCCTGGTGATGGCGGCCGGCCTGAGGCTGCTAATGGGCGATGCCTTCGACGAGGCTCTTCTGAACTGGGTTAACGGTGCGATGTGGGCGGGCTGCTACGTGATTGCCTTCGCGGTGGTGGAGGTGGTTGTCCCCTGGATGCGCGACGGCAGCACGCCGGCGGGTCTGTTTTATCGCATGTCGTGCGAGACCCGACGGAGGGTCGGTGCGTCGCGGATCGCCTTTTACGCGGCGCGGGCGGTTGTGTTGCTGCTCGTGCTGAGGCATCCGCTGTATGTGGGGCTGCCCCTCGCTGTGTTCTACCTGTTCGCCCGCCACATGCCCTATGACTACATTCCCGCAAGAGAGACTACGTCGGGCAGCGATGGGGAAGAGGCGTCGGATATGGTGGAAGCCGCTCAGGTGTAATGCGAAAGGGGAAGCGCGATGCGGGATATGGTGCTGTTCATTGCGATGAGCCCTTTCCGTCATTCCCACGTTGCTGGGCGCTGGCATCCACCTGCTCGGCTTGCTTGATGGAGAACGACCCTTGCGGCTGGTGAAGAGCCGAGCCTACGACGGCATCGCCGAGCTGGTCTACGAGCGCCGCTAAGCGGCGGCCTTTTCCTCGACGACCGTATTTCCATCACGTTGGTTTCGCTTCTTGAGGCGCCAGCGTTTCGTGGTAAGGTAGGCGTCTGGTAAAAACAGTACGGTACGAAACAGCGGAACAGGCGGCCCATGACTGCAGAGCGTTTGGACAACTTCGAATACGAACCGGCTTCGGCGCACGAGTCGGAGCAGGCGCGGCGCCATTATTGGGCGGTGGCCATCGGATTGCAGCGGGTGGACGGCCTGGAGGTGTCTCCGTACTTGCGCGAGGCAGCCGATGCCTACATTGGAGGTGAGCGCTCGCTCGCCGAGACGGGCGAGCTGGTGCGTGCCCACCATGCCGCCGGGGCCGATCCGGCCGCCCTAGAGGCCGACTTGGTGAGCCAGCGCATCGCCGAGCTGCTTTCTCGCTCTTCGTTCTACCTGGCTCCTGCCCTGTTCGCGGAAATCCACCGCTACCTGTTCCAAGATCTGGACGCCGCCGTCTATCATCCCGGCGCGTTCAAGACCGAGCGCATGGTGAAGCAGGAGGACATCCTCAACGGCGACAGCGTGCTCTACGCCGACCCGCTGGCCTACGATATGGCACTGGCGGGAGCCTTCGCCACCGAGCAGGCCGCATGCTACGGAATGCTGGAGGGCGTCGAGCTGGCCTCCTTCTGCCACACCATTGCCTTCCTCTGGCAGATCCATCCCTTCTACGAGGGCAACACGCGCACGGCCGCCGTGTTCTCGATGCTCTATCTGAACCACCTCGGGTTCACGGTGTCAAACGAGCCGTTCGAAAGCCACGCGCGCTACTTCCGCGATGCCCTGGTGCGCGCCATGTACCGCAATCCCGACGCGGGCATTTTTCCCGATGAGTCCTTCCTCGTCGCGTTCTACGAGAACGCCTTGGGGCGCGCCGCCCACACGCTCGACCGGGAGGAGCTCATCTGCCCGCAGTTGTTCGACAATCCGCGTCTTATCCGGAATGTCGATCCCCGGGAAGCGCTCGATGCGAGGAACTTGCGGTAACGAAGGCTGGCATCTGCGCCGCCTGCGGCCGAATAGCCTGTATGGGGGATGCGAACGCGCGCGACAGCACCGTATCATAGACTCACGATGGAAGATGGGCGCCCAGCGCCCCGGCGTGAAGGAGCTTCGCATGCGCATCATCAACGGGGCCTTGGGCCTGCTGTTCTTCGGGCTCGGCGCTCTGGGCGCCGTGCTTCCCGTGCTGCCGACGACGCCGTTTCTACTGCTGGCGTCGTTTTTCTTCCTGCGCAGCTCCAAGCGCCTTGACGACTGGTTCCATCAGACGCGCCTGTACAAGCGCTATCTGGCCAACTTCATAGAGAACCGGCAGATGACCCTGCGCACCAAGTTTCTGTGCATGGCGCCCGGCGTGGGCATCATGTCGGTGCTCGCGGTGGTGCTGCCGCAGTGGTGGGCCAAAACGCTCCTTGTGGCGCTCGTCATCTTCGAGCTGTGGTACTTCGCGTTCCGCATCAAGACCATCTCGGTGGACGAGGCGCGCCGCCGAGGCGAAGCCCGCCTTGCGGAAACTGCATCTGCCGACGATCTGGTTCCCGTCTCCGCAGGGGAGTAATCTCTAGGGTAACGTACAATCTCTTGCACACTTTGACAGCAGCATAGTCTAGATACCAGAAGAGATGGCGCCTGCCGTTGGTATGATTGAGTTGTCTAGATTCGATCAACCAGGAGGCAGGGCCATGTCCGATCCCATCGTAACATTCGACGAGGCCGCCGTGCGCGGCGAGCTCAAGGAGCTCGTCCGCCAGACGGTCGAGGATGCCCCGAACGCGCTTCTCGAGGAGGAGGCCGAGGACCTCATAGGCGCCGACCGCTACGAGAGGACGGCAGAGCGCGAGGCCTACCGCGCCGGCCACTACGAGCGAGGCCTCACGACCACCTCGGGCTAGGTTACGCTCAGAATGCCCAAGCTCAAGGGCACGAGGTTCGCCACGGCGATTATCGAGCGCTGCAAGCGCCGCAAGACCTCTGTGGAGGAGGCCATGATCGAGAAGTACCTGGCTGGCGCGTCCACCAGGAGAATCGAGGACGTCTCCGAGATTCTGCGAGGGTCGTCCGTGTCGGCGGCCACCGTCTCCAACCTCAATGGCAAGGCGTTCAAGTCGGTCGAGGAGCGGAGGGGCAGGCCGGGCATCTACCTGAAGCGCGCATGGGGTGGCTCCTTCGAGAACGTGGCGGCGATGGTGGCCATCGGAGTCAACGACGACGGCTACTGCGAGGCCATCCACGCCCAGGAGTCGCTCGACGCCAGCATGGAGAAGGCCGCGGCGGCGTCGCTGGACGAGATGAGGCTGGCGGCAGCCGCAAAGTGCGTGCGCGAGGGAGCCGCCGAGACGCCGACCTGCACGCGCTTCCCCATGCGGCGTTGGCGGCGCATCCGCGCGAGCAACGCCATAGAGCGGCCGAACCGCAAGATCCGCCGCCGGACGCGGGTTGCGGGCACGTTCCCCGACGGCAAGAGCGCTTCATGCTGGTGACGGCCAGGCTCAAGTACGTGGCCGACAGCGAGTGGGGATCGAGGAGATGTCTGGACGTGTCGCTGCTGGACGAGTGAACGTGCCGACGGCCGGCAGCCGCCTGCTGAAATTTGCGCAAAAGTCTGGACAGTACCGCGGATCTATAAGCACCAGTTTCAGTCTTTTTTAATGGGGATGAGATTGAGAAGTTCCGTTTATCGCCAAGCAGTAGGTGGAGAAGGCTCGAATGTAACGGCATCTTGCCGTCGTGTTTAGAAACACTAGTTCAGAGTAATGGGGTCAATTTGACCCCATTTAATTACGTCCCCCTTAAATACGCTTCAGATCGCGTATTCAGTTTTTTAAATCGCGCG
>CANEDU010000144.1 GCA_947426355.1 uncultured Adlercreutzia sp. | reverse complement strand
ACTGGTACGACGGCGCTTCCTGGCAGGCCGACGACAGCTTCGGCGCGGCTCTGCCCGCCGAGGTGACGGCCCAGCTGACCGAGGCGGGTGCGGTGGCCTCGGTCGCCGGACGCATGACCGCAAGCCGCGGCGGCGACGGCTACTGGGAGTTCGCCGACCTGCCCGTGGCGGGCCTTAAGATGGTGAACGGCCGCAAGCGCACCGTTCTGTACGGTTACGAGGTTCACAGCCTCGGCGTGCCGAGCGGCTATCAGCTGAGCGCCATGAACCAGGGCGGTAACACTGAGGTTGACTCCGACCTGGCTGCCGATAGCTTGCTCATCGAGCCCGATCCGAGCAACCGCCACGATGGCATGATCGTGCTCGCTGGCAAGGCCGAGGCAGCGGTTGCCGAGGGCACGGTGTTCCTGGCTGGCCCGGCCGGCGTTACCTGGGCGGTCAACGAAGGCGTCGATTCCGCCTTCCACGATACGGGCCTGTGGGTCGATGATGGCGACGAATGGATCACCCGCGTCTACGAGGATGGCTGGCTGACCAAGCTCATCAAGTCGCTCTTGGCCCAAACCGGCGACAACCTGCTGCCTTGGATGGTGCTGCTTGTCGTGCTCATCGGTCTGGCGCTGCTGCTGATCCTGGCGGCCAAGCGTCGCAAGGACGACGATGACGAGGACGATTCAGAGGAGCCTGCGCCGGGGCAGGAAGCATAGAACGCGGGCGGGGGAGTGCTAGGCGCCCCCGCCCATTCAACGACCTTTCCGAGTAGGCAGACGGCTCCGCGGAACCCTGATTACCCGCGGAGCCACCTGCCGAAGAAACCATAGAGGGCCGCAATGGTTCAAAAGCGGCCGCGCGATCTGCGAACGATTGCGCTGACAGAGACTTTTCCGTTGAAGCAGACGGCCCCGTGGAATCCTGATTACCCACGGGGCCACCTGCTTTTTCGGCCTGCTTGGAACGCTTGCGAAAAACCCGCGCCGCGACGCAGAAGGGGTCTTGGAAATTGCCGAGAGTTGGCTATCATAGGCTCCATGTTTTCTCGCGAGCACATACTCTCGGCGTTTTCCGCCGCCGTTCCCATCATGCTGGGCTATGTGGCTATCGGCCTGCCCTGCGGCATCCTGGGCAACACTATCGGCCTGAACCCGCTTCAGGTGGCGCTGCTTTCCATTCTTCTGTATTCGGGCGCCGGCCAGTTCATGATTCCCAACATGTTCCTCGCCGGCTCGGGCGTGGCCGCCATCACGGCATCGGTGTCGCTGGTGAACACCCGCCAGATGCTCTACGCGGCCTCCTTCGCTCCCCAGTGCGCCGACAGCCCCCGCTGGCTTTCGGCCCTGTTCGCCGCCTCGGTGACCGACGAGTCCTACGGCGTGAACACGGCGCGCTTCGCCGAGGGCAACTGGTCGGTGGACCGGGCGCTCATGGTGAACTTGTTCTCCCAAAGCTCGTGGACCATCTCGAACATCGTGGGCTGCGCGGTGGGCGCGGCGGTGGATATCCCGGTGAGCATCGCCGCTTTCGCCATGACTGCCATCTTCATCTGCCTGCTCGTCACCCAGAAGTTCACTTCCGCCAATATCGTCGCCATGGTGGTGGCCATGGCCGGCGTCTATCTCTGCAAGGCGCTGGGCCTTACCGGCCCGGCCATCCTTATCGGCGCCATCGCCGGCGTGGTGTGCGCCCTGGCGTTCTCGGCGATTTTCCCGCGTCGGGCGACGCCCGCGACCACCGCCGCTGCCCAAACCTCGGGCGGTGACGACCGATGAGCTGGAACGAGTTTTGGTTCGTGCTTGTGGGGTGCGTACTCGCCATGTGGGCCTGCCGCGTCATCCCGCTGTTCTTGCTGAAGGGCCGTGAGCTGCCCGACCGCCTCGCCCAGGCCCTCGGCTTCATCCCGCCGGCGGCCTTCGCGGCGCTGGTGGCCAACGACCTTCTGAATCCCGGCATGTTCGACGCGGGGGTGTGGCCCGCCGCTATTCCGCTGGTGGCCGCCGTGGCCTCGGCGCTCGTGGCCGCAAAGACCCGTTCGCTTCTGTGGACTGCCGTCACCGGCGTGGCGGTGTATGCGGCGCTGGCTTTCTTCGCGGTGTAGGAGAGGGGCGTGCCGTGGGCGTGATTCGGTTCCTCGGCCAGCACAAGGGCGCCGTGGCGCTCGTCATGATGCTGCTGCTGGTAAAGGCCGGCTGCGAGCTGGCCATCCCCGTGCTCACGTCCCAGATCGTGGATGTGGGCATCGCGCAGTCCGGCGTGGAGGATTTGGATGCGCTGGAGGGCTACAAGGCCGCCGGCGTCGATTTGTTCCCTCTGCAGATGGCCTACCTTCTGCGCATCGGCGGCTTCATGCTGCTGTTCGCCGCCGGCTCCATGGCGCTTGACGTGGCCGTGGGCTACGTGTCCTCGCGCACCGGCGCCAAAATCGGGCGCAGCCTGCGCAGCCGCCTGTTCAACCGCGTGGTGGCCTTCTCCGATGCCGAGATCAACCAGTTTTCAGCGGCCTCGCTCATCACCCGCGGCACCAACGATGTGGTGCTCATTCAGAATGTGAGCACGATGCTGCTGCGCATGGTGCTCTACGCGCCCATTCTCGCCATCGGCGGCGTGGTCATGGTGATGGCCACCAACCCCCAGCTCGGCTGGATCGTCGTGGTGGCTGTGGCGGTGGTGTTCTCGGTCATCGCCGTGCTCTTCCATTTCACGCTGCCGCGTTTCAAAGTCATGCAGAAGCTCATCGACCGGGTGAATTTGGTGGCCCGCGAGATGCTCACGGGACTGCCCGTGGTGCGCGCCTTCAACCGCGACAGCTACGAGGAGGGGCGCTTCGACGAGGCGTCGCTCAAGCTCATGCGCACCCAGCTGTTCACCAACCGGGCCATGACTGCCATGATGCCCGCCATGATGCTCGTGATGAACCTCACCTCGGTGGCCATCGTGTGGTTCGGGTCGGCCGGCGTGGCTGCGGGCTCCATGCAGACCGGCGACCTCATCGCGTTCATCACCTACGCCATGGTGATTATCATGGGCTGCCTTATGATGGGCATGATATCCATCATGCTGCCCCGCGCCGACGTGGCCGCCCAGCGCATCAACGAGGTGCTCGCCACCGAGCCTTCCGTGCAGGACCCCGGCCAGGTATCCGCAAAGGGCGACTTCGGGCGCGCCTCCTCAAGCGCGGTGACCCCGCCTGATGAGAGCGGACGGGCGTCCGTCCCTGCGGAGGGTATCTCCCGCACAGCGCCGACTCGAGGCGCGCGGGTGGTCTTCGACGACGTCACCTTCCGTTACAGCGACGAGGGCGACCCGGCCCTTTCCCATGTGTCGTTTGTGGCCGAGCCCGGCCAGACGCTCGCCATCGTGGGGCCGACGGGCTCGGGCAAGACCACGGTGGTGAAGCTCATCGAGCGCTTCTTCGATGTGACCTCAGGCTCGGTGTCCGTCGATGGCGTCGATGTGCGGGCGATGCCCCAGGCCGACCTGCGCGCCCAGTTCGGCTACGTGCCCCAGAAGGCCTTCCTGTTCGAGGGCACTGTGGCGAGTAACATCGCCTATGGCGGCGCGGCGGTCGGCGTGGCTGGCGAATGTGGCGAGCCCGGCCAGCCCGGCGAGCCCGGCATGGCCAGCGGGGTCGGCGAGGCTATCAGCGAGGACATCGTGCGCGGGGCGCTTTCCGTGGCCTGCGCGCTCGATTTCGTGGAAGCGCGCGAGGGCGGGCTTGCGTCGCCCATTTCCCAGGGAGGCGCCAATGTCTCCGGCGGCCAACGCCAGCGTCTCTGTATTGCCCGCGCCCTGGCGCGCAAGCCCCGGGCCTATCTGTTCGACGACTGCTTCTCGGCCTTGGATTACGCCACGGACGCCAAGGTGCGCGCCGCGCTGCCCGGCTGGGCTGCGGGCTCCACGGTCATTCTCGTGGCCCAGCGTATCTCCACGGTGCTTTCCGCCGATCGCATCGTCGTGCTCGATGAGGGCCGCGTAGCCGGCGTGGGAACCCATCGCGAGCTCATGGAAACGTGCCCCGAGTACCGCGAAATCGCCCTTTCCCAACTTTCCGAAGAAGAGCTTTTCGGCGAGTGCGCAGAAGGGGACGCGCGATGAGCGGGCATCCCTCCTTTATCCCCAAGCCCGGCGGCGGACCGGGGCGCGGACCGGGGCGCGGCCCGGGCGGCCACGGTCCGGCCGGGCGTATGATGGGCGGCGAGAAGCCGCTGCACTTCGGCGCCACCATGAAGCGCATGCTCGCCTTCATGGGCCAGTTCAAGGGCCGGCTTCTGCTGGTGCTCATCTTCGCTGTGGCTTCCACCGCGTTTTCCATCGTGGGCCCGAAAGTGCTCTCCGAGGCCACCACGGTGCTCTTCAATGGCGCCGTGGCCCAAGCGGCAGGCACCGGTTCCATCGATTTCGACGCCATCGGACGCATCCTGCTTGCCACGCTGGTCCTCTACCTGTTCTCGGCGCTGTGCTCGTGGGTGCAGTCCTGGGTCATGAGCTACATCTCCCAGCAGACCTGCTACCGCCTGCGCGACGCCATCGCGAAGAAGATCGACCGCGTGCCCTTCGGCTATTTCGAGAAAACCTCCACTGGCGATGTGCTCTCGCGCATCACCAACGACGTGGACACTCTGGGCCAAAGCCTCAACCAGGGCATCACCCAGGCCATTACCTCGTCGGTCACGGTGGTGGGCGTGCTCATCATGATGCTCACCATCAACTGGGTCATGACGCTGGTGGCTTTGCTGATGGTCCCGCTTTCCCTGGCGCTCGTGATGGCGGTGGTGAAGCGCTCCCAGAAGCACTTCGTGGCCCAGCAGGCGCTGCTCGGCGCCCTGAACGGCCAGGTGGAGGAGACCTTCTCAGGCCATGCGGTGGTGAAGGCCTTCGGGCGCGAGGACGAGACGGTGCGCGCTTACGAGAAGGACAACGAGGCGCTGTTCGATGCTGGTTGGAAGGCCCAGTTCCTCTCCGGGCTCATGATGCCGGCGCTCGGGTTCGTGGGGAATCTGGGCTATGTGGCCGTGGCGGTTTCCGGAGCGTTCTTCGCTGTGACGGGCGCTATCACGGTAGGCGACATTCAGGCGTTCATCCAGTACGT
>CANEDU010000143.1 GCA_947426355.1 uncultured Adlercreutzia sp. | reverse complement strand
AACACGCAGCCGCAGCTCTTGCCTTACCACAGCCTGCGCGTTCATTAGACCATATGGAGTATGCTATAAGTCAATAGCTCAAAACTACATATCACGGAAAAGCCCCGTGCACAGCCTACTTTTCAGCGCAATCAGGCTACTTCGAAAGCTGGTTTTTGAGCAAGCGCAAGGCGTTTCCGCGATGCGATATGCCGTTCTTGCACTCCTGGGAAACCTCGGCCAAGGTCTTCTCGCCGGCAAACTCGTCGGGAAGGAACAGCGGATCGTAGCCGAAGCCCTCGCTTCCCCGCTCCTCAAAGCCGATAGCGCCCTCGATGGTGCCACGGGCCACCTCTTCGGTGCCGTCCTCATCGATGAACACGAGGGTACACACGAAACGGGCCGCGCGATTACCGACGGGCACCTCGGCAAGCTCTGCCAGAAGCTTGGCGTTGTTGGCCGCATCGTCGCCGTCCTCGCCCGCGTAGCGCGAGGAATACACGCCCGGCGCTCCGTCCAAGGCATCCACCTCAAGCCCCGAGTCGTCGGCGAGCACGGCCACCGGATGCCCGAGAACTGCGCAAGCCGCCTCGCGGGCCGAGCGGGCCTTGATGCGGGCATTGCCCTCGAAGCTGTCAGCGTCCTCGGCCGGGTCCGACACGACACCGGCCTCTTTAAGCGTCATGAACTCCCAGCCTTCGAAGTTCAGCGCCGTGCGGATCTCGTCCACCTTATGGGCGTTGTTCGTGGCGATAAGCACTTGCTTCATGGGTACTCCTTACAACTCGGGCAGATTCACATGCTCGACCACGTCCATGGGACGGGCAAGCACCCGGCCGCCGAAGCGGCGAAACTCTTCCGCATCATCGGCCGTGGTGAAAAACGCATGGGTGGGCACATTGCCTCCGTGGGCGTAAGCGCGCTTGCGCTTCAAGATATGGTCCACGTCGCGAGCCGTCTCGTCGGCGGAATTCACCAGTGTCACTTTGCGGCCCACCACACCCCCGATGAGCGCCTTCAAAAGCGGGTAGTGCGTGCAGCCGAGCACAAGCGTGTCGATGTCGCAGCGACGCAGCGGCTCCAGGTACTGGCGGGCGATGTCCTCGAACTCGGGGCGGATGTAGACCTTGGTGGTGTCGGCCATGTAGTCCTCGATGGGCCCGTCGTCCAGCTTCAGCCCCATCTCGGCAATTTCCACGAAGCGCGGCGTGGCCGTGGAGAACACGGTAATGCCGGCGTCGATGTGGCGGATGGCGTCGCTGTAGGCGTTGGAGTCCACCGTGCCCTTGGTGGCGATGACGCCCACGCGCCGGTTGCGCGTCGTGTGGGCCGCCGCCCGGGCGCCCGGCTCCACCACGCCCACTACGGGCACGGAAAAGCTCGCCTGGGCATGGGCCAGGCCTGCCGCCGTAGCAGTGTTGCAGGCGATGACGATCATCTTCACATTGCGGCTGACGAGCCACGCGCAGATCTGCTGAACGAAACGATCTACCTCGGCCTGGTCCCGCGGACCGTAGGGGCAGCGGGCCGAATCGCCGAAGTAGAGAATCGACTCCTCGGGCAGACGTTTTTGCAGGGCGCGGGCCACGGTAAGACCACCGTAGCCGGAATCGAACACGCCGATGGGACGGTCGTCGAACAGCTCCTCTTCCACGACGCTTCCCTACTCGTGGACAACGACTACGTCGCCCACCTCGAGAATCTCATGGAGCGCCTTGGCTTTGTCCATGGGAAGATTGATGCAGCCGTGGCTGCCGTTTTCCACATACCAATCTCCACCAAATTTAGGCTGCCAACTCGCATCATGAAAGCCAATAGCATTGTCCTTGAACGGCATCCAGTAGGCAACTTCGGTCTCGTATTCCTTCGAACCATCGGGCTTGTAACCGCGCAGCACCGATTTCCCGTCGTTGGTTTTGATGTAGTAGGTGCCCAGTGGCGTATTGCGTCCATCGGAAGGACGACCGCTGACGATGTCGCTTTCCCAAAGGATTGCGTTGTCTTCCCCGTAAAGTCGCGCGTGCTGCTCAGTCAGATCCACGTCGATATAGCGATTGCCAAAATCGCGCCCGTTATCGTCGGGAGCCTGTCCAGCATACTGCATCATGGTGATTTCAAGTACGCCGCCCGTGCCCGCCTTCAACAGCTCGCGAGCTTCTTCAGCGGTCACCTCGCTATTGGTAATCCAGCCGTAGTCGCCGCCCTCAACGGTCACCTTTTTCCCGTCGGGGCGCGTAAAGGCCCGCTTGGCACCGGTGGTGTCCATGGCGTTCACCTTTTCTTGAATCATGGACACGATGGGCTCCGGATCAAACGAGACCGACAGGTCGTCACCAAAGGTAATATGGGAAGCAATGTCGGACGGCTTAATGGCGAGCATCTCTTTACCGTCTATCGTGAGCGAAAGGGCACCGGCCGTATATTTGTTGGCCTCATCACGAGCCGCGGCCAAGGCGGGGTCATCGCGCGTAACCGTCGGCTTTGCAAGCACCTCATCGCTCAGCGTTACCTTCGGCGCAAAGTTCACGGTGCCCTTGGTGACCTCGTCGATCACCGCCTCGGGAAGCATGGTGTTGCCCTCTTCTTCAGGCACCACCACGTAGGCCTGCTCGGCTTCGTCGAAGGCCACCGTGGCGTTTTTGGGCGCATCGCCCTTGGCATTGGATTCCTCGACCGCTGCCGTAAGCGTGTCTGCAAGTTTCGAGTTTTCGAGAGAGGACACCAAATCGTCGGTATCGTCATGGCGCCGGAACACCTCGTAGGGCCAAGCCCAAGGATTCATTTCAGAGAGAAGCTCGTCAGCGATAGACTGGCTATCAAGCGCCATTCCCATATCCGTGGCGTCCAATGCGAGGTTTAAGCCATGGCCCTCTACCTTGAAGGTGTAGTCGCCCATAGCCTCATCGAGCAGCTGGTGAACCTCCTCGGGGGTTTTGCCCGAAATGTCCATGCCGATAATGGTGGACTGAGGGAAAAACCGGCCCGAAAAGATGATGACGCCAGCAAAATAAATCAGCGCCACAGCTCCCACGAGAGCCGCCACGGTGATACCGAAGATCTTAAGTCCTCGTCTTTTCTTCGGAGGCTCAGCGTTCACCTGATACCCGGGAACATAACCCCCTGGAGCGGCCGAAACCGTTCGGCCAACGGGAGGCATCGCTTCCGTTCCCTGAAAAGACCGAGGCGGCATAGCGCCCGTTGTCTGAGGGCCGCTGGGACGCGGGGAGCTAAAGCGGCCTTCAGGCATAACGAAGCCGCGCGTCGGCTGATTATCGGGACTGGTGTTGCCGTTCATTCCTTGACTGTGTTTTGCCATAGTTCGCTTCCGTGGTGCAATGTAACCGAAGGCCGCTCTCCCTCAAGATGCGGCCATGTCTTGTAAATTATACGCCAATAGGCGCTTTCGCGCTGAGCGCTCTCTTTCTTTGTCGTTACTTTCCCACAGACAGCGGCCTATGTGCCACCTTCTGGCTCATTCCCCACGACTCCCCCACAGAACTTAAGGCATTTTCAGCATGTTTCACCAGAACATAAACGGTTTCGTAAGCTTTGGAAACCCCGGGGGCATACAAAACGGCCGCCCCGAGGGACGGCCGTTGAAGCGGGTGGTGGAGCCGCGGAGAATCGAACTCCGGTCCATACTAAATTGTCCACAAGGCGCTACAGGCTTAGTCAGCGATCAAGATTCGGAGCGGATCGGTTCGCAGACCAACGTGGCCGCTCCTAGTCGGTTCAATCTTTCCCGCGGCCATACCGACTACGTGCCGTGGGGCATTCCCCTCAAATGACACCTTGCCCGGTTCGGGGAACCACCGGGGTCGGTGATCACCAAAAACTGCTGTTAGGCAGCCATGGCGGCCGGCATGTAGTAGCCGGTCTTAGAAGTGTTTTTGCCAATTAACTTGACGGTACCCCTGTTTAGCGTGGCGAGGAGACCACGACCTGCTCCTCGTTTCGAACTTACCATGTCGAAACCAGTCGGCCCCTTAAGGGTTCGCCCATTGTAACGCGAATAAGCGCGCTGTCCATCAATTCTTCCCCGATTGTCAAAAAACTGCGACAGCGGCGCAATCGTACAAAGCGTCGCTACTTTCGCGGCAGCTTGATGAGCTCGGTGCCGTCAAGGTCGAAATCGGCCAGGCTCGCCTGCTGATAGGCGGGGTCCTCGTAGGTGTTGAAGTAGTAGGTCTTGGTGGCCGCGGAGTAACCGCCGGTGTAGAGGGTGTACTCGAAGCGCCCGTCGCCCTGCCGGCCGACGCCCTTGGGCATGGCCGAGCCGCCCAGCGTGCGGAACAGGCGCGCCACGTTGGCCTTCTCCCCCTCTTCCTCGGGATGGTGGGCGTTGGTGTAGGCCGCCCGCACAAACCGGCTCGCCGGATCGCAGCCGCCCGGAAAGCCCACCATGCCCGCTCCGGAGCTGAAGGGCTCAAGCTCATCGCGCGTCCACGTGTCCGGCTCGGGGTAGGCCGCTGAGAGCGTCATGTAGTTGCGCACGTTCTCATGGTGCCACGGAAAGGGCGGCTGGTTGGTGAGCACGTCCAAGTCGTTGTCGTAGATGTGCATGCCGTCGGCCTGGCACTCGATGACGATGGAGCCGGTGGCGTCGCCCACAAGCCAGTGGAGGTCGGCCACCCCCAGCTTCGGGTCGGGAGCCTTCGCCACAATGGTGACGTCCTGCAGCGCCGCGCGCACCTCGGAAAGTGTGGAGCAATTCGCAACTATATACAGCGGAACCTCGAAGGCGGCCACGTTCACCCGGCCGCGGACGGGCTGCTCGGCGAACTGGGCGTAGCCGGGGAAGTTCAGCCCCGCCACCGCCAGCCCGGCCTCGTTGCCCGCGTCGAAGTAGCAGGGCATGCCGTCCACCACGATAGCGGTGCCGATGCAGGCGTAGGTCGGCTCGATGGTGCCGAGAAACGGCGCCGGTATCTTCGCGCCCCGCGGTGTGAAGACGATGCTTTGCCCATAGTCCTCGATCCAGTCGAGATTACGGCCGAAGAACATATGGCCCTTCGAATCAGTGAAGCGAACGCCGGTGCACATAAGAGTCTCCTTTGAACGCGGAACAGGCAGCAGGCCCATACTACAAGCGGCCCCGGCGCAGGAGGGCGTCGGGGCCGCTTTGGTTGTCAACGCGTTAGGA
>CANEDU010000142.1 GCA_947426355.1 uncultured Adlercreutzia sp. | reverse complement strand
GCCGCTACGAGGTGGCCGAGCCCTTCGGCGTGGTGGTGCCCGCCGACCCGCGCATTCCCTACGATGTGTTCACCATGCGCGCCGAGTCGCCCGAGGTGCCCGACGGGGCGCTCGTGCGGGTGCGCATCGCCCAGTTCCCCACGCGTCGCTCGGCGGCCACGGGCTTTGTGGAGGAGGTGCTCGCCGAGACCTCCGATGCGCCCCGGGCCGGCATCGATCTGATCATCGGCCGCCACAAGCTGGAGACGGTCTTTTCGGAAGGGGCCCTGGCCGATGCCGCCGCCGCGGTTTTGGACGAGGAAGGCGCTCTGGCGGCTGGCTACCGCGATTTGCGCGACCGGTTCGTGTTCACCATCGACCCGGCCGATGCGAAGGACTTCGACGACGCGCTGTCGCTTGATTTCCTGGAAGAGGAGGGCCTGTGGCGCCTTGGCGTGCACATCGCGGATGTGAGCCATTACGTGCCCTGGAACTCCTCGGTGGACCTGGACGCCCGTCGCCGCGCCACGAGCGTGTATCTGGCCGACCGCGTCATTCCCATGCTGCCGCCGGCGCTCTCCGACGAGCTGTGCTCGCTGGCCCCGGGGGTTGACCGGCGCTCGATGACGGCGGATTTGTTCCTGAACGATGCGGGCGAGCTCGTGCGCTTCAAGCTGTACCCGGCCCTTATTCGGTCGAAGGCGCGCCTGAGCTACGGCGAGGCCGACGAAGTGCTGCTTAACGGCAGAGCCGACCGCGCGGCGGGCGCTGGTAGCGCACCGAGCGGCGCGCTCGCCGATGCTGCGGCGGGCAGCGCTATTGCCTGGCGCCTTGCGGAGTGCTCGCGTCTGGCCAAGCTGCGCGAGACGGCCCGCGCTCGCGCCGGGGGGATTGATTTCGCCACCACCGAGGCCAAGGTGGCCCTCGATGCGGAAGGGCGCCCCGTCGACATCGTCCTGCGGAAGAAGACCGACGCCACGCGCCTCATCGAAGAGGCCATGATCTTGGCCAACGAGACGGTGGCGGGCTTTCTGGAGGCGAAGCGCTTTCCCTGCCTCTACCGCGTGCACGAGGCGCCGGCCTCCGACGCTTTGGGCTCGCTCATTCCCGTGTTCCAAGAGTTCGACTGGTTCGCCCGCCCCATGGAGGCGCGCCTGGTGGCGGGAGATCCCAAGGTCATCCAGGAGATTCTTGCGGCCAGTGCCGGGCGCAGCGAGGGGGAGCTTGTCAGCTCGCTGCTGCTGCGGGCCATGAAGCGGGCGGTGTATCGTCCCGAGAACCTCGGGCACTACGGCCTGGCGAGCGAGGTGTACTGCCACTTCACCAGTCCCATCCGCCGCTATCCCGATTTGGTGGTGCACCGCATGCTGCGGGCGGCTCTCACGCGCCGGCCCGAGAAGTTCGACCAGGAAGTGGCGGCCCTGCCCTGGATCGCCGAGCATTCCTCGGATATGGAGCGGGTGGCCGATGAGGCGGCCCGCCAGTCCCAGGAGCTGAAGATGGTGGAGTACCTGGCCGCGTTTATGGGCCAGTCGTTCTCGGCGGTGGTGTCGGGGGTGGCCAGCTACGGACTCTACGTGCGTCTCGATTGCACGGCTGAGGGGCTCCTTCCCGTGAGGGCCTTGGGCGACGAGTACTTCTTCTTCGACGCCGCCCGCTATCAGCTGGTGGGCGACGAGACGGGGACGACCTACCGTCTCGGCCAGCGCATCGCCGTGATGCTGAAGAGCGCCGATATCGCGACGAGCTCGCTCGAGTTCGCGTTGGCCCGCCCGCGCTAGGGGCCGGCCTCTCCCGCCTCCTCGCGAGAGCCTCGAGCGTCCTTTGGGCCGGCGCGCTGATGCGGCGGCGCAGATTACCGCTCATTAACGGACAGTCAAGGGGTCATCGTCAGCTGCGCCAGTTCGAGATACCCGCCTTGCCCAGGGGCTATGGTAAAGCCGCAACGTAATATGCGGCCCCGATGAAGGGAGATTCACCATGAGCTTTATCGACAAGATGAAGGAAGCCGGCGAGGATATCAAAGAGGCGTTCCAGGACGGGGCGCACGACATCGCCGAGAAGGCTGGAGATCTGAAGGACGACATCGCCGAGAGGGCGGGGGATCTGAAGGACGCCGCCGCCGAGAAGGCCTCCCAGGCCGCCGACGCCGCCCAGGATGCGGCCGACGTCGCCAAGCAGAAGGCTGCCGACGCCGCGAGTGCCGCCGCCGACAAGGCGAGCGAGATCAAGGACGCCGCGGCTGAGAAGGCCTCCGATCTGAAGGACGCCGCCGCCGAGAAGGCCGACGAGGTCAAGAAGGCCGCCGGCAAATAAATCGGGACTCGTCCCCAACGACGCGTGTCGGAAGCCCGCTGCTTGGATAATTCCCAGCAGCGGGCTTCTTCCTTCTGGTAGCATGGTGTCCAATGCAAACGATGCGGGTGCCCGCCCGCTTTAAGGAGACTCATGGAACGAGAGCGATTCGGAAGCCGTCTGGGGTTCATCCTCATTTCCGCCGGCTGCGCCATCGGCCTTGGTAACGTTTGGCGCTTTCCCTACATCACCGGCGAGTACGGCGGCGCGGCCTTCCTCGTCATGTACCTGGTGTTCCTCGTCATCTTGGGTCTGCCCATCATGGTTATGGAATTCGCCGTGGGCCGCGGGTCCCAGCGCTCCATCGCCCGGGCGTTCAATGTGCTCGAGCCTGCGGGCTCTCACTGGCACAAGTACAAATGGGTGGGCATCATCGGCTGCTATTTGCTTATGATGTTCTACACCACCGTGGCCGGCTGGATGCTCGCCTACGTGCCGAAGTTCGCCTCGGGACAGTTCGTGGGAGCCGACACCGCGGCCACCTCCGCCGCCTTCGACGCCATGCTGGCCTCGCCGGTCGAGTGCGTGTTCTGGATGGTGTTCGTGTGCGTGGTGTCCATCCTCATCTGCTCGTTCGGCGTGCAGAAGGGCGTAGAGCGCATCACGAAGGTGATGATGCTCGCGCTTCTGGCCATTCTCGGCGTGCTCGTCATTCGCTCGCTCACCTTGCCCGGGGCCGGCGAGGGCATGGCCTTCTACCTGCTGCCCGATTTCTCGAAGATCTTCGGCAGCCCCGA
The DNA here is from genome assembly GCA_947426355.1 of uncultured Adlercreutzia sp. GTDB lineage: Bacteria > Actinomycetota > Coriobacteriia > Coriobacteriales > Eggerthellaceae > Adlercreutzia. The sequence continues at coordinate 2,127 of CANEDU010000142.1, read as the reverse complement.
TACATTCTTCGAGGCGGCCTACGCGGCCATGGGCCAGGCCTTCTTCACGCTCTCCATCGGCATGGGGTCGATGACCATCTTCGGCAGCTACATCGACAAGCACCGCTCGCTCATGGGCGAGGCGGCCACCATCGGCGTGCTGGATACCGGCGTGGCCCTGGCCACGGGCCTCATCATCTTCCCGGCCTGCTTCGCCTTCGGCGTGGCGCCCGATTCGGGCCCGGGGCTCGTGTTCATCACGCTGCCGAGCGTCTTCGAGCAAATGTGGGGCGGGCAAGTGTGGGGCACGCTCTTCTTCGTGTTCATGTCCTTCGCAGCGCTCTCCACGGTCATCGCGGTGTTCGAGGGCATTCTGCGGTTCGCCATGGACGAGTGGGGCTGGTCGCGTAAGAAGGCCGTGACGGTGAACCTCATTGCCATTCCGCTGCTGTCGCTGCCCTGTGCCCTTGGGTTCAACGTGCTCTCCGATGTGGTCATGCCCGGCGTGGGCGATATTCAAACAGTGGAGGACTTCCTCGTTTCCAGCAACATCATGCCCTTGGGCTCTCTGGTCTACGTGCTGTTCTGCGTGTCGAAGGGCGGCTGGGGATGGAAGAGGTTCCTCGCTGAGGCCAATGAGGGCGACGGGCTCAAGTTCCCCGCATGGCTGCGTCCCTGGATGCGCTTCGGGGTGCCGGTGCTCGTGGTCATCATCCTCATCATGGGCTGGGTGCCTATTGTGAGCTCGTGGCTGTGACGTCGACGAGCCCGTCGCTTGCGGCCTACCTTAAGGCCATGGCCGCCGCTCCCGAGGCGGAGGACGGTTCGGTGCTCATCGAGCCGGAGCTTGCCTACGGCTTCGGGGAATTCTCGTTGAAGCTCGCCCTGCGCGGGCCGCACGCACGCTACGTGGTGCCCTCTATCGGCGCCTTTGCCCAAGCGGTGCGCGCGGTGGAGGCGGCCACCTACGGGCCGAAGCTCTCCTTCGTGCACCGGGCGGCAGCCTTCGCGCCGGCAAGCCGCCCGCTTTTGCGCTTTATCGAGCGCATCGCGCAAGCCCGCGGGCGCGATGACGCGGGGAGCGGGGCGCCGCGTGGGCTGCCGGGCCGGGGCAGCGCTCGGATGGGCCGCGCGGGCTCGGGCAGCGCGCTTGGGCGCTCGGTGGATCTGACCGAGGCCGAAACGGTGGATTTTCTCGATGCCATGGACGGGCTCTCCTTCGCCTTCCGCTGCACCGACGGCTCGGCGCGCGCCTCCCAGACGGTCTCGGTGCAGGCGGGCGACCCGCCGGCGGTGCTGAGGCTGGTGGAAGACGGCGAGGGCTTTACGCTCGTGCGCGACGACGCCCTCATCGGCGCCGCGGCGGGCGGTGCGTCCTATGTGCTCTACGACGGCGTGTTCTACCGCACCACCGAGGCATTTTCCGACGGCGCCGATTTCCTGCGCGAGGTGTACCGCTCCGATGATCGCGAGCTGCACCTGGCCGCCGATGACGCCGCTGCCTTCGGTGCCCATGTGCTACCGCGGCTCGAGCGCGCCTTCGAGGTGTCCGTGCCGCCCGCACTGGCCGCGTATCGCCGCCGTCCCTGCAAGCTCGCCTTTTTCTTCGACAAGGTGGCAGATGCGGTGGAAGTGGCCTGCCGCGCCCGTTACGGCGAGAGCGAGGTGGTCCTTGCCGTGGCGCGCTCAGCGGTGCCGGCGGCGGTAGATCAGGTGCGCGAGGGCACCGTGGTCGTCTCCGGCATCGCCACGGCGCCGCCTGTAGGCGAAGGGCCGGATGCCGTGACGCTGCCCTTGCGCGATCTGGCGCGCGAGCAGGCGGCCCTGGAGCTGCTGCGCACCTATTTCCCGCCCACGGGCGTGGTGGAGCTTGCCAACGAGGAGGCCGCCGGGCGCCTGCTGTTCGAGGGTCTGGCGCGCTTCCAGGCTTTGGGCGAGGTGCACACCACGGCCGCCTTCGACCGCTTGCTCTTCGGGCGCGCGCCGCGTCTGCAGGTGGGGCTTTCCCTGGCCGGCGACTTGATCGCCATGGACGTGGCCGTCACCGACGTTCCGAAAGAGGAGCTGGCGGCGCTTCTGGAAAGCTACCGGCGCCACCGCCGCTTCCACCGTCTGCGCCAGGGCGCGTTCGTAAACTTGGAAGAGGCC
>CANEDU010000141.1 GCA_947426355.1 uncultured Adlercreutzia sp. | reverse complement strand
ACCGTGTGGCAGCCGGCGAGAAAGTGGGCTTGGTGAAGGTGCGGCTGTATCGGCCGTTTTCCGCCGAGCATCTGCTGGCGGCGCTGCCCGCCTCGGCGCGCGTGGTGTGTGCGCTCGATCGCACCAAGGAGCCCGGCAGCTTGGGCGAGCCTTTGTTCCTCGATGTGGCGGCGGCAATGTCCGCGGCGCGCCCCGGGGTGCGGGTGATCGGCGGGCGCTACGGGCTCTCGTCGAAGGAGTTCGACCCGACCCAGGCGCTGGCCGTGTTTAAGAACATGGCGGCACCATCGCCGAAATGCCCGTTTACCGTGGGCATCAACGACGATGTGACCCATTTGTCGCTGGAGGTGGCGCCCTATGAGCCGGCGACGGGCCAGAAGCTCACCCAAGCGGTGTTCTACGGTTTCGGGTCCGACGGGACGGTGAGCGCCAACAAGGTGGCGGCGCGCATCGTGAGCGATGCCGCGGGCAAGTTCGTGCAGGAGTACTCGTGGTTCGATTCGAAGAAATCCGGCGGCCTCACCATTTCCTATATGCGCTTCGGAGATGCGCCCGTGCACGAGCCGTGGCTCATCACGAAGGCGGACTATGTGGCCTGCCACAAGGATATCTATGTGAAGCGCGGTTACGATTTGCTCGGTCGATTGCGCGAGGGCGGCACCTTCGTGCTGAACGCGCCTTGGACGAGCGTGCGCGAGCTGGACGAGAACCTGCCCGCACCGCTGCGCCGGGCCATCGCGCGCAAAAAAGCGGCATTCTACGTGATCGACGCCTCGGCGTTGGCGGCGCGGGAGAGTTTGGGGCCGCGCATCAACATGATTATGCAGACGGTGTTCTTCAAGCTGACCGACGTGATGGACTTTAATGAGGCCGTGCGGCTTTTGAAGGAGGACGTGGCCACGGTGTACGCCGCCAAAGGCGCCGATGTGGTGGCCCGCGATCAGGCGGCCATCGACGGCGCGGCGGCCGCGCTTGTGAAGATCGATTACCCCGCCAGCTGGGAGCATGCGCGCGCGGCGGGCGAGAGTGCCGGGGACTACGCCGCCGGTAAGGGCGCAGCGCCCGCCCAGCGGTTGGGCTCGGTGCCTGGCGAGGACTCCTTCATCGAGACCGTCTTCCGTCCCATGGACGAGCTGCGCGGTGACGAGCTGCCCGTGTCGGCGTTCGATCCAGCGGGCATCGTGCCGCCGGGCTCGGCCGAGTACGAGAAGCGCTGCGTGGCTCTGGAGATTCCCGAGTGGGATGCGACGAAATGCATCGAGTGTTGCGAGTGCTCGCTTGTGTGCTCCCATGCCGCCATCCGCCCGTATGTGGCCACCGATGCGGAGTTGGTGGGGGCACCTGCGCCCTTTGCCACCAAGCCGGCGCACCTGCCGGAGCTTGCCGGCATGCACTTCCGCATTCAGGTGTATCCGGAGGATTGCGTCGGCTGCGGCAGCTGCGCGGACAACTGTCCCGCGCCGGGCAAGGCGCTGCACATGCAGCCCATCGCCGCCCAGCTTGAGGCCCAGAAGGCCAACCTCGCCTTCGCTCAGGAAAACATCGCGTTGAAGGACACCCAGGTGCCCACATCAAGCATCGTCGGCACCCAGTTGCAAAAGCCCCTGCTGGAGTTTTCCGGCTGCTGCGGCGGCTGCGGCGAGACGCCCTACGTGAAGCTGCTCACCCAGCTGTTCGGTGACCGCCTCATTATCGCGAACGCCACGGGCTGCTCGTCTATCTGGGGCGCGTACATGCCCTCTATGCCCTATACCGTGAACCCGGCCGGTCATGGGCCCGCTTGGGGCAACTCGCTGTTCGAGGACAACGGGGAATTCGGCTACGGCATCGCCAAGGCCGTGAAGGTGCGCCGCGCGCACTTGGTTGACCTGGTAAAGCGTGCCGTGGGGGAGCCGGTTGGCGACGTCCCCATCGCCAACCCGGTTGGCGCCGACGCCCAAGCCCAAATCGACGGCCGCCGCGCAACGCCTGCAGTGCCGGACGATTCCGCGTCGGAAAAGGCTGCGGGCGAAGGGACGGCCCCTCTCTTTACGGCGGAAACGACGACGCTTCTGAGCGATTGGCTGGCATTGCGCGACGACGCGGATGCGGCTTACGAGGTGGGGCAGACGGCTCAGCGGGCGCTCGAGAAGGAGCGGGCGGGCCTTCCCGTCGGCAGCGAGGTGCGCCAGCTTGCCGACGAGATACTCGACTATGGCGAGATGTTCGGGAAGAAGAGCGTATGGGCCGTGGGCGGTGACGGCTGGGCTTACGACATCGGCTATGGGGGCCTGGATGAAGTGCTCGCCTCGGGCGAGAACATCAACGTGCTCGTGCTGGACACGGAAGGCTATTCCAACACCGGCGGCGAGATGTCGAAGGCCACCGAGCTTGGGAGCGTGTCCGGCTTCACTTTGGACGGCAAGCCCACGCCGCGCAAGGACCTCGGGCGCATGATGATGCAGTACGACTACGTCTATGTGGCCCAGGTGTGCCTCGGCGCCGACATGATGCAGACCATCCGCGCCCTGCGCGAGGCGGAAAGCTACGACGGGCCCTCCATCGTCATTGCGCTGTGCCCCTGCATCAGCTGGGGCATCAAGGGCGGCATGGGAACGAGTTTGCGCGTGGCGCGGGCAGGCGTGCAGGCCGGCTACTGGCCGCTGTTCCGCTTCAACCCGCTGCTGGCGACCAAGGGCAAAAACCCTCTTACGGTGGACTACCGCCAGCCCGACGGCAAGCTGGAGGCGTTCTTAGACGACCAGGACCGCTTCACCTCCCTGGAGCAGCGCGAGCCGACGGTGGCCCGCGTGCTGCACAGCGAGCTTTCCAAGGATCTTGCCCGCGAGTACACCGAGATGGAACGTGAGGTGAAGATCTACGAGCCGACCGCTGAAAGCGCCGCCAAGTCGTAGCGCGAACGGGCATTCCAAAACGCGCAAGGGCCCGCTTCCGGGCGAGGGAAGCGGGCCCTTGTTTGCGAGGGGTGAAGCCGAATACTAGGCGGTCGGCTTGTCGGCGTCGTCGGCCGAAGCGTCGGCGGCGGAATCGTCGGTTACCTCGATGACGGTCACGCCTTCCATGACGTTGTCGACGTTGCTGTCAGGCAGGATGATGGCCGGCTCGGCAGCTGCGGCTGCCGCCTCTTCGGGAGCTGCGGCGGGAATGACGGCTTCCTGCTCGACGACTTCTTCCGCGACGACCGGCTCGGCGGCGACGGGGGCAGCAGCGACGACAGCCTCGGCGGCGATGGGCTGCTGGGGAGCGACGGCGGCGGACTGAACCGGCTGCTGGGGAGTAACCGGAGCGGCCTGGGCGGGCTGCTGGGGAGCGACCGGCGCAGCAGTCGGGGCGGGCGCGTAACCGTAGGCGGGGGCGCCGTAGGGGGCAGCGGCGACGGGGGCGGCGAAGAGCTTGCGGTCCTTGCTGGCGAACACGGCCACGATGATGCAGAGCACGAGCGAGACCCAGCAGCCGCTGAGAAGGCTTACGACAGCGGCGACGATGTTCCAAATCATGACGCCCTTGAGCTTCTCGGGCTTGTTGGCCCCGCGTACACCGAGGATGCCGGCGATGAGGATGAGCACGGCGCAGATGAGCACGAGGAACACGAGCACGCCCGCCACGCCAAGAATCATGTTCATATCGTCGACGGTGATGTAGTAGCCGTCGTCGGTGTAGAAGTAATCGTAGCCGGAACCGGAGATGGCGGCTCCGCCAGCGCCGAGGCCGGCCCAAACGACGAGCATGGCCAGCACGCCCAGGGCGGCGAGCACGATATTCGCGATGCTCATGCCCTTGATGGCCTTTGCATGGTTGGTATTCATGGTGACTCTCCTTGAATCGAGGGGTATTGCAACGCTGCCCAGTATAGCGGTGGATTGTTGAGCTTTATAGTCGACTTTGAATTGTGAAGCGTTTGTTGACAACCGTCAGCAGGCCGCCTCGCGGTAGCGACGGGTGTAGGTGCGCACGATGATGACGGCGCTTACGAGGGAAAAGACGATAAAGACCCCATAGGTCGCGGCGTAAGACCCCGTGAGCTCGGCCAGTATGCCGGGCATCATGTTGAAGACGAAACCGCCCGCCGCGTAAGCGAGGTTGAAGTCGCGAATGGTCTTCATCGTGGCGGCAGCACTCGAAAGCTCGAGAGACCAGACGGCGATGCCCGTGGCGGATACCGAGATGCCCGTGCAGAACAGCACGGCGGCGAAGAACCCCTCGTTTTGCCCGCCGAAGGCCACGGTGGTGCAGAGCCCCAGGCCGATGACGAGCACGGCAAAGAAGACGATGGTGCCGGTGCGCGTGCCCCAGCGGTCGAAGGCCCAGCCGCACGCGAGCTTGCCGGTGGCCAGGCACGCGCCGCCGATAGAGGTGATGACGGCGGCGGCGAGGGGGCTTATGCCCGAGGAGGTGAGCAGCACCGAGAAGTATCCGAAGCCCGTGATGGCAACACCGCCCATAAGCGTCACGGCGAACAGCATAAGGCGCCTCTCGCGCGGCGAGAGATCATGGCGGGCGCCACCGCGCCGCGTTCGGGCGATGCGCTTGGGTTGAGCCTGCCCGTCGCTTGCCGGCCCGTCTTCCTCGGCGCGGTAGGGCTTAAGACCCACCTGGCGCGGGTCGGAGCGCAGGAAGACGGCGAACAGGAGCGCAAGCAAAAGAGCCAGGGCCGCTTCGCAGAAAAAGGCCGTCGAGAGCCCGGCGGCCTCGATGATTTCAGCGGCGAGCGTGGGTATAACGAAGGAGGCAACGCCGCTGCCCATGCCGATGAACCCGGCGGCCTTTCCCACCGATCCGGCGAACCAGCGTCCCAAGATCATGGTGGTGGCTACCATGCCGCCAAGTCCGTAGCCGATGCCGGTGAGCACGCTGCCAGCCACAAGGCCCGCCAAGGTGGGGAGCAGTCCGTAGAGGGCAAAGCCCGCCGCGGTGGAAAGCGTGGCGGCAAGCACGCCGTAGCGCGGATCGACTCTCCGGTAGAACGCCGCTACGAAGAACATGACCACAAGCGAGACGAAGGCGCGCACGGTGAGCACGAAGGAGCCGCCGACGGCGCCCACGCCAGGCAGTTCTACCAGATAGGATTGATAGACATTGAACGAGGTGGCGGGAAGCCCCTGGTTGGCGAACAGGATGAGAAAGCAGCACAGAAGGATGACCGTGCGGTAGTGCCTCTGAAGCAAAGCGGGCACGGCGTCTCCTTCGGTTGGGTGCGGACATAACCAAGGGATACGGTAGCG
>CANEDU010000140.1 GCA_947426355.1 uncultured Adlercreutzia sp. | reverse complement strand
GATGGGCTGGCCCAGCTCCGGGGCGCTCGTGATGCCGTTGCACAGGGACTTGCCCGGCTTGCGGACGATGACGTTGGTGAACTTGGTCATAGATGACTCCTTGTCGTCGCGGAATGCGCCTCTCTGCGCACAGAAACAGTGTAGCGCCGACTGGCCGTCAACGGCGAACTTTCTTGGAATAAGTCATGCAAAATTGCGCCGATCCCAGGATAGGCGCAACTCATAGTGCGACAGCGAGCATGCGGCGGGGGGGGGGAGCGGCCCGCCGGCCGCTAGCTCTCCTCGCGTTTTGCGACGGCATCGGCGAGGAAGCGGATGATGTCGTCGGACTCGAACATCGGCTTGTCGTCCACGAAAAGACACGGCACCTGTCCTTTGCCGGCCATGCGAATGAGGTCGTCCTTTACGCCCGGCTCGAGCGTGTTGCGAAGAGGCATCTCGATGCCCTCTTGCTCCATGAAGGCGAGTACCTTGTGACAGAAGGGGCAGGTGGGCTTGTAGTAAAGAACCATGTTGTCGAAGCGCATGAGGCGTCCTTTCGCGGGTCGTTTCACTTTTTTGGCCCCAAAAGGGCTCGAGTGAACTCGAAAACGGGGCAGTGGCGATTATATAAGCGTCTTTTCTCCCAAAAATGCAGAATTAGGGAGCGTTTAGGAAGGCGTAACCTGCCTATTGCCTCGTCGTCTTGGCGATAATCGTTCACTCGAGGTCATTTGGGGCCACAAATTTTTTTCGAGGCTCGGATGCCCTCAACCGCTCGGCGCTTACGTTGAGGGAGTAACGCAGGGTTGGGGGTACAATGACAGGGTATTTGACGGCTGCTCGATGCGGCGGCTTTCGCGCGGTCCTGCGCCTTCGCGATACCGTTTCGGGCATGCGACAAAGGAGAAACGCCTCATGGCCAGGGTTTACAATTTTTCCGCCGGTCCCGCCGTGCTTCCCGAGGAAGTGCTGCACCAGGCCGCGGCCGAGATGCTCGACTACAACGGCACCGGCATGTCCGTCATGGAAATGAGCCATCGCTCCAAGCCTTTTGCGGAGATCATCGAGACCGCCGAGGCTGACCTGCGCGATTTGCTGCAGATTCCTGACAACTACCAGGTGCTGTTCCTCCAGGGCGGCGCTACCCAGCAGTTCGCGGCCATCCCCATGAACCTTATGCAGAACAAGGTGGCCGACTACATCGTGTCGGGCTCCTGGTCGAAGAAGGCCTGGAAAGAGGCGCAGCTCTACGGCGAGGCCCGCTGCGTGGCCTCCTCCGAGGACGAGAACTTCTCCTATGTGCCCGATCTGGCCGGTCTTACGTTCTCGCCCGACGCCGACTACGTCTACATCTGCCAGAACGAGACCATCTATGGCACCACCTATCCGGCGCTGCCCGACACCGGCGACATCCCGCTGGTGACCGATGTGAGCTCCATGTTCCTCTCCGAGCCCATGGACGTGTCGAAGTTCGGCCTCATCTACGGCGGCGTGCAGAAGAACATCGGCCCTGCCGGCGTGACCATCGTCATCGTGCGCGACGATCTGGTGCGCGAGGACGTGCTGCCCTTCACGCCCTCCATCATGCGCTACACCACCCAGGTGAAGGCGAAGTCGCTCTCCAACACTCCGCCGGCCTACGGCATCTACATCTGCGGCTTGGTATTCAAGTGGCTGAAGGAGATGGGCGGCCTGGCGGTTATGGCCGAGCGCAACAAGGAGAAGGCCGCTATCCTGTACGATTACCTCGACCAGAGCAAGCTCTTCCGCGGCACCGCGCGCAAGGAGGACCGCTCGCTCATGAACGTGCCCTTCGTCACCGGCTCCGACGAGCTGGACGCGCTGTTCGTGGCCGAGGCCAAGTCCCACGGCATCGAATCCATCAAGGGGCACCGCTCGGTGGGCGGTATGCGCGCGAGCATCTACAACGCCATGCCCAAGGCCGGCGTCGAGGCCCTCGTGGCCTTCATGGCCGAATTCGAAAAGAACAACGGCTAGGAGGGGCGGTCGAGGCTGACCGACCGAGAGCGCTCTGGCTCATCATGCATTGGAAGGCCGCCCGACGGGCGGCCTTCTTTTTTCGCGCTGCGGGGTGCGGCACGAAAGCGGGCAAGCGCCGCGCTTCGGGTGCGGGGGGTCGTTCGGGTAAGCGACGCGTGATTGAAGGCGCCCTGCGCGATGGGCATCTTGGAACGCTAGGACTGTCCGCCGTTGTCGACGTCGGTTTCGACGAGGTCGAGCAGCTCCTCGCGCGACCCGATGCCCATTTTGCGATAGATGTTGTAGGTGTGGGTCTTCACGGTGTGGCTGGAGATGTTCAGCTTGTTTTGGATGTGCTCGATGCCGCGGCCCTTCGCCAGAAGCAGGAAAACCTCGGTCTCGCGGGCAGAAAGCCCCGCCTCCTGGGCGATGCGCTCGCAGTGCTTGCGCCAGAAGCCGACAGCGTCCTTCTCGGTGACCGCGGCGTCGGTGCCGGAGGTGGCTGCAGTTTTCAGCTCGTGGCCGACGAGGGGAGAAAGCGGCGCGAACGTGATGAACAGCGCGAGCAGAATCACGAGTCCCAAGGCCGCTACGGAGAGCATGGAGTAGTTCATCACGCCGGTGGAGGTGGCGGCAAGCCCCACGCCGTGGCCGAGGGCAAGTCCAAGATAGATGCACGCCTGGGAGACGGCTACAAGCTGAATGCGCGAGGCCTGCTGCTGTTTGGCCAGGACCAAAGCCAGGTTGATGCCGATGGCCTCGAAGAACACGTAGCATCCCAACAGCAGCAGATTGCAGGCCACCGAGGGCACCCCCTGCAGAAACGCCATGGGAATGAGGGCGATGATGAGCACCGGGAACAGGAAGCGGAAGCTGCTCGCCTTCTGAATACGGTGGCCGAGGAAGCGCGCGACGAACCAGGCAGCTGCAGCACCCAGAGAGAGCACGACGGCAATGCCGCTGTAGAGCGGATCGCTCTCGGCGATTTGGGTGGTGGAGCCGATGCCCAGGCCGAAAACGATGCCGTAGGCCACCGCGATACCCTTGTAGGAGGCAGTCCAGCGGGCGCGCCGCAGGGAATCCTCCAGGGGCACAAAGGCGCTTGCGACGACGTCTTCGTCCTGTTCGAGCAGATAGAAGATGCCGAGGCTAATAAGCGGGCTCGCGCAGAGTAGTCCGATGTTGAAGGGGAAGGGCAAAAGGTTCATGACCAGGTAGGCCGGCGCGCCCAGGCCAATGGCGAGCACCAGGGCCGCGTCGCGCTCGGCGGGGGCGAACGCGCTCAGAAGCTCCACCCAGAGCATGAGCAGGCAGGAGAGCCCCACGCCGGCGAGGCCCCAGGCGACACAGTCGAAGGCGAGGGGCATGGTGGCGGAAAGAGAGTACGCCGCCAGAGAGCCGATGGCCGCCACGACGGAGAACAGGCAGACGCCCGCTTTCTGAAACCGCACGCCTTGGACCGAGGACATCCAGTCGGCCCGCCTCGCCATGGCGAGGCACCCGATGCACGAGCCAAGAAGAAATACGATGCGCAGAAACAGGTGGTACCACAAAATCTCAATGGCGCCGTCCATGAACGAGTTGCGCATGAGCATGGTGAAAAACGACGACCAGTAAAGGGCGAATCCGCACGACGCGGTGAAGACGAGGGGCCAGTTTAGGCGCTGACCTGGCTCAACTTCGGTGCTCATACTTTTTTCCATAGCCCAATCCTTACCCTATCCCCCGATATTTCCCAGAGCAAAAATCCACGTTTAAGGACTTTTGCCGATGGTGCGGAAAACGCGCGGCACCTAGATTGTGCTTAAGCCTAGCGGATGAAGCCCGGTTGGCGCAATGGCCAATTCGAGTGCCCGCTAAAGTCTTTGAGAGACGGGAGAAAAGCTATGAGTGAACAGTACAGGACCGTTCCGCACGAGCTTCCCTTCAAGTATGAAGAGGGAGATCTTCAGGTGACGCGCGGCTGCGCCTGGACGGGTCCGGGATGCCATCTTGGGTGCGGCGTCATCATGTACACCGACCAGGACGGCACGTTCGTCAAGTGCGAGGGCGACCCGGAGGATCCCTGGACTGAGGGCCGTTTGTGCATGCGCTGCCTCGACGCTCCCGAGGTCACCAATCACAAGGAGCGTTTGCTGTACCCCATGAAGCGCGCTCGCGAGGACCGCGGCAAGGACAAGTGGGAGCGCATCACGTGGGACGAGGCCTACGATATCATCACCGAGCAGTTCATGGACATGAAGGAGAAGTACGGCCCCGAGTCCGTCATCTTCGCCCAGGGCACGGGTCGCGACATCGCCGCCTACATCACCCGCCTTGCCTGGTCTTTCGGCTCTCCGAACTACACTGGCCTGCTCTCCGGCCAGGCGTGCTACCTGCCCCGTATCGCCGGCATGGCCGCGACCACCGGCGCGCCGTGGATTCCCGACGCGGCCCAGCAGTTCCCCGAGCGCTACGATCATCCCGATTATGAGGTGCCCGAGGTCATGTTCATCTGGGGCAACTACCCGCTGAAGTCGAACATCGAGGGCTTCTACGGCCACTGGGTCATCGACCTCATGAAGCGCGGCATGAAGCTTGTCACCGTTGACCCGAAGGTGACCTGGCTCGCCACCAAGTCTGAGCTGCACCTGCGCGTGCGCCCCGGCACCGACGCGGCGCTCGCCCTCGGCATGATGAAGGTCATCATCGATGAGGACCTCTACGATCACGACTTCGTTGAGAAGTGGTGCTACGGCTTCGACGAGCTGAAGGAGCGCGCCTCCGAGTTCACCCTCGAGCGCGTCGAGGAGATCACCTGGGTGCCCGCCGAGAAGATCGTGGCCGCCGCCCGCATGCTCGGCAACGCCAAGAACTCCACGCTGCAGTGGGGCGTGGCCGTGGACATGACCCGCGAGGCCATGCCGGCCGGCCAGGCCATCCTCGCCCTCTGGGAGATCACCGGCAACATGGAGCGTCCCGGCGGTATGATCGTCGCCCCCGAGATTCTCTCCGTGGCCGGCGGCTGGGGCCGCGAGATCTTAGGTCCCGAGCAGGAGAAGAAGCGCATCGGCATCCAGGACTATCCGCTGTACAACTTCGGCTTCGCCGTGTCTCAGCCCGACGAGACGGTCAAGGCCATGGAGACCGGCGTGCCCTACGAGATTCACGGCGCGTGGCTGCAGACCACCAACCCCATCGCCTGCATGGGCGCCGACCCGCAGCGTCTGTACAACGCCATGAAGGACCTCGACTTCATCGTTGTCGTCGACCTGTTCAAGA
>CANEDU010000139.1 GCA_947426355.1 uncultured Adlercreutzia sp. | reverse complement strand
CCCCCCCCCCCCCCCCCCCCCCCCCCCCCCCCCCCCCCCCCCCCCCCCCGCCACCTTCCCGACGACCCTTCAGCAAAGACCCCGAAAGGCTCATAATGTCGAAAAAAATCGCCGTTATCGATGGAAACTCGCTCATGCATCGCGCCTATCACGCGGTGCAGACTCCTATGAACGCCAAGGACGGCACCCCCACCAACGCGGTGTTCGGCTTCCTTACCATGCTCTGCAAATTCATCGAGATGGCTGACCCCGATGCCGTGGTGTGCGCCTTCGATGCCGGCAAGCCTGTTCACCGCATCGAGGCGCTGGCCCAGTACAAGGCCCAGCGCCCGCCCATGGACGAGGATTTGCGCGTGCAGTTCCCCGTTATCGAGGAGCTGCTCGGCTCCATGGCCGTTCCCGTGGTGAAGGTGCCCGGGTGGGAGGGCGACGACATTCTGGGCACCATTGCGGCCCGCGATGAGCAGCTCGGCTACGAGACGCTGCTCGTGACCGGCGACAAAGATGCCTACCAGCTGGCGAGTGAGCTTACGCGCATCGTAACGACGAAGAAGGGCATCACGGATGTGACCATCAACGGCCCGGCCGAGGTGGAGGAGCGCTACGGCGTGACCCCGGCGCAGTTCATCGACTATCTGGGCCTGATGGGTGACAGCTCCGACAACATTCCCGGCGTGCCCGGCATCGGGCCCAAGACGGCCACGAAGCTGCTGCAGACCTACGGCTCTATGGAGGGCATCTACGAGCACGTGGACGAGCTTCGGGGCAAGCAGAAGGAGAACATCGAGAACAACCGCGAGACGGCGTTTCTGTCCCGCGATATCGCGACCATCGTGACCGACCTGGATTTCCCCCTCGATCTGGAGGGCGCGTCGTTTCCGGCCTTCGATGCGGCGGATGTGGAAGAGACGTTCGGCAAGTATCAGCTGGCAAGCCCTCTGGCGCGCGTGCTCGCCATGATCGATGCGGAGCCGCCCTCGCGGGAGGCGAAGCTGGAGGTAGCGCCGGCCCTCGGTGGCGCCGAGGGCGCCGACGAGCTGGCCCGGGCCATTGAGGCGGGGGAGTGCGTGGGCGTGGCCTTCGTGGACCCGGAGCAGGTGTCGCTGTTCGACGAGGGGGTCACGGCCGCCTTCGCCACCGACAAGGCCACGGTCATCGCCGAGGGAGACGATGCCCTGGCCCTGCTCGCCTCGCTGATAGAGAAGGGCTCCTTCGTCTCTCTAGACGTGAAGGCCGATGTGCACCGCGTGTATCCGGCCGATACCGCCGAGAAGGCGCTGGTGAGCGACGGGGCGGTGCTCGCCATGGACGGGTTCGATCTGTCCGTGGCCGGCTATGTGCTGAACTCGTCGGTGTCCGCTTACACCTACGACTCGCTCATGGAGGCGTTTGCGGGCGCTACGCTGCCCGAGGCCGACGGCGATGCCGACCGCGCTGCCCTGCGCGCCACGGCCGCGCGCCTTTTAAGGGGGCTGCTCGTTGAGGCGCTCAAAAAGGAAGGCAGCTGGGAGGCCTTCGCCGATATCGACCTGCCGCTCATAGGCGTGCTCGCCTGCATGGAGCGCGTGGGTGCGGCCATCGACGTGCCGCGCCTTGAGAAGCTCGGTGCCGAAGCCCAAGCTGAGGTGGACAAGCTCACGGCCGAGATTTACGAGTTGGCGGGGGAGTCCTTCAACCTGGGCTCTCCGAAGCAGCTGGCCCATATCCTGTTCGAGGTGCTCGAGCTGCCGCCGGTGAAGAAGAACCAGCGCGGGTATTCCACCGACGCCAAGGTGCTCACGGAGCTCTCGGCCATCCATCCGCTGCCCGCGCTCATCTTGCGCTACCGCGAGTTCGCGAAGATTAAGAGCACCTATATCGACGCTCTGCCCCGCATGCGCGCCCAAGACGGCCGCGTGCACACGCAGTTCAACGAGACCGTCACCACCACAGGGCGTCTGTCCTCTTCGGATCCCAATCTGCAGAACATCCCGGTGCGCACGGAGTTCGGCCGCCAGATTCGCAGTTGCTTCGTGCCGCTGCGCGCAGGCGAGCTGTTCCTCTCGGCGGACTATTCCCAGATTGAGTTGCGCCTGCTCGCGCATTTGTCCGGCGACGAGCATCTCGTGGCCGCCTTCAACTCTGGTGCGGATTTCCACGCCTCCACAGCGGCCCGCGTCTTCGGACTGCCGGTAGAGGCCGTGACGCCCGAGATGCGCAGTCGCGCCAAGGCCGTGAACTTCGGCATTGTCTACGGCCAGCAGGCTTTCGGCCTGGCCCAGACCCTCGATATTCCTGTGGCCGAGGCCCGCGAGATGATTGACCGCTACTTCGAGGCCTATCCAGGCGTGCGCACATATCTGGACGAGACAGTGGCCCAGGCCAAGGAATGCGGCTATGCCGAGACCATGCTCGGGCGCAAGCGCCATATTCCGGAGCTGAAGAGCTCCAACGGCCAGCAGCGTGCCTTCGGCGAGCGCACGGCGATGAACCACCCCATGCAGGGCAGCGCCGCCGACATCATCAAGATGGCCATGAACGAGGTCCAGCGCCGTCTTTTGGACGAGGGCTTCGCAGCCCAGCTGATGATTCAGGTGCACGACGAGCTGGACTTCTCGGTCCCCGAGGCCGAGCTTGAGCGCCTGGCCGCTATGGTGAAGGAGGTTATGGAGGGCGTCGTCGACCTGAAGGTGCCTCTCATCGCAGACGTCAGCTGGGGCCCCACCTGGGCCGAAGCGCACTAGAACGTCAACCATGCGTCGGACGGGCGGGAGGGGCGCGCTCCCAGACCTCTGCGCGCCCCCCCGGAGAACGCGGCCGTTAAGAAACAGCTTCCACGTCAGCAGCAGCGATACGGGGATAGTACCGACCGATGTGCGTCATCTTCGGTGTTTCTCTTGCCGTGTTCGCAGGGGGATAAAGCGCGCAGCGGGCTGGGAGCGCGCCCCTCCCGCCCGTCCGCCAGAGGAGCCTCTACACTGTTTTCCAGAAGTCCTGGATGAGCTCCTGGCGGTTGGCGTGCCCCGTCTTCTGCAGGATGTTGTGCACGTGCACCTTCACCGTGGAAGGCGCCAGCGACATAGCCGAGGCGATGTTCTGGTTGTCCTGGTCGCGCAGGATGTAGTCGAGCACTTCCTGCTCGCGGGCCGTCAGCTGATGGCGCTTGGCGTAAACGAGCAGATCTTCCGCTGTTTGGCGGTAGCGCTGGGTGTCGTCTATCACGGGCGACTTGCTTGAGTGGATGCTCAGCTGCCGCAAGGCAAACCAGCACGTCATAGCTGCGCACACCATCATGAGCAGGTTCTCGGCGTAATTGCGCTCGGCCGTGAGCGTCACCGGGCCGATGGCGATGGTGTCGGTGGAGAGAACGAGGAAGAACAGCGCGTCTTCGGCCACCATGACCAAGCCGAGCAGTGCCAGCGCGATGCAGTGCGCCTTATAGCGCCCAAGACGCTGTCGCTCCACTTCGTCGTGGGTGCGCAGGAAATGGACGCCGCCGTAGAGCAGAATCCAGAACATGAAGGCCGCGCGACAGCTGTAGTAGCAGAAGCGCAGCATCTTGCTCTCGCCGGAGACGGCAAGGAGGAAAAGGGAAATCACCGCATAAGCGACAAGGGGGATTGTGCGCATGAAGCGGCGGCGCTCGCCGATGTACTCGCAGACCATGTACCAGAAGGCCCCGAGGAAGCCGGCGCCGGTCGTCATGGTGTAGAGCGAGCGCAGAAAATAGTATTCCTGGGAAAGCCCCGTCGTGAACGCGTGGGCCGCGTAATCATCTTGCAGAATTGAGGCTACGTCGAAAAAGTAGAACAAGAAGGCGACGCAGGCGTACAGCATCGTCTTGCGCTTGGTCACCAGATACGACGACAGGCATACTGCCGCTGTGAGTGCCGAGACGAGAATCACCAAGAGCGTCTCGTAGAAAATCGCCAATCCCATAGACCCCTTCTTTAGCCAGCCAGCAGTTATCTATGTGCTTCGGTCTCATTATATCGCTTATCAGAGGGTCAAAAGGGGAGAGCTGTCTTTCGCTGAGACGAAAGAGACGCGCAACAGAGCAGACACGGGCAAAAGAGAGGGTCCTGACGCTCAATTGTGAAGAGAGAAAACCCTCAATTTTTTTGAGCAACAACCTTACGAGAAGGTAACAACGCTCAAAAACCTGACATAAAGTCAATAGCTCTAATTTGAAAATTCGGTAACTGAACTGCGGTTTACGGTGGTTGTAGAGAAAGGCGCATTCCCCTAAACGCGAAATAGACAGCCCGCTACACCTGGTTTAGACCTATCGCAACTTCCATATTTCCTGCACATTGAATTCATCAAATCGCGAGTCCGTGGAGGGCTCGCGTGCCGCGGAAGGGAAATCGCGGCAGCCGGCAATCGATGGGCGCGTCCGCGCCAGATTGGAGAGCTTTTATGCAAGGAGTAAACGTCAAGAGCGAGATTGGCGAGCTCAAGAAGGTCATCCTTCACCGCCCCGGCGACGAGCTGCTGAACCTCACTCCGAACACGCTGGAGGAGCTGCTGTTCGACGACATCCCGTTCCTTCCCGTCGCTCAGGAAGAGCATGATGCCTTCGCGAACATCCTCCGCGGTGAGGGCGTCGAGGTCGTGTACCTCGAGGACCTCATGGCCGAGGCCCTGGACACCGACCCGGCCCTGCGCGAGAAGTTCCTCGACCAGTGGATCTACGAGGCTGGCATCCGCACGGATACCTACACGCAGATCATCAAGGACTACATGAACTCCAATTACGCGGGCACCAAGGACATGGTCATGAAGACCATGGCCGGCATCAACCTGCAGGAGCTGCCGCAGAAGGACACCCACCTGCTCGTGGACATGGTGTCCGACCGCACCAAGCTCGTGTGCGCCCCGATGCCCAACCTGTACTTCACCCGCGACCCGTTCAACATGATCGGCAACGGCGTGGGCATCAACCGCATGTTCAGCCAGACGCGTAACCGCGAGACCATCTACGGCGACTACATCTTCAACTACCATCCCGACTTCAAGGATGTGCCGCAGTACTACCATCGCGACTACACCTTCCACATCGAGGGCGGCGACGTGCTGAACATCAACGACCACGTGCTCGCCATCGGCATCTCCCAGCGCACCGAGCCCGACGCCATCGACCAGCTGGCTCACAACGTCTTCTCCGACGAGACCAGCACCATCGACACCATTCTGGCGTTCAACATCCCGGTCTCCCGCGCCTTCATGCACCTGGACACCGTGTTCACCCAGATCGACCGCGACAAGTTCACCATCCATCCCGGCATCATGGGCCCGCTGACCGTCTTCGAGATC
>CANEDU010000138.1 GCA_947426355.1 uncultured Adlercreutzia sp. | reverse complement strand
GCGCCTGTGCTACGCGCCCGTCGGCGCTGCCGAGCTCATGGAGACCATGCCGCCCGAGCGCGTGAAGAGCGTGCTGTCCACCATCATGGGCTCGGGGCATTTCTCCACGCTTGAGCACGCGAGCTACACCTTCGCGGTGGACGGCGTGTCGCGCGCGCTCACCCATCAGCTGGTGCGCCACCGCATCGCCAGCTTCAACCAGCAGTCCCAGCGCTATGTGAAGTTCAAGGGCGAGATTCCCGTGGTGAAGCCGGAGAGCGTGGCCGCCGATGCCGTAACGAGCGAGCTGTTCGACGAGGCCATCGAGAAGGTGTGCGACGCCTATCGCGCGCTCGTTGAGGCCGGCGTTCCCGCCGAGGACGCCCGCTACCTTCTGCCCAACGCCGCCGAGACGAAGATCGTCATTACCATGAACGTGCGCGAGCTTCTGCACTTCTTCGAGCTGCGCTGCTGCAACCGCGCCCAATGGGAGATTCGCGAGATGGCGTGGAAGATGCTCGAGCTGGCGCGTCCCACGGCGCCCTACATCTTCGCCGACGCCGGCGCGCCCTGCGTGCACGGCACCTGCCCCGAGGGCAAGATGACCTGTGGTACGCCGTTTGAGCGCGTGGACCGCGCGACGCTGGATTTGTAGGGACGGCGGCGATATCCATGGCTAAGCAGAAGAGCGATCTGTCCCGCGCGTTTTCCGAAGACGGGGCCGTGAAGACCCACGTGGGCGGCCAGGCCCTCATTGAGGGCGTGATGATGCGCGGCAAGTACAACTGGGCCGTGGCCGTGCGCGAGCCGAGTGGCGCCATCTATGTGGAAGAGCACGACCTGAAAAGCGGCCAGGACAAGAACGGCTGGATGTACTGGCCGCTCGTGCGCGGCTGCCGGGCGCTGGTGGAATCGCTCATGCTGGGTTTCAAGGCGCTCGAGATTGCCGCCCTGCACGCCTTCGGCGACGAGGAGGGCGAGCAGAAAGCCGCCGCCGAGGCCGATTTCGTGGAGGCCGAGGCCGAGTTGGAAGGCGCTGCGGCCGTGGCGGCCGAGGAGGAGAAGCACGAGGGCTTCAGCTGGAAGCGCGACTTCGGGCATCCCGACGAGATGGTGGACGGCCTGGGGGCCCAGCGCACCCTGGAGGTGGTGGGCGAGCCGGCTTGCGATCAGGCAGCCGGGGATGCCGATGCTATTAAAGCTGGCGGCAAGGACGAGGCCGCCGAGGAGGAGTTCGGCCACCGCGAGATGGTGGTCTCCATGGTAGTGGGGCTCGTACTGGGCGTGGTGCTGTTCATTGTGGCGCCGGCGGCCGTGACCAACCTCATCGTGGGCGAGTACGACGACCATACGCTGGCGTGGAACATCGTGGACGGTCTTCTGCGCGTGGTGGTCTTCGTGTTCTACATCTGGCTCATCGGGCGCATGGAGGACATCAAGCGCATGTTCATGTACCACGGCGCCGAGCACAAGGCCATCCACTGCTTCGAGCACGGTCTTCCCATGACGCCGGAAAACGCCCGCCAGTTCCCGCGCCTGCACGTGCGCTGCGGCACGGCCTTCCTCATCATGGTCATGGTCATCGCCATTTTGGTGTACACCGTCTTTCCCCTGAACGCCATCATCTCCGGCTTCGGGGTGCCCGACGGGCTGCCGAAGCTCGCGCTCGTCATTGTGGCGCGCATCGTGCTCATGCCGGTGATCGCGGGCATCTCCTACGAGATCACGGTGAAGTGGGCCGGAAGCCACCCGGACAACCCGCTTGTGAAGGTGATCCTGTGGCCGGGCATGCAGATGCAGTACCTGACCACCAACGAGCCCGACGACGCCCAGATGGAATGCGCCATCGCGGCCATGCAGACGGTGCTTAACCGCGAGGAGGCCGAGAAAGCGAAGGCGGCGTGCACGGCCTAACCCAATGATGCCCCTGTTCGTCATAATTCCGTACGCGAGGCGTTTCCCCAGCGAAACCGCCAGTTGACCTGGTGGCGATAGAATCACTCTCGGATATATAGGACGATACCTGAGAGGGGCGTGGTGGATGATGGAGCCGTTGATATCCGCCAAGGACCTTAAGAAGAACTTCGGCAAAGTGGAGGCGCTGAAAGGCGTCTCCCTGCAAGTGGACGAGGGCGAGAAGGTCGTCATCATCGGGCCGTCGGGCTCGGGCAAAAGCGTGCTCATCCGCTCCATCAACGGACTGGAGCGCCCGGATTCCGGCGAGCTTATCGTCAACGGAATCGACATGATGGCCAAGAAGGTGAACACCCGCAAGCTCGCGAGCGAAGTGGCCATGGTGTTTCAGGGCTACAACCTCTATCCCCATAAGACTGTGCTGCAAAACGTCACCTTCGCTCCGGAAAAGGTGCTGAAGGTGCCGAAGGAGGAGGCCGAGGAGGCGGGCCTGGCCTACTTGGAGCGCGTGGGGCTGTCTAGCAAGCTGGACAAGTATCCCGACCAGCTTTCCGGCGGTCAGCAGCAGCGCGTGGCCATCGCCCGTGCGCTGAACATGCATCCGAAGATTATGCTTTTGGATGAGCCGACAAGCGCGCTGGATCCCGAGATGGTCAACGAAGTGCTCGACGTCATCAAGTCGCTCGCCGAGACGAACATGACCATCGTCATGGTGACCCACGAGATGGGCCTGGCGCGGGACGCCGCCGACAAGGTGGTGTTCATGGAAAACGGCCTGGTGGTGGATGAGGGCACGCCGGAGTACTTGTTCGGGCCGACGTCCAACGAGCGTGTGCAGTCGTTCCTCTCGAAGATTCTGTAGGGGGTGGGCGGCATGGACGGAATGAGCCTCACGCGGCGCACCTTCGTGCGGCTGGCTGGCACGGCGGCTGCCTGCGCGGCCTTGGGGGGAGCGGCGTTCTCGCTTTCCGGCTGCGCGCCCCAAGGAGACGTGCTGCGCATTGGCACGAAGATCGACGTGCCTGGCTTCGGCTTTCAGAATCCGGAGACAGGAAGCGTGGAGGGGCTTGAGGTGGACGTGGCCCGCGAGCTGGCGGCGCGCCTGAAGGGCGACCCCAACGCGCTTGAGACCGTGGGCGTGAACGTGACCACCCGCGGCGCCATGATCGACAACGGTACGCTGGACGCGACGCTGGCCACGTTCACCATCACCGATGTGCGCAAGAAGACCTACGATTTCTCGCGGCCCTACTATATCGACCACATTGGCGTGCTGGTGAAAAAGGACTCGGGCATCACCGATTTTGCGGGCCTTGACGGCAAGACCGTGGGCGTGGCGCTTTCGGCTACGACCAAAGACAAGCTGGGAGAGGCGGCCAAGGAGATCGGCATCACGCTAAAGTTCGCCGAGTACGCCACCTACCCCGAGATTAAGATCGCGCTCGTGGCCGGGCGCGTAGACGCGTTTTCCGTGGACAGCTCCATTTTGCTGGGCTATCAGGACGACACCACCTATCTGCTGCCGACGCAGTTCGCGCCCCAGGAATACGGCGTGGCCACGAAGAAGGGCGGCGCGTATTCAAAGCCCATCGACGACGCCATCGCCGCCATGGATGCCGACGGCACCTTGCGCTCGCTCAAGGAGCGCTGGGGGCTTTCGCTTACCACCGAGGCCGACGTGGAGGCCGAAGAGGCCGCCGGTGGCACGGGGCTTGGCGCGGGGGATCCCGCCGACGATGGTTCGGAAGGAGGTGCATCCTGATGGGGGAGATTTTCGCACCCTATAAATGGGAGGCGCTCTTCCAGCGCTGGCCCGATATTCTGCAGGCCTTCGGCATGACCGTGGCCATCTCCGCGCTCGCGCTTGTCATCGCGCTTGCGCTGGGCTTCGTGTTCGGCGTGTTCTCCGTATCGAAGTTCAAGGTGCTGCGCGGCATTACGCGCGTGTACGTTGAGGTGGTGCAGAACATTCCGCTGCTGTTGCAGGTGTTTGTGCTGTACGCGGTGTTCCCGCTGCTCGGCCTTACCATCGCATCGTTTTGGATCGGCGTCATCGCCATCGGCGTGTACCATGGCGGCTACATGTCCGAGGTGGTGCGCAGCGGTATCGGCTCGGTGCACCGCGGCCAGTTCGAGGCCGCCAAAAGCCAGGGCTTCTCGTCGGTGCAGACCATGATGCTCGTCATCTTGCCGCAGGCCATGCGCATCATTTTGCCGCCGCTCGCGGTGCAGGCCGCGAATCTGGTGAAGAACACCTCGGTGCTCGCGCTCATCGCGGGCGGCGAGCTCATGTACTTCTCGAACTCGTTCGCCGGCGACACGAGCTACTACGGACCGGCCTACGTGGCCGCCGCCGTGCTCTACTTCGCCATCTGCTTCCCGCTCTCGCGCGCCGCGGTGGCCTTGGAGCACCGCATGGGGTCTCACCGCCACGTGACCACCGGCGATGCCACCGAGTTGCTTGCGGCCGACACCATGGAAGTGACGCCGGGCTCCCACGATATCACCGGCCATGCGTCGGCCGTGGCCCTGGCCGGCGGCGTGACCACCATGAGCCGCGGCACGACGAGCCTGGCCCCGGCGCGGCATGTGCCCTCGCCGCGCTATCCGCTGCACGGCTGGGAGGTTCGAATGGCCGTGACCGACGAGGGCCTGCGGCTCGTGGAGGCCCGCGAGCTGGAGGGCAAGATGCGCGCCGAGGCTCACCCTGTGGATGTGGAGGCGTTCGTCTCGCCCACCTACACCGGCAATCAGGCCGCCGAGATCGCCGACGATATCGGTCTGGAGCTTGCGCAAGAGGAGGACGCCTCTGTGGTCCGCAGCCGCCGTCGCGCCTGGCTGCGCCTGCGCGATCGCACCGAGCGGCGCCATTTCGGCCGCCTGCGGAGAAAGGTCAAGCGCACCCATCGCGCGTTGGATAAGCGGGAGCGCGCTGCCAAGAGCGAGCGCAAGAAGAAGGCCCGCGGCCGGAACCGGAAGGGAGGTGAGCGCCATGAATGACATCGCTGTCTTGCTCACGTGGACGAATATCCGCTTTCTGCTGGAGGGGCTGGGGCTCACGCTCATCATCTCGGCGCTCTCTATCGTCTGCTCCATCGTTCTCGGCGCCGTCATCTCCATCATGCGCGGGTCGTCCTCCCGCGTGCTGCGCGGCATCTCCATCGCCTACGTGGAGCTGTTCAAGAACACGCCGCTCCTTCTGTGGATCATGTTCACGTTCTTCGTGGCCCAGCTGCCGCCGCTTCCCGCCGCGGTGCTCGCCTTCACGCTGTTCACGGCGGCTTCGGTGGCCGAGATCGTCCGCGGCGGCCTGGCGAGCGTGCCCGCGGGCCAGTACGAGGCTGCCCGCTCCCAGGGCTTCTCGGCGCCGCAGATGTACCTCTACATTATCTTGCCCCAGGCCCTGCGCAACATGGTGCCGGCGCTGCTCTCGCAGTTCGTGACCACCATCAAGGACACGTCGTATCTGTGGGG
>CANEDU010000137.1 GCA_947426355.1 uncultured Adlercreutzia sp. | reverse complement strand
CACAAGATTGCCCTCAGAGTCATAGACGGGAGCCCCGTTCTCGTCGGGAAGCGAGCTATAACGATCCAGAGGCATTAGCACGTAGGCCGTGGAATCATAGGCCACAAAACCAATGCGATTGTACTGGTTGGCCTCCAGATACGTGTGAATGAACTTGTTCAGAGCCGGGATCATGGCCTGCATGCCCGTTTCTCCGTTGCTGTTCTTATAGCCCATAGAGCCAGACATGTCCATGACAACCATGAGGTCGGTCGGAACCGTGTCCTCGCCATTAACGACGCTGGTAGACCCGAGGGCTGAGTACGACAGGAGAAAGTCGCTGTCGTTGTTGAACGTCGCGCCCTTGATGCCATCGCTCTCGGAGAAGTCAAGGCTATCGACCGCCACCGATTTGTCGGTCCAAATGTTGCCAGAATTACGCGTGCCCTGCTCAGCCGAACCGAGAACGCTTTCCCAGTTGTGAGCCGTCACGGTATCGGCCACCTTGCCCAAGGTGTCCCTTGTCCCCTGAGCAAGAGCCTGGGGGGCACCAACGGAAAGCAAGGAGAATACCAAGCATAAGGTCGTGCAGACCGCCACAAAGGCCTGCCAGAAACCTTTACGTTGAGCAGGCGCCGCAAGCGCTGAAGCCTCGAACCGAGTGCGTCGTATGACGGCGCGGTGAGCGCGTTGGGTATTTTTCATCGTTACCGTCCCTTTACATCTCATCGGAGCTCGAGGCCTCAGCAGACGCCCCATCATTGCTCTTGCGCTTTATCAGGAACCACCACAGGCCTGCTGCGGCAACAGCCACAAAGCCAAGGCCGAAACCAACGGCAGCCCAAGAATTATCTTCTGCCGGGTCCTGCTCAAGTCCAGAAGCCAGCGCGGTCTCATCGTCTTCGATGCTTACCGTCGCAGCATCCTGCCCACGTTCGCTCCCCGCATCGGCCACTAGCGGATTAGCCTCATCGGCAATGGTCTCTTCCGAAGCAGCGTCGGCGTCGGCGCCCTC
This sequence comes from uncultured Adlercreutzia sp., assembly GCA_947426355.1. Lineage (GTDB taxonomy): Bacteria > Actinomycetota > Coriobacteriia > Coriobacteriales > Eggerthellaceae > Adlercreutzia. Next base: position 4,389 of record CANEDU010000137.1, on the reverse strand, counting down.
AGGAGTAGCCGGATTACCAGCAGCGCCTGCCGCATCCGCATCATCCGCGACAGAGACGGCCACCGTCGTCGTGAAGTCCCCACCCGTCACCGTTGTCGGCGTTGTCGTAGGCGTCGTAGGGGCGGGAGCCCCGGGAGCAGGCGACTCCTCGGGGAACGTGGTCACCGTGGAGCCCGTACCCACACCGGCGTCAATGGCCCCGCGCTCGGGGCCCCAAACGGCATAAAGAACCATGGCTTTGTTAACCGAAACGACATCGCCCGGCTCATAGGAAGCCTCGTTCGCATTCGGTACAGCAGACCATCCAACGAATTCATAGCCTGCGCGCATTGGGCGCTCGGAAGAAATTTTGATGGGCATAGCGCCGTTGACAAGGTCCTCGGAAGTACCCTCGGCGATTTGGGCGGCAGGCATGCCCGTGACGCCAGCACCGTTGGGGTTGAAGTTGAGAGAGTGCTGGTGAACGGGAAGCCACTGGGCGCGCAGCGTCTTGAAAGAGCCTGCGCCTTTCGCCGTTTGGCGAAAGAGCGCAGCGCTTTCGCGCACAATCACGGAATTACCGGGGCCGTAAACGTTTGCAGGATTCTTGGCATCAAGCCAGCCGAAAAACACATAGCCCTCACGCTGGGGCTCTGTGCGATCGATGCGAAATACATGAACGCCGCCATTGCTTTGGGCCTCCATGTTCTGGGGCATGGTGCCCGGCTCTACAGAGGGGCCCTCGGCGTCATTGGCATCGAAAGATAGTCCGAGCGTCGTCGTCTTCTTTGCGACAAGATAGATTCCGTGGTCTTTGGCCATGGTCACGTTGGAGCGACTAAAGCTGATAATGGAGGGGCTAGCGGGGTTCCAGCTGCCATCCACATCGGCAGCATGAGTCCAACCCACCAACTGGTAGTCAGGACGCAGAAGCACCTTCGCCCTATCGTCAAGGGCCACGTTCTCGCTCAACTTTTGCTTGAGCTCCACGCCCGACACGCGATGACGGTCGTGCTCGCCGCGCTGAGAACAACTCAGCTCAATTTCCAGCCGTCCATCATTTCGAGCAGCCTCGACTTTGTAGCCATCCTCAAACTGACCTGCGTTCACGTAGAGCACATCAACCGGCACCGTAACGGTGCACTTGCTGCTGGCCGCATGCGCCGTACCAGCGCCGGTAAAGGTCAGCGCCGTTGCAAGCAGTAGAGCCGCAACGCCCACGATCAGCCCGAAAAGAAGTCTTCCCGCCCGAACGCGAGCAGCCAGGTCTTTGCTCACTAAATCTTTATTCATTGCTTCTCCGCCTTTGCGCTTAAGAGTTAAGGCTCGATACCGCGCGGATATCGAGCTCGCTTCAAGTTGGAGGAAGAATGACGGGATTATTCCTTCGAGTCAACGAGTTTTTGACAGGAGAAATGAGTTGTGGTGAAAATAACTTAATGGGCAGTGACCTGCTTATATTTAAGTGAATAACTCCATTTTAACGAATAATCTTAGCCCACGAACTCCATGAGGTCGGAGCGTAGAAGCCAGTCGCGCTCATCGGCGCCGGTGCCTTCCACATCGGTCTCCAGGAACAGGAACCCATAGAAGCCAACAGTCACCGGATCGAACTCATGATAGGCCAGCACGTGGCTGAAGCGGTCGCACAGCGCCGCACCATCGAAGGGACGGGCCAAGTCAGCCTCAGGGGCCGGATTGAGCAGCGACATCGAATACACCTTGCCCGGCCGCACCGCGTAAAGCGCCGCCAAGTCTACCGACTCGTCTTCCAAAAACGCCTCGTAGGTGCGCAGGCCCACGCCGTAGAAGGCCACGTCGGTGCCGCCCAAGCCGGCGAAGCGCAGCGGGTTGAACTCGATGGGAGCGATGACGTCGCCATCGACGCGCAGCTCCACATGGACGGGGATGCTGCGGGCACCGACCACCTCGTTCACCGCGGCGAGCCAGACCGTGAAGCGCTCGTTCCACTCATTCACGATGGCGTCGTCGGTGAGGTACATGCGGTCGGAGGTATCTTCGGGGCCGGCAAAATCATGGCGCAGAATGTTCAGAATGTGCGGCGCGCCCGCCTCATCGAAGTAGGCGTCTAGGGCATATTCCGTACCCGTCAGATAGCCCTCGATGATGTACTCCTGGCTTCCCACCACGCTTTCCGGATAGCGCTCGTGCCAGCCGTCCTCGCGACGGCCGATGTCGGCCACGGCCTCGGCCCAGTCTTCGGGCTCTTCAATAACGTAAACACCCATGGAGCAGAACCCCACCGAGGGCTTGAGCACCACCGGCAGCGGCAAATCGGCCACGTTCACCGCCTCAAGTCCCGCGCGGTCCACCGTTTGATGGAACAGGCCGGGGTTCAAGGCCGCGAGCTTCTCCCGCATGGCCGCCTTGTCCTTGAACAGCTGGATGGCATCGGTGAGCGTGGGATTGTTCACGTGGTCGAGAATCCACGCGAGGGCGTTCTCGGAGTTCGTGTAGATGCGCTCCCCTGCCTCAAGGCGACGGGCGCATTCGGCCTCGTCGACGAGGTTCAGCGCACGACCGCCCGCGGCCAGCTTTTCCGTGAAGGCATTGGCCAGCACCGGATGGAACGATGCCTCCATCCAATCGAGCAGCGGAACCGAGGCGTAGGGCTCATCAAGGATGATCATGGGAACTCCTTCGAACGCGGGGTTTGCAAAACGGGCCCCTCGCGGTGAGGGGCCCGGATTATTCGCTTGGCTCAGCTAGCCGACGTAGAACGACCACTGGACGCTGTCGCCATCCGCCAGCACGAGCGCGTCGCATGCTTCCATGACAGGCTCGTCGTTGACGGTGTAGATCCAGCCCGAAGCCTCTCCTTCGGAGCCGTTAGCAACGCCGCTGATCGCCGTGACGAACTTGCCGTAGTCGCTGTCCTCAGCCTGCACGTCCCAGCCCGTGGCCTGAAGGGCGTCCAGCACGGTGGCGCCTGCGGGCACCGTGACCTCGGTGGTCTTGGGCTCGGCGCTGGCGCTTTCGGGCATGGTGATGGAAACGGGCACGACGATGTCGCCCGCAGCCTCGCCAGCCTCAAGCGGGCCCTCGTCTTCGGCCGTCTGGGCCGCCTGCTCGGTAGCGTTTTCGCCGGCAGCGCTGTCGGTCGCCTTGTCGGCTGCCTCGCTCGCGCAGCCCGGGACCACCAGCATGAAGGTGAAGGCCAAGGCCACCAGGGCCACGAGCCACTGCTTGGGCCGCTCTGTGATGTCGAATCGGTTCATATTCCATTCCTTTCTTCCAGGGCCCGGTTGCTCGGCTCGGTGTTCCGACTTCGCCGCCGCCGCGCCTGGGCGCCGCTGCGATCCTTACGGTTACTGGTATAGCGCAGGCTTTCCACCCGCATTTCCCGAGGCGTCTTCGCCGCAATCCTTTTGCGGCGCGCACCGCGCTCCCACACGCGGCCCGACGAGCCATTGACACTCCCATTATGACGCAAGAAAGCCGCCCTTTGCGCGCGCAGCCGCCAACGTTTCGCTTATCGTTGAAGAGACCGACCGCCGCCGACGGAAAAGGCGTGGGGAAATGCGGCACGAGCTTTCGCGCGGGGCGGCTTCCGTGCTACCCTGCCATCAAGCGAACGCGCTGTAACTGACGGATAATCGCGGGTCACCGCGGGGAAGCAGCGCGCATATTTCCGCCGACCGTCTGGGCAAGCCGAAACGCACTATCGGCTTGCCCTTTTTCGTTGGGCGGAACGCGCAAGCCAAAAGGGCGCACGGCGTGCGATGCGTTGCGGAGACCTCCTGTTCTTCGCAAGGAGCACGGCACGGCGCAAGCCCGCGACACAGAAAGGGAGCGTGCATGCAAGACCTCGTCGAACTGCTCGAGAACAACCCCTACCCAGGCCGCGGCATCGTGGTGGGCAAGGACACCGTCTACTACTTCATCATGGGTCGCTCGGTGAACAGCCGCAACCGCATCTTCGCCATCGAGCCCGACGGCATCCGCACCGAGGCTCACGACCCGGCGCTTCTGGAAGACCCGAGCCTCATCATCTACCACCCCGTGCGTACCATGGGCGACGCGCTGGTGGTCACCAACGGCGACCAGACCGATACTATCGTGGAGGCGGGCGATTTCCGCGCCGGCTGCATGGCCCGCGAATACGAGCCCGACGCGCCCAACTTCACCCCGCGTATTTCCGCCCTGGTGAACCCCGACGGCAGCTTCGAGATCTCCATCCTGAAGCACGGCGAGGGCGACCGCTGCATCCGCGAGTTCTTCGCCTACGAGGGCGTTGATGAGGGCTGCGGCTACTTCATCAGCACCTATCAGGGCGATGGCAACCCCCTGCCCACCTTCGCCGGCGAGCCCATTTCCGTGGCGCTGCCGACGCCGGACGAGCTGTGGGCGGCCCTCAACGACGACAACAAGGTGAGCCTCTACGCCAAC
>CANEDU010000136.1 GCA_947426355.1 uncultured Adlercreutzia sp. | reverse complement strand
ATCTCGTCGAAGGCGAGGGTCGCGGTGTCGCTCATGGTTCCTCTCTTTCTGAAATCGCGCCTGGAGACTCAAACGGGCGGCAGGCGGGCTCCTTGGTGCCCTTGTCCGCCGCCGCGATGACCTATATCGCTACACCGGATTGGCAATCTCTTCCAAACCGGTCGTCTCGGGCAAGCCGAAGACGATGTTGGCGCACTGCACGGCCTGACCGGCGGCGCCCTTGCCGAGGTTGTCGATGGCACCGGTGGCCACGATCATGCCCGTGGGGTGGACCGCCACGCCCACCTGGGCGCGCACGGTGCCGGCCACCGAGGCGGTGCGAGGCTGCACGCCGGCGTCCATGACGGACACGAGCGGGCTTTCCGCGTAGAAGTCGCGATAGATTTCCACGAGCTCCTCGGTGGTGGGGGCCTTCACGCCCGGTGCCGGGGGCAGCGTCACCGTGGAGAGCAGGCCGCGGTTCAAGGGAGCCAGATGCGGCGTGAACACGAGGCGGCCCTCAAGCCCCAAGATCTGCTCGATTTCGGGAGTGTGGCGATGGGTGCCCACGCCATAGGCCTCGAGGTTCTCGTTGGCGAAGCAGTAATGAGTGCGCTCCGTGGCCTTTTTGCCCGCGCCGGTCACGCCGGAGATGGCGTCGGCCACCACAGGAGCGGCGGCATCCACAAGCCCCGCGCGGATGGCGGGCGCGGCAGCGAGGGAGGTGGCCGTCGGATAGCAGCCCGCGCAGCCCACGAGCACGGCCTCGCCCGTCGCGCGGCGGGCGGCTGCGGCAGCAAGCTCGTCGCCGGTGAGCTCGGGCAGCCCGAAGGCGGCCTGGGCCAGAAGATCGGTGGCGGTATGGGGCGCGTACCACTGCTCGTAAACGGCCGGATCTTTCAGGCGGAAATCGGCGGAGAGGTCAACCACGGTGACGCCCGCCTCGATGAGCGCGGGAGCGAGCCCCATGGCCGCCTTGTGGGGCACCGCCAGAAACACTACGTCGAAGGCGGCAAAGTCGGTATCCTCGTGAGTGGAGAAAGCGAGGTCAGTCACCCCCGTGAAAGCCGGATAGGCCTCAGCGATAGGCGTTCCCGCAAGGGCGTCAGACGTAGCCGCTGCCAAATCGAACTTGGGATGGCGCGAAAGCAGGCGAACCAGCTCGATGCCGGCGAATCCGGCTGCTCCCACAACTCCTGCGCGGTAGGTCATAGTCAACCCCGTTTCTCTTCGAACGCAGGCCACGTTCGGCCTTGCGTCGCGCTCGACTCCGCAGCCGCGCGCTTTCGTTGAGCACTTGCACAAAGACATCATCTCGGTGCGCCTTCCATCATACCCCCTTTGGAAATAGGTGCAGCGCGCTCTCGCAACAAATCGCGCTCTTTTTGGCAATTTTTTTCGTTTCGAGGCGCACTCCCGGCAAGACGATGACGTTTTTGGTGCCCCCACGCGGGGGCAAACCCCAAAATTGGCCATATTTCGCAGCTTTTCCCTCTTCCCTGCGCCTCGAAACGAAAGAAATTGCCATTCCGAGCATCAAAAGGTGTCGCGCAGTCCTTGGCCGAGCCCGTCTCGTCATTCACCTCGTCATTCACCTCGTCATTCACCTCGTCGCTCACCCCAGCACCCCCTACCCTGTTTGTGACAACTTGGAGCAGCTTGGCTCCCCTTCCCTGTTCTTCGGCGCCCTTCCGTTAGACTGAAACGCACATCTTTTGGAAAGGAGCTCAAGCTATGAGCAACAAAGGCAAGAAGGTCAAGGTGCACTACACCGGCACGCTGGACGACGGCACCAAGTTCGATTCGTCCGTGGACCGCGGTGAGCCCATCGAGTTCGTCTGCATGGCCGGCCAGATGATCCCCGGCTTCGACGCCGCCGTGGAGGACATGGCCGTGGGCGAGAAGAAGACCGTGCACATCCCCGCAGCCGAGGCCTATGGCGAGCGCAGCGACGAGATGGTGCAGAAGGTGCCCGTGGACCAGATTCCCAACGGCGACAAGCTTCCCGTCGGCCAGACCGTGTACATGATGGGCCCGGGCGGCCAGCCCTTCCCCGTGTTCGTGGAGTCCATCGAGGACGGCATCGTCACCTTCGACATGAACCACGAGCTGGCGGGCAAGGACCTGAACTTCGACATCGAGCTCGTCGAGGTTGAGGACTAGCTCAGCTTGCCTACCAACTCGCAGCCTTGAGAGACTCGTCTCATGAAGCGACCCCGTCGGATTCGGCGGGGTCGCTTTGCGTTCGGGGAAAACCGAGGTCTGTCCTGGATGGGAAATGGGGCAGCCGGCAAGGCTTCTAAGCCGCTTTCGCATGCTTAGGCAAGAGCTTCGGACAGGGGAGCTTCGAACGCTTCAGAGACGACGGGCTTCTTCGCCTCGGTTTTCTTCGGGAAAAGGCCCTTGAACGCAGAGGGAAGGGCGGCCCACACGCCGGTCTGGGGCACGGCGTCAGCCTCGATGAGCGAGGTTACGGCGTCGGAGGCCGCCTTCGCGCTGATGCCCATATTCGCGAAACGCTGCTCGAGCTTGGCGCAGTAGGCGGCATCGGCGGAATCGAGCGCGGAGATAGCGGCGGTGGCGCTCTCGTTGAACAGTTTCATGATGGCTCCTCTCAGCACGGTTGTGCGTTGTTCGCTTTCGACACCATGCAGTTTAGAGGGGCAAAATCGTCAGGGTCTTGGTCGCTGCTCTGAAACCGAGCGCGTCCGCTTGTGCAATTGCACAACGACGTTGAAGCTGCCTCGAAGGAACAAGAGGCGGCTTGCGCAGGCGTTGCATGGCCCCAAGCGAAGAGCCCGCACGCCGCATTGCCTCCGGTTTAGGGCAGGTACACCAGCGTGAGCAGCGCCGCCAGCTCACGATCGGAGGCGCTTTCCATGGCGAGAACATCCTTAATCTTCTTCAGGCGATAGCGCACGGTGTTGGGGTGCTGGAACAAGGCATCGGCCGTGGCGCGCACTTCGCCATAGTTGGCGGCAAAAGCTTCGGCGGTTCGGGCCAGCTCGGCGTCGTTTTCCGCATCGTAGTCGAACAGAAGCGAGCGCAGCAGGTCGGCGGAGCGCGCATAGAGGCGGTCGCTTTTAGCAGCGGCGCGGAAGGCGTCGAAGCGCAAAGTGGTCCAGCGCACTGTTTCGCGTCCCTCTTTCAAGGCCGTCTCCAGAGCGGCCATGGCCTGGCGCACCGCCAAATCCGCTTCGCCGAGAGCCACCTCCTGGCTAATGCCGCAGATGAGCGGGCCAGCCGTAGCGACGCACTTCTCCAAGTCAGCATCGGAAATGGCGACGGCCTTAAGCGGGGGCCTCTTGAAGGAGACGAACCCCAGCAGCTGACCGCGGTAGCGGCACACGTAGGTGCGCTCCACATCGTTCCAGCGCTCACCGTAGTTCGCGAGCACCCCTTCCAGCACGCGCTGCAGGGCGCGCAGGGAGGCATCGTCGTCGGTGACGGCGCGAACGGCCATGCACTGGATGGTGGCCCCGGTGACGCCGGCAATGGTGAAGATAGTCGAGCGCACGGCCTGCTCGTCGGACGATGCGAGGATGGAATCAATCAGGTGGGTGCGCTCCCATTCCTCGGCATCGTCGTCAAGGGCGTTCATGAGGTCGGCGATGACGCGCTCCATGAAACGACCCTCGTAGAACAGCACGGGCACGCCAGCCTCGGCCGAGCGAGCGGCCACAGAAGGCGGCAGCTCCTTCAGCACGACGGGCTTCACGGCAATGGCGGCCACCTGGCGGTCGATGAGCTCGAGCAGCGCTTGTTCGGCCAAATCGGGGTGCAGGGCGGCAAACCCCAGCGTGGTGAAGACAAACTCGCCGGCGGAGAACAAATCGTAGCGGCCCGTGAACGGCTCGTGGTCGAGCGTGCCCACGCCGAGCACCTCGCGCGCATCCGCGCCCTCGCAGGGGGCCGCGAGCCAGATGCCGTCGAAGGCCCGCATGGTCATGACATCGCCCACGGTAATCATAAAGACCCTCCCCTTCTCTCGCGTTGCGCTTGGGGTGTTTTACCACAGCGGCGAGCCGCTGTCACGAAGAAAGCGTCGCTTTGCCCTATTCCCCGTGGCGCGCCGAGCGACGGAAGGTGCGCACGCGGAGGAACGAGCCGGCGGGAACCGCGATTCCCTCAGGAGCCTCTATGCGGTAGAGATTGCACGAGCGGTTGGCCGCGGCGGCGGGCGCCCAGTCGGCCTCCGTGGCCCGGGTCAGGGCCTCCTCTACCGTGGCCGGGGCATCCTCGTCATGGTTGTCGGGGCCGAACGTCACGAGCCAGTGGAGATCGCGCACGGCAAGGGAACGCGCGGGCGTGTGGGGCGCGAGGACCTCCAGCTCGTCGCCTTCCGCGAACCGATTGCGGCACAGGGCGTACAGAAAGCGCCCGTCGCGAGCGACGATGTCGGCAACGTGCATGGTCTCCTGCTCGTAGCCGTCGTAAGCCGGGGCCTGCTCGGCCTCTTCGAAGTAGAAGCCCGTGCCGTAAGGGCGATGGGACACGGCCAAAAGCTCGTCGGCCACCGCCTCGGCCGGCTCGCCATCGAGCACGCGGCGATAGGCGCCCACGACGCTCGCCACGTAGAAGGCCTTCTTGTTGCGACCCTCGATTTTGATGGAATCGACGCCCGCGCAGGCCAGCTCGCGCAGGTGGGCGAGCATGTTCATGTCCTTGGCGTTCATGATGAAGGTGCCGCGGTCGTCCTGTTCGATGGGGAAGAACTCGCCGGGGCGCTTCTCCTCTTCCAAGAGGAATTCTGTCGGCGCGATGCCCTCGAGCGGCTCGTACGCGCCGCGTGCGCCCTCCCCCGCCGTGCCCAGCTGATAGCTCCAGCGGCAGGGCTGGGTGCAGTGGCCCTTGTTGCCCGAGCGGCCCGTGAGGTAGCTGCTGATGAGGCAGCGGCCCGAGACGGCCATGCACATGGCGCCGTGGGCGAAGGCCTCGATTTCCAGATCAGGCGGCGCGTCTTGGCGCAGGCGGGCAATGTCGGTAAGCGACATCTCGCGAGCGCACACCACGCGCTTGGCGCCCAGGGAATGCCACACCCGCGCCGCCGCGGCGTTGGCCACGGAGGCCTGGGTGCTCACATGGCGCTCGATGCGCGGCGCCGCCTCGCCGGCCACGGCGAAGGCGCCCAAGTCGCTGATGATGAGGGCGTCGACCCCGGCCGCATCGAGCGCGCGGAAGTACTCCGGCAGCCCGTCAATATCGTCGGGATGCATGAGGATGTTGCAGGTGACGTGCACCTTCACGCCGCGGGCGTGGGCAAAGGCCACCGCCGCGGGAATCTCTTCCATACGGAAGTTCGCCGCCCGGGCCCGCATGCCGAACTTGTCGGCTGCCAGATACACCGCATCGGCCCCGAACAGCACCGCGGCCCGCAGCTGCTCCATACCGCCGGCCGGCGCAAGGAGTTCCATAGGTATGTTCGCAGAAGTAGTCATGGGACCATTCTACGCGATAGGGCC
>CANEDU010000135.1 GCA_947426355.1 uncultured Adlercreutzia sp. | reverse complement strand
CGCGGGTCAGTTCGAAGCCCGTGAGGCGCTCGAGCTCATCGTGAGGCGCGACGAACACGGGCAGCTCGGGGACGCCCGGCCGCTTGCGCGTCGCTTCCTCCATGCGCTCAATGAGCGGCGCCATGGAAGTCAGCCACTTCTCTTCCATGAGAAGCGAAATCGGCTCCATGCCGCCTTCGAAGGCGCGCTCGATAACCTTGCCGGACTCGGCGATGAATACGGCTCGCTCCGGCTCTAACTTGCAGCGCAGCTGTGTCTCGGTCAGCCGTGCGAAAACATCGAGTCGATTGTCATCGAGCGTGTCTACATATATAGTGGGCACGAGAGGGCCTTTCTGAAATCGGAGAGCATTTTCTGGCCACAAATCGCCTTAAGAGTATCAGATTGGGCGGCAGATTCCCTCGAAAGCGGCAAAACAAACGCGCCCGCCTGAGGAAGACGGGCGCTTGGAAAGCTGTTTCAGTCGAGCCTTAGGACAGGGCAGCCTTCAGGGACTGCATCTGGTTGGAGCCCAGACCCTGCAAACGGCGCTCGGCCGGAATGCCCAGCTCCTCCATGAGCTTCTCGGTCTTCACCTTGCCGTAGCCGGGCAGAGCGTTCACGAAAGCCTTAACCTTCATGCGGCCGATGACCGGGTCGTCGATCTGGTCGAGAACCTCAGCCGGGGTGGTGAGACCCATGGCAAGCTTGTTGGTGATCTCGGAGCGCTTGGCGCGGACGATACGGGCCTTCTCAAGGGCGGCGGCGCGCTGCTCGGGAGTCATGGTAGGTGCGGGCATATTCTTTCTCTTTCTCTTGACGGTACCCTGCTATCAGGGCTTTCACTCGAAGGACGCTGACATCAGATGACCCCGATGGCAGCGTCCCTCGCTTTTGGCGTAGACGATAATAATAGAAAAGCGCAGGTTGTGCACCCCTTTTCTCGACAAAGGCGCGTTTTTGCGGAAAAAAGAGCCGTTTTGCGCCCTTCAAGTGGGGATTTAATGACGAAACAGCCTAGATATTGTGCGAAATCGTTGCACGAGCGGCCCCGGCAGGGGAGGGAAACGGGGCCGAAGTGGCTTGAGAGGCGCGGAGAGGGCGGTTGGAGCAGAGCAAAAGAGGAGGCGGGGGACGTGCCTGCGTCGAAATGGCTCGGAGAGCACTGCGGCCGCTTCCGGGTGGCGCACTCGATGCTGCCATCGCCCGCGCGCTATAATGCCGAGAAACCGCAAGGGAAGGAAGCGAGAGCATGACCAATAAGCTGGTAGCCGAGGTGCAGGTGACCGAGCACCCGGCTTTCGACGAGTTCGTGGCCACCATCGAGGCCCTGCGTGCGCCTGATGGCTGTCCGTGGGACAAGGGGCAGACGCACAAGAGCATTTCCGGCAACATGGTGGAAGAGGCCTACGAGGCCGTGGATGCCATCGAGGCGGACGACGTGGCCCACATGCGCGAGGAACTGGGCGACGTGCTGCTCCAAGTGGTGCTTCAGTCGCAGATTGCCGCCGACGAGGGCGAGTTCACCATCGACGATGTGTGCCGCGACGTCAACGCGAAGATCGTGCGCCGCCATCCCCATGTGTTTGGCGATGTCGCCGCCGGCGATGCCAACGAGGTGCTCGATGTGTGGGACCAGATAAAGATGGCCGAGAAAGAGGCGGCCGATGCCGTAGCGGAGGCGCCGCAGGGGCTGCTCGATGGCGTACCCCGCAGTTTTCCGGCGCTCAAGCAGGCCCAGAAAATCTCGCGGAAAGCCGCGTCGGCCGGCTTCGAGTGGGAAAGCGTCGATGACGTGTGGCAGAAGGTGAATGAGGAAATCGCCGAACTGAAGGAGGCCTATGCGGCCGCGCCGAAGTCTTCCAACGGCAAGATAGATGCGGGGGTCGATTCCTCCGCGGCCGCTGCGGTGGAGCTGGAGCTTGGCGACGTGCTGTTCTCGCTGGTGAACGTTGCTCGCAAAATGGGCGTGCAGGCTGAAGAGGCCCTGCGCGCCACCTGCATGAAGTTTCGCACTCGCTGGGCCTTTATGGAAGGGGCTGCTGCGGGCCAGGGGCGGCGCATCGAGGATTTGACGGCTGACGAACTCGAGGAGCTGTGGGCGATGTCGAAAGCGCTCGAGGGATAAGGGCCGCACGCAGACAGGTAGCGCGCGACGGGGCCGGGAGGCCCCGTCTTTTTGGCGATTCTTGCGCGTATCGCGCTAGCGCGCCTCTCGCGCGTACACCTGACGACCGCCCACGTAGGTGGCCGCTACCTGTGTTTGCTGTAGGGTATCGGCGCTCAGAGTGAAGGGGTTCGGGTCCAAAACGACGATGTCGGCGAACTTGCCGGGCTCCAGCGTGCCGAGCTCGCCGGCGCGTTGGGCCGCTGCCGCGCTGCCGGCGGTGTAGGCGCGCAGGGCTTCGGCCAAGGTGATGCGCTCTTCGGGCAGCCATCCGCTGGCAGGTTCGTGGCTGTCGGCATCGCGGCGCGTAACGGCGGTGTACACCGCGTCTACCGGATCGATGTCGGTTACGGGCGAGTCGGTGCCGAAGGCGAGGGTGGCGCCGGCGTCGATGAGGCTGCGGAAGGGCCACATGTAGGGCACGCGCTCCGGGCCCAAATCGCGCTCCGGACCGCCGGGGTCCAAGGTGATGTGGCGTGGCTGCACCGAGGCAATGACCCCGACGCGGGCCAAGCGCTCGATATCGTCGGGCTGGAAGTTTTCCAAGTGCTCGATGCTGTGGCGGGCCGGCGTGGCGACGGGGTGCCGTTCGAAAATGTCGAGGCACTGGTGGATGGCCTCGTCGCCGATGGCGTGAACGCGCACGGCGCACCCCTCGTCAGCCGCCGGGGCCACGAGCTCTTCCATGGCCGAGGCTTCCACGGTGGGGCGGCCGCAATCGCCTTCGAAGCGGGCGTTGGCGTAGGGGTCGTGCACCCAGGCGGTGTGCTGGCTTGAGACGCCGTCGAAGAACTGCTTGAACCCGCGGGCTTGAAGCAGCGGTCCGGTGTGGCGCTCTTGCAGCGATGCGAGGCGGCTGCGGTCGGCCAGAAGCGTCGGGAACATGGAGATGCGCACGGTGAGCTCACCGGCTTCATCGAGGGCGGCGAACAAATCGTCGCGCACGAAATCGAGCCCGGGCATGGCCATGAGCGAAACGTCGCACGCCCCGGTGACGCCATGCTCGTTCAGGTAGCGTTCGAAGGAGCGATAGGCGTCCAGCAGCTCTTCGGTAGAGAACTCGTCCACAATGCGGGGCATCAGCTCCATGGCCGCTGCCTCGCGCACGATGCCCGTCAGGCGCCCGTCGGCGTCCTTGTCATAGCTGCCGCCGGCAGGGGGCACGGAATCCTCGGTAATGCCAAGGCGCTCCAGAGCGCAGCTGTTGAGCCACAGGGTGTGGGCGTCGCCCGAGTACATGGCCACGGGGCGGTCGGGGTAGGCCGCGTCCAGCGAATCCCGCGAGGGCATGGCCGGCGGGTTCCACAGATAGTCGCGCCATCCTTGGGCGAGCAGCCACGAGCCGGCGGGTCGGCGGGCTGCCAAGGGGGCGAGCCGGGCCACAGCGTCGGCTTCGTTTTCCCCCACGAAGCGCTCGGCCAAAGGCGACAAGTACAAAGCGGAATGGAAGTAGTGCAGGTGCGCATCGTGGAAGCCGGGCATTACCAGCGCGTTGCCCCAGTCGACCACGGTCGTCTCCGGTCCGCGCAACGCATCGGGCAGGTCCTCGCGGGGGCCGGCCCAGACGACGCGGTCGCCTGTTAAGGCCAGCGTACCTGGCAGAGGGTGGTCCTCGGTGCCCGTGAACAGGGCATCGGTAGTGAAAATGAGATCGGCGGGGGCGCGGTTGACCATGGAAGTCTCCTTTCGGCGGCACCGGCAACATGCTGTGATGACCCCTGAGCGAGCGGGGCATTGTCTCAAGGAGCAGTATACGCCTTGGAATAAATTTGTTCATCTGCACTACGAATTTTGCCTTTATGGTCAGGATAAAAGCCGATGGATGAATGAGCGTATCGTGCGCAACAAGACTGTTGACGGACGCAAGTCCTTCGTCAACAAAGGACGCTTTTGCGAAATAAGATCGCAAAACAAGGCTCTTGCCTGGCAATTCTTGGGATTCGAAAAGACCCTCTGCTTCAAAGGCTCCTCTCGGGCAGTCGATAGCACCTGCTTATTCGTGAAGTTTGATTGAATAACTAAACTATTGGAACTTTTTTATTGCATGTGAACAAAAATGATGTTACCGTGGATTTGTCGACGAAAGGCAGCCTCGGCCGCAATGCTTCAAGGGGAGCCGAAAGGCAGGGCACCGTCGATGCGCAAGGAAGGCATCCGACTGAGCAGGCTTCAAGTCGCACGCTTGACCTGGGGCAGCAGCAACGTTTCAAGGGGAGTTTACGTAGGGTATAAAGGTTGTAAGGGGTTTGTAATTATGAGTTAAACCCTCAACTACTACCGCTTTACCTCTTCCCCTCGACACGGATTCTGCGACATTGGGTGTATCCGTCGCGCCGACCGCGATGGGCTGGGGGCGCACCGCCCGCAGCTTCTCAACTATGATGGTGCGCTTCAACGCGCCGGATTGGAGAGTCACATGCAAGGAGTAAACGTCAAGAGCGAGATTGGCAACCTCAAGAAGGTTATCCTGCATCGCCCCGGCGACGAGCTTCTCAACCTCACCCCGAACACGCTGGAAGAGCTGCTGTTCGACGACATCCCGTTCTTGGAGGTCGCCCAGGCCGAGCATGACGCCTTCGCCGACATCCTGCGCAACGAGGGCACTGAGGTTGTGTATCTGGAGGACCTCATGACCGAGGTCATCGATGCGAACCCCGAGCTGCGCGAGCAGTTCCTCGATCAGTGGGTCTTCGAGGCCGGCATCCGCACCGACATCTACAAGAACATCATCAAGGACTACATCAACTCCGAGTACGCGGGTACCAAGGACATGGTCATGAAGACCATGGCCGGCATCAACCTGCAGGAGCTGCCCTGCTCCGACACCCACCTTTTGGTGGACATGGTGTCCGACCGCTGCAAGCTCGTGTGCGCCCCGATGCCCAACCTGTACTTCACCCGCGACCCGTTCGCGATGATCGGCAACGGCGTGTCCATCAACCGCATGTACGCCCATACTCGCAACCGTGAGACCATCTACGGCGACTACATCTTCCGCTATCATCCGGACTTCGCCGGCACGCCGACCTACTACGATCGCAACGACACCTTCCACATCGAGGGCGGCGACATCCTGAACATCAACGACCACGTGCTGGCCATCGGCATCTCCCAGCGCACCGAGCCCGATGCCATCGACGCCATCGCCCACAACGTGTTCAACGATGAGACGAGCTCCATCGACACCATCCTGGCGTTCAACATCCCGAACAACCGCGCCATGATGCACCTGGACACGGTGTTCACCCAGATCGACTACGACAAGTTCACCATCCATCCCGGCATCATGGGCCCGCTGACCGTCTTCGAGATC
>CANEDU010000134.1 GCA_947426355.1 uncultured Adlercreutzia sp. | reverse complement strand
CTTCGGCATAATCGGACTGAACGATACGGAGAAACCGGCGTTGATCAGCTGCAGCGACAGCGCGCCCACGTCGCCCTCGTCGGTCAGGATGAGGGAGAGCACGGCGTTGCCCTCGCTGATGTGGTCGATGTCAATGGATTGTATATTGCAGCCCACCGACGAGGCAATGGTGCACACCTCGGCCACCACGCCCGTGCGGTTCACCATGGGAATGCGCACTTCCAGAAGCTTCTCGGTGGAGGGCACCCAGGCCGCAGGCAGCGCCCGGCGCGCCTCGGCAGCCTCGGCGAGCAGGCGGGTGAAGGTGTCGCGGTCGCCGGCGGCGAGCGCCGCGGCGAACGATTCCAGAATAGCGGCCATCTCGGCCAGGCCGCTGCCGAGCGCCTCGGCGTTGTCGAAGGCGATGCCGCACCACAGCTTCGGGCTTCCTGCGGCGATACGCGTGGTGTCCTTGAAGCCTCCGGCAGCCAGTCGCATGATGGAGCCGGTGTCGTCGGCATGGGCGCTGGCCAGCTGCATAAGCGAGGAGGCCACCATGTGGGGCACGTGGCTCACGATGGCCACGGCCGCGTCGTGCTCCTCGCGGTGCAGCGACACCACGCGGGCCTCCAGGCCGCGCACGAACTCGTGGAGGTGCTGGAAATCCTCGGGGGCAGTGCGCTCGTCGGGGCAGAGAATCCAGTTCGCGCCCTCGAACAGGTCGGCGCGGGCGCCGGCGATGCCGTTCTGCTCGGAACCGGCCATGGGATGTCCCGGCACGTAGCGGGCCGGGGCCGGCAGCAGGGCTTCGGCCGCAGCCAGAATATGGCCCTTGGTGGAGATGGTGTCAGTGACCACACCCGCGTAGCCCCAGTCGCGTAGACGGGCGAGGTAGTCGTCCACCGCGGCCACGGGCGTGGCGATAACCACCAAGTCGCACTCGTCCTCCACGAAGGCGCGGAAAGCGGGGTCATCGGGACCGGCGGCGGCAGCGCACCAGCCTCGCTCGACGGCCGTAGTGCAAGCAGCGGCATCGGTATCCACCCCGAAGACGCGCACGCCGGGCGCTTTGTCGGCAAGTCCCGCCGCCAACGACGCCCCGATGAGTCCCAGGCCGATAACGGCGACGGAGGAGAAGGGGGCGCCCGCGGTCGCAGGCTCGCTCAGTTCAGCAGAATCAGTCATGGAAGTGCCGGTTCCTCAATCAATCAGGTACAAGTCGCCCTCCATTGTATACGAACGCGTCCCTCCCAGGCCCGAGCACCCGACAGCGGCGCATTTTCCGCACGTCTGCCGCAGAAAGGACTCGCCCCCACGAAGGTCATCGCCCCACGACACCTCCTTTCAGAAAGCCAATCGTAGTCTATCCCAATATTTGGAACATTTGTTCTTGTATTTGTGGTACAATCGTGCAAGGCCAGCGGAGTAAGCCTCGTGTGCTGGCAGCGCCTTCTTTTACGGAAGGAGGTGATTTGCCCATGGACTTGGTTGTTCAGTTGCTGAAACTCGTTGCTTCTGCGATGGGATTGGCGACGGCGATGGTCAAGGCCGTGTCCGCAGCACGGGGTTCGCGCCCCGAAACGAAAGCTGATCGCAAGCGCTAGTTGACTCGCGATCAGCCGACACACAAACGGCGCTGCCCGCAACTTCGAACACGGGCATCCGCTGGCCATCATTGTAGCAGCGTCGGCAGAGAACACGCAAGCAAAAGCCTCTCGAATAGTCAGATTGTTGCAGACGCCAAAAGCCGCAAGCGCCACATCTCAATTCCCGCTCGAGAAGAAATCAACGGCGACCGCAATAGCTGCCATGACCAAGAACCCGAATGCCAGGGCGGCATAGCAGCCGATTTCCGCCAAGGTACCACAGGTCAGTCGTATCCATATCCTCTTTTCGGGACGCAGAGATGCGTTCCTACTCGTGCAGGCGGCTTTCGGCGATGCCGGCGTCGATGGCGGCGTTGCAGTCGGCGTCGATGCGAGCGGCACATTCCTCGGGGGTCAGCCTGCCGGCGAGCAGGTCGTGGATGCAGGGGTAGAACACGTCGCGCACGGCCAGAGTGTCCGGGTTGCTGCCCGTGAAGTCCACCACGTTCGAGACGTTGGCGCGGAACAGATCGTAGCAGGGAATCTCGGCACCGTAGCGCTCGGCCACCCGCTTCGACGCGGGCATGGCGCCAGCCGCATAGCTGAGCCAGCGGTCGCTTCCGTACACGAAGGAGATGAAGTCGCGGGCCACGGCGAGCTTTTCCGCATCGCCGTTGTCGAACACCTCGAAGCCCGAGATGAACGCGGTGGCGCAGCCGTCGGCATCGGGTCCCGGGAAGTTCACGAGCCCCACCGTATCTCCGTAGCGGCCGATGGAGGCGTTGTTCACCATGTAGATGGCCAGTTGCCCGGCGCGGAACAGGCTGGAGCAGTCCTCGATCTCAAGGTTCTCGGCATGGGGCGGGAACCACCCGCGGCCCACACCCTCCTGGATCCAGCGCAGCGCCGCCACCCCCTCCGGCTCCGAGAGGGCGAAATGCCCGCTCTCGTCGAAGAAGCGCGCGCCCGAACTGCGCAGCAGCGTCATGATATGGGTGTCGCCCTGGGAGCTGGCAGCGTACATCATCATGGGGAAGGTGCCGCGGGGAAGCTTTGCGGCTAGAGTATCCAGAACGTGCGTCCACTCCTCCAGCGACCAGGCGGCAATCTCGCCCTCGGCAATGAAGTCGTCCAGCCCGGCCTGGCGGAAGAGCTCCTTGTTGTAGGCGAGCACGTTCTGGCGCGCCAGGTAGGGCATCATGTACACGCGCCCGTCCACCGTGCTCATCTCCCACAGATAGTCGGAGACATCGGCGCGCACGTCGGGTGTGGCCACCTCGTCGAGCGGCACCACGCGCCCGCTGTGGATGTAGGTGGAAATGTTGAAGTAATCGCCGTACAGCACGTCGGCCGCCTTATCGGTATCGAAGGCGCCTCGCACGGCGGCATCGTACTGGTTCTGCTCGAAGACGACGACCTCCACCTCGATAGGCCGCGCGTCGTAGACGGCCACGAAATCGTCGGCCATGGCCTGGATGACGGTCTCCACCTGGGTGATGCCCTCGTCGAACACCACGCTGTGGCCCGTCCTCGGCACCTTCACCACGAGGTGTACCCGCCGCGACGCGTTCGCGCAGCCGGGGGCCGCGGCCAGAGCGCAGGCGGCCAGCGCCGTCGCAGCACAGAAGCCGCGCCGCGTGAGCGGACGGTCGAGCACGCGGGTCGCTTTACCCGCACGCGAGGAAATGGAGGATGTCACGAGGCGTCGCCCTTTCGGATATCATCGAGTTTCTGCAGCATGAGGCCCACGTTCAGGGGCTTCGGGAGGAAGTCGTCCATGCCAGCATCAAGAGCGCGGGCGCGGTCCTCGGCGAAGGTGGAGGCCGTGCAGGCGAAGATGCGCACCGCCTTCGCATCGGGACGCGGCAGGTCGCGGATAGCGCGGGCCGCCGCATAGCCGTCCATCACCGGCATTTGCGCGTCCATGAAGATGGCAGCGAAGTGGCCTTCGGGCGACTCGTCGAAACGCGCCACGGCCTCCTCGCCGTTGCAGGCCACGGTGACCGAGAACCCCTCCTCGGTCAGGATGCTCGCAATGATGTCGGCGTTCAGCTCGTTATCTTCGGCCACGAGAATCTCAAGCGGCACCGCGGGCGCGCCGGCGCCCTCGTCGGAAGCAGTGGAGGAATCTGCCGGCTCCGCGCCCTCGGCGCTGGGCTCAGACTGTCGCAAGAGGGGCGCTTCGGCGCCACGCCCGGACTGGAGCGGCTCGGCGGCGACATGAGGTGCGCCCGCACCCGCCTCGCCCGCAGCGGCCTCGGCCAAAGGCAGCATGAGCGTCACCGTGAAACGGGAGCCGGCGCCCAGCTCGCTTTCCACTGCTATCTCGCCGCCCATCTGCCTCACCAGCAGGTAGCAGATGGACATGCCAAGACCCGTGCCCTTCTGGGACTCGCTATTGCTGTTACGCTCCTGGGCGAACACGTCGAAGATGCGCTGCTGGAACTCCGGCGTCATGCCGCAGCCCGTGTCCTCGATGGCCACGGTAAGCCGAGCCGTGTGGGTGTCCACGGTCTCCTGCACGGCGTGCAGCGCAATGGAGCCGCCCTCGGGCGTGAACTTCACGGCATTCGACAAGATGTTCACGAGCACCTGACTGACGCGCACCCCGTCGCCCATAAGCAGCGCAGAGCCCACACCCTCGCAGGTCAGATCGAAGCGGATGCCGCGCTCGGCCATGGGCTCGCGCTGCATATCGCAGACGTTCTCGATGAGTACGGCCGCGTCGAAGGGCTCGCTCGCAAGCTCCACCTTGCCCGCCTGCAGCTTCGACACATCCAGGATGTCGTTCACGAGCGACAACAGGTACTGGGCGGCCGTGCCGAGCTTCCCCACATAGGCGGCCATGGCCTGACGGTCGTCCATATGGCGTTCCATCAGGTGGTGCAAGCCGATGATGCCGTTTAAGGGCGTGCGAATCTCATGGCTCATGTTCGAAAGGAATTCCGTGCGCGCGGCCACCTCGGCCCGAGCGCGCATCGAGCGGCGCACCGAGCGGAACAGCACGGCCACCATAATGGCCACCACCACGAGCAGGGCGCAGAGCATGCCCACGGTCATGGCGATGAAGGGGGCGAAGCGCTGGTCGAACACCTCGGTGGGCACGGCCATGATGAACGCCCAGCTCGTGCCTTCCACCGGCGCGAAAGACATGACGAGCCGCTCGCCTTCGGCCGTGGTGCAGTTGATAACGAAGCTCTTGCCCTCGGAGATGTTGCGGCGCACGTCCTCGATGGTAACGCCGCCCTCGATGGAGCCGGCCTCCAGCGTCTCGTAGAAGTTGTCCTCCCCGGCCAGGTCGGTGGCAGGGCTCGCGTTCACGATGTAGTAGCCCTTGTCGTTCACCACGCTGGAAACGCCCTGGCCGTCGAAGCTCTCGATGATGAGCTGGTTCGAGATGGCCGACAGGTCGCTGCGGCCGAGCAGCGCCACGAAGGTGTGCTCGCCCAGGCGGAAGTTATCGAGGGGAATGCCGAAGATAAGCGATTCCTTGGTGGTTTCCAAACGGCCCAAGTCGTCGTTGTAGAGCATGACGAAGGGCTCGTCGCCGCCGACGAGGAGCTCGTCGTAGGCATGAGCGTCGGGGTCCATCACCACATAGGAGCTGCTGTAGATGGTGCCCGTATCGTCCATGAGATACAGGGCGTTGAAGAGATTCGAGGCCGCGGCCTCCAGGTTCAGCTGCACCTGGGCCTCGTGCACATCGCGCGCATCGTAGACCTCCATGTGCTTGACCACCGCGCCCAGGCGCCCGTAGGCGTCCTCAAGCGAGCCCTCGATAGTCTCCACGTCGTGGCGAGATATCTCGTCCACCGTGGACATGAGGTTGTCGCTCACCGTGGCCGACAGCTGCACGAGGTACAGGCATACGGCGACGACAATGAGCAGCGCCGACACAGCGACGAC
>CANEDU010000133.1 GCA_947426355.1 uncultured Adlercreutzia sp. | reverse complement strand
GCGCGCCCCAGAGCTGTGGCATCCTCGCCAAGCGCGCCGCCGGAAGAGCAGGCCGCCTCTTTTGGCAAGTCCTCCGCATTCACGATTTCAATTCCATCCCCCTCGTCGGGATCTACCGGCACATCGACGTGCTCGTGGGTACCGGAAAGAGACGAGTACGAGAAGAGGTCGGCATGGGCGAAGCCTCGCGGCACCATCGCGGGAGCCGGAGGAATAGCGCGCACGGGCACGCTGAACGGGGAAAGGCCCGCTGCGGAGTCGCCTGAGGCGCCCGCATCACCGGCAAGGGCCCGAGCTTCGTCCGCCTCGTCATCTCCCGGTAAAACCGCCTCACCGTCCAAGACCCCCGCCGCGCTTTCGGCCGCGTCGGCATCGGGCGGGGCGCCCAGAGCGGTAACCGTCACCCGAGCAGGAGCGGAACCGCCGTAGTCCACCATGGTAACCGCACGAGCCCCCGAGGTGTCCCACGCCAGGGCCTGATAGATATCGCTCACAATGCCCTTGCCCTCGTAGCCCTTGGAAGGGCCGCTGCCCAAGGCGATGGCGACGAACAGCGACTTGCTCGCACGAGTGAGCGCCACGTACAGGAGGCGCCGGGCCTCGGCGAGGGCCTGGTCTTCGGCGAAGGCGGCGAGCGCCTCGTGGCGCTGGTGCGGCGCCAAGTCGCCCAACAGGGAATCGAGCGCCTCCGAATCTACCGACGATATGTCCAGAGGCTCGGCAGCCTCGATCTTCTCGGCCAGTTTCTGCACTTTTCTCGATGCGTCGCTCCATTAGTCCAAAGGCACGAAAGCGGCACTGGCATAAGTGTGTCCGCCCAGGTTCTCAACGACGAACCGCCCCGCTCCCTCACAGCCGTCGCGCAACTCCGCGACGGCCACATGGGGAAACTCCAAGCCCTTGGAGGAGTGAACGGTCATGATACTCACGAAGTCGTTCGCAGCGGTGGCCAAGGCACCGGGGGCCTCCTTGGCCGACTCCAAATGAGCTTGGAACGCGGCGGCTGTTGAGGCGACACCCGGGGCCGCCTCTTCCAGCTGCGCCACAAGGCGCACCGCCTTCGCGTAGTTGGCCGCCGCGGCCAGTCCCTCCACCCCGTCGTCCTGCAAGCGATCGAGAAGGCCGCTCTCTACCAGAAGCCGACGAAGAGCCTCCGCACAGGCACCTTGCTGCGCGCGGCTCGCGAAAGCATAGAGGAGCGCCCGGCACAGCGCAACGGCGCGCACCTGGTCAGAAGGCAGCCCGGCGGCAGCGAGGGCCTCTTCCATATCCGGCGCAGTAAATCCGCGCGCCAGCGATCCGGGCACCCACTCCCCCGCCTCGTTTCGGCGCGATGCCAAAGCCAAAAGCGCGTCGTCGCTCACCGCGAACAGCGGAGATGCCAGCACCGGATAGAGCGCTTCCTCGTCGAAGGCGTTCACGGCCACGCGCAAAAGATTCGCCACCAGCTGGGGCTCGGGCATGCGCGAGAACACCGAGCCGCCCGTAATCATCGAGGGCAGGCCCTCGGCGCGCAGGGCCTCGGCGTACTTGCCGGCATTCGACATAGAGCCCAAGAGGATGACCATGTCGCCTGCTGGCGCGCCCTCGTCGCGCAGGGTGGCGAAATGACGGGCGACAGCGGCGGCGCTCGCCTGACGGGCATCGTCGATGGACGCTTTCTTGGCCTCGCCGTGGACCACGTCCACCTGGATGCGCGGCCGATCGGTAAACAAGGGATCGACCTGCTCGTTGACCGATCCGCCGGCCTCCAGGCGCAGGAAATCGTCTCCGAACACCTCCCGCTGGCTGAAGATGCGCTCCACGAAGGCGAGGATGTCTCCATGGCTGCGGAAGTTCTTGGCCATGGGCACCACCGCATCCTCCGAAGCGGTGCCTTCCAAATTACGGCGATACTCGGTGAACACGTTCACGTCGGCACCGCGGAAACGGTAGATGCTCTGCTGGGCGTCGCCCACCGTGCACACGTTGGCCAGACCCGGCTGCGCCAGCCGGCTGATAATGTCCACCTGCAGCCGATCAGTATCCTGGAACTCGTCCACCATAATCAACTTGAACTTGCGCCGCAGCTCCTCGGCGATAGCGGGATGCGCGCGCAGGGCCTGCGAGCAGCACAGCAGAAGATCGGTGTTATCCAGAAGATTCGTGCCCTTTAAGCGCTGATAAGCCTCTTCCACTTGATGGGCCACCGCTATGACCGCATCGCGCCAGCGCTCGGCCAAGGCCACGCGTACGCGAGAGTCCAGCTCGACGAGCGTTTCCCACCAAGATTCGAACAGCTCTTGGTACGCCGCGCCTATCCGTGCGCCGGTGGAGGGAGGCACAGCGTAGAACGCGCGGCAGAAGGCCTCGGCATCGAACGCGTCGTCGGCGAAAGCGGCGGCACGCTCGCCCGGCGCCGCATCGAGCCACGCGCGAACCTGCCCAAGGGCCGCGTCCAGCTTCTCCAGAAAAGCCGAAACGCTCTTCGAGGGCTTCGGCACTGCCGACACCTCGCCGTACATGCGGTCAGCTGCTTCTTCCAGAAGCCTCATGAGGTGCTGGGGGCTGTCTTTGCCCTTGCCGGTTGCCAAGGTGTCGAAGCCCTCGGGCATGGCGTGCACGCGCTCGAACACCGCTTGGGCGTAATCCACCAGACCCTTGTCGTTGAAACCTGCGCCGCGCAGCTTCTCGGTGCGGAGCAGCTCGGCCAGACGGGCATCGTCGCCATCGCGCGCCTGGCGCACCACCAGCTCGAGCGCCTCTTCCATCAGCTCGCCGCGCCGATCATCGCCGATCACCTCGAAGCCCGGGTCGATGCCGATTTCCAGAGCGTGCTCCCGCAGGATGCGCGAGGCCATGCCATGAATAGTGGACACCCAGGCGTTGTCGGCCTTCAGCGCCTCTTGCTCAAGGCCCTCGTCCAGCAGCAGCCCCTTGATGCGGCTCTTCAGCTCATCGGCGGCCTTCGTGGTGAAGGTGATGGCCAAAAGCTCGTCAACGGAGTCCAGAAAGGGAGGCTGCCCGTCGTGGGGCGAGAGCGCGTAGGCCACCCGCTGGGTGAGGGTGAAGGTCTTGCCCGACCCGGCGCCAGCCGACACCATGAGAGGCGCATCGAGCGTGGTGATGACGCGCCGCTGGCTTTTCGTGCATTTCATCAGATTCATGCGAGCCTCCCGGCGCAGTCGGGTACGGGACAGTAACGGCACACAGAGCCGAAGCGGGCGTGCTGGGGAATGCGGCTGTCGTAGATGCCCGCCATCCCCTCGGCGACGCGATCCTCCACAAAATCGAGCAGCGCGTCGAAATTCAGGGGCGAGACGTTGGGCGCGCCCACCAATACGCCGTCGAACAGCGTCTCGTCAGCCGCACCGGCCAAAACGTCTTTGTCCTTTCCGGCGCGGTACCCCAAATACAGCGCACCGGCGCAATGGAGCGTCTCAAGCTTCTTGCGCAGGGCCTGGGCATAGACGAGCGCCTGCACGCGCTTGGGGAGCACCGGCTCCTCGTCGGCCTTAAAGCCGAGGTTGTAGTCGGCAGAGGCCGACCCCTTGTAGTCAATCACGACGAAGCGACCGGCCTGCTCGTTCACGTCGATGCGATCAACGCGACCGTTCAAGCGCATGCCGGCGTAATCGACTTCGTCGGCGGGCCCGATAGCGTACTCGTGCGCCCAGGGGGCATAGCCGGCGGCAAAGCGCCCTTGGCGGCGCAGGCTCGCGACCAGCATGCGGTACAGCTGCCGCAGCCTCAGCCCTTCGGCGGACGTCGTCGCCACGAAGCGGCCGCTGCCGGGCTCGCGCTGCCTCTCTTTGGCAATCTGGTCTTTGAACACCTGGGCCAGAATGCGCTCGTCATCGGACCAGGACCCCTCTCCCACGCGCCGGCGGCCCGTATCGGCCAACGCCTCGTAGAAGGCGGCGAGCACCGCATGGACGAAGCTGCCCTCTTCCAAAGGACCGAACCTCTCATCGAGTGTTTGCGGGTTAATGCGCCTTTGGATGAACCATGTGTAAGGACAAGCGAGATACGCCTCGATGGCCGACGGCGACAAGATGAGCCGGCCAGAGCCATCTTGCGCATGGCGCATAAAGCGCGTCAGGGGCAGATGGGCCAGCGTGCCCCTGACCACGCCGGTCAGATGCTCCTTTCGCACAACGGGAGCGAACGTCGCGCCGACGGTTTCCACCAGGTCGTCCTCGCCACGCGCGCTGATGGAGCCCTCAAGCGCCCGGGGCAGCTCCAAGGGCCCCGAGACTTCTTCCCAATCCCGCGCCCCATCGGCATCCCCCGCTGCACGAGCGCGCTCGGCACGGGAGGCGCGCAGGGCCTCGACGTACTCTTTGAGCAGGAAGGCGGGATAGGCCTCCTCTCCCCCGCTTGTGCGCAGCGGCACCAAGCAGGCGAACTGCTCGCGCGCTGCTTTTTGGGCGGCGGCGAAGCGGTCGCGCTGGCGATCGAAGGGCGAGGTCGGCATGGACCACGAGAGCCGCTCGGCCAGCTCGTCGAGAGCCGTGGAGCCCGCCCGCGCGCAGAAGGCCTCGCTGCTGACATCGGAGAGCAGCACCGCATCGTAGCTGCGCTCCGTCAGGGAGTTCAGGCGGTAGGGCGAAGCGAACTCAACGGCGAATGCCGCCGCCTCGGCAGAACCGACGGCAACGGCCTCGGCGCGCACGGAGCCCTGCAGCCACAGCTCGGGAACGAGCGCGGGGGGTCCGTCCAGGGCGGCCACCTGCCGCACTGTTTCGCTCAGAGAATCTACGACGGAAAGCTCCAGCCTGCTTTGCAGCGGCGTGAGCAGCGCGGCGTTCCGAACAGCCTGCTCCAGCGCCTCGGCGGCGTGAGGCAAAGACGCGAAAGCGCCGTCGTCCAGCGCGCCTAGGGCGTCGAGCACCGAGGCCATCAGGCAGGACGCTTCGCGGAGTTGCAGCTCCACATCGCCGGGCGTGAGCGTGCGGTCGCGACGCAATCGCCTGTTGAGCTCGCGGACGTTGGAGGGAGCCAGGGCAACCAGAGGATTGGATGCCGCGTCGGTAGCCGACGCCGTGACGTGGTGCCCCTGCCGCACATTGTCGAGCGCGCGCCACAGGCGCGATACGAAACTGCGCATCACGGGCTTCTCGATGCGCTGGGAGCAGACAAAGCCCTCCGCTGCCAGAGCGGGAATCAGCGCCTCGGCCAAGCGGGGGGCATTGGGCCCGCATACGAGTGCACTGCCCAAGCCCGCCTCTCGGGCGGCAAGCAAGAAGTCGCGGACCATGGCCGGCACGGCGGCCGGCCCCGAGGGCAGCAGGAAGCGCGGCTCCACGTTCTCGTCGAGAGCGGGAATGGCGACCGGGGCGGCCTCCATGGCTCCAACGGCGGCAAAGGCGCCAAGCAGCGCCGCTGCGCCCGGCGTGGGCTCTACGGCGTCGACGGCCTCTACCGTGCCCGCGGGCACCTCGCCGGCGGCTGCGGCCTCGGCAAGCCAGGCCGCCGCCGCATCGGGCTCG
>CANEDU010000132.1 GCA_947426355.1 uncultured Adlercreutzia sp. | reverse complement strand
CCAGTCTGTTCCTGCCGTATCGATAGATGTCCAGTACTTGCCTTCTTCGCCGCGCACAGGGCAACGGGCAAAAACCAGAAGACACCGCCCAAGATCAGGAAGAAGATCAGGTGCATGCCCGAGGAGGCGAAGTTCGGGTAGGCGTAGACGGTCATCACCATTGATGCGGTGATGGCGAAAAAGCCGAAGAAACCGAGCGTGCGCGCAGGCGATGCCGTTTTGGAGGCGCTCGACGGGCTGCCAGACGATGGCGAGCTTGGGGTGAGCGTCGATTGGGATGTGCTCATAATCACTCCTCTCCGCAATATTGCGCCTGGCTTCGCAGGCGCGCTGACTGTCGGCGTGATTGCCGATAGAGAGAGGGTACGCTCGGCGCGACGGTAAATGAGCAGGGTGGCGCAAGACGTTTTTATCGGGGGAGCGACGCGTTGCCGCGCCGTTGTAATTACCAGACCAGGCGCGCGGCGACGGTGGGGGTGCGGCGGGCTAGCTGCGCAGGACGGCGCGGACGAGGTATTCCACGTTGCCCTCAGGGCCGGTGATGGGCGATTCCGTAACGCCCGTGACCTTGAAGCCCGCGGCGGTCAGGGCGGCCTTCACTTCTTCAACGGTGCGAAGCCGCACGGCTTCATCGCGCACGACTCCGCGGTCGGTTTCGTCGTGGGCCGATTCGAACTGAGGCTTCACCAGACCGATGAAGATGGTGCCCGGGCGACCGAAGCGGGGGAAGAGGGGCGCGAGCGTTGCCAGGCCGATGAAGGACACGTCGATGACGATGAGGTCGAAGGGCGCGCCGAGGGTTGCCGGGTCGGCGTCTTTGATGTTGGTGCGCTCGAAGACGGCCACGCGCGCATCTTGCCGCAGCTTCCAGGCGAGCTGGCCGTAGTTCACGTCGAGCGCTGCCACGCGGGCGGCGCCGGACTGAAGCAGGCAGTCGGTGAAGCCGCCGGTGGAAGAGCCGATGTCCAGGCAGTTCATGTCCGCGACGCTCTGTCCGAATGCGTTAAGCGCCCCTTGCAGCTTGTGGCCGCCGCGCGAGACGAACTGCTTGCGCCCGCGCAGGAAGATATCGGCGTCGGGGGCCACTTTAACGGCGGCGCTCGTCACGTACACGTCGTCCACCCGCACCTCGCGAGCCATGACGGCGCGCAGCACGGCATCGCGCGTGGGGAAATCGCCTCGCTCGATCAGCAGGTCGTCCAGTCTGGTTTTCTTCGGCTTCTTTTCCATAGGGCCATTATAGCCCGAGAAGGCGGCGGCTCGTTTCCGCAAGATGCTCGGCGACCTCGGCGGTCGGCAGCTCTTTGAGCTGGGAGAGGCCCGCAAGCGCATTGCCCAGTTCGGCTCGCCATACGCCGGCGGGCAGCGGGTCGCCGGAGCGGGAGGGCATGTCGGTTTCCAGCAGCAGGCGGTCGAGCGGAATCTGGCGCGCGTATGCGCGCCCGCGCCGCGAAGCGAGCATCCGCGGTCCCACGGAGAAAAAGCCGTTGGCCCGCACGGCGCGAGCCAGGTCGTCGGAGGTGCCGGAAAACCAATGGAAAACAACCCGGTGGTGCGCAAAGGCGTCGGCTTCTTCGAGCAGGTCGAGCACGACAGATGCGGCGTTGACCGCATGGAGGGAGAGGAGCTTTTCGCCAGCGCCCCTGTTGCAGGCCCGCAGGATGCGCGCAAGCGCCTGCGTTTGCCGTGTGCGGCTTTCTGCCGCGCCGCGGGCCCCGGCGAAATCGAGGCCGATCTCGCCGATGTAGCGCGCCGCGGTTGCTTGGGAGCAGAATGCCTCAAGCGTTTGTTCGCTTAGGCGGCCATCGGCAATCCACCACGGGTGCGCTCCCAGGCCAAGCCGCGCGTTTTCGCAAGATGCCAGCAGGGGTAAGAGCCGCTCGTATTCCGCCGGTTCAACGGTGCACGAAAACGCGCGGATGCCCGCACGCTGGCCCGCTTCGGCCACAACTGTCGGATCGGGCGCGAATCCTAGATGGCAATGCATGTCGAAAAGCTCTTCCATGGGGCCCAGCATACCAGAAGCCCTCTTCACGGACGCTTTTCCACGGGCGCAATGTGGACGCTCTGTGGTGAACGGGTAACGCATGCCTTTGTTGCCGCCGCTAGGTTTGACCCTGTGGCCCATCGTCTTACAATCGAAAACCGCAAACGCACGAGCCCTATTTCGAAGGAAGCGATTAATTTTTATGGCAGAGCTGCTCGAGGCAATCATGCTCATCTGTTTTGGCCTGTCCTGGCCTCTTAACGCGTACAAGAACTACAAGGCGGGCACGGCTGTCGGCACCAGCTGGCAGTTTATCGCCCTTATCACCGCGGGTTACGTTGCCGGCATCGCCGCCAAGTTCGTGTCGGGGAACTTGAACTGGGTGCTCGTCGTCTACTTCATCAACGTCGTTTGCATTGCCGCCAACTGGCTCGTCTACTTCCGCAATCGTCGCCTCGACGCCCAGCGCTCCCTCGAGGCAGTCGCAGAGGAGGAAACCCTCATCGTGGTGGCATAGCGCGCCCACCCGCCCCGAAGATTGGGGTTGTCTGCGTTCTTCTCGTCGTGACGTCGCGCGTGCGCGCCTAGTCGTTGAGGGCGGCTTCGGGGTCTTCGTTGGCGCCGAGGTCCTCGGGGACGGTTTGCTCTTCGAATTCGGTCTGGGCGGTGCGCTCGGCCTGGGTGGGGTTCATCCAGTCGCCGGCGGCGGCGAAGGCGACGCAGAGAAGGATGACCGCCGCGATGGCGACGATGATCCAAATGAGGCCGGGATGCTTGCGGGTGCTTCCCTTGGGGCCGCCCCGGTCAACTTCGAACTCCTGCATGGCGGGAAACTGCGGGTCGCTCGCGGAGGATTCAAGGACGTCGGGCTGCTCGGCGGCCAAAGGGTCGCGCTCGGCGAAGGTCTCATGGTGCTTTTCGCGCTCGTTATGCTTGTGCTCGCTCATAGGTCGTCCTCTCTCGCAAGGCCGTGCAGGGTGAAGCAAGCCGGACCGCTGTCTGCTTCTGTTCGCTGCGGCGTTCGCATCGCGCGGCGGGTTTCTCCGCGCGATTGGACTGACGGGCTCGCTTCCGATTGCTCCAGAAGAGATGATAGTGGCCGCACGGTTTTGCGCGTCCGCCGCCTGTCAGGAGAGGGCAATTGTTGGGCAAACTGCTTCGTTTTCGTTGAAATTAGCCCTATGGGGATGATGCCGCTGGGCGTTGGGGGATGATGCGCGCGCTTGGCGACTGGCTATGGTAGAGCCGAAGAGGTCCCGCCCTTGCGCGGGAGAAGCATTGCCCTGAAAGAGAGGAACCCATGACTGAAATGCCCCTCGCCGCTCGCGACCGTCGCGCAACGGCCGCCTCGGCGGCCCGCGCGCTTGCCGGCGCGCTTGCTGCCCTCCTTGTTGCCCTGGCCTTCGCCGTGCTCGCTTCGTCGTTGACGGGCTGCGCCTCCGAGGAGCCGTCGGCGGGCGAAGAGAAGGCGGCCGCATCAGGCAAAGCTCCGGCAGATGCCATCGTCGTCGCCTCGGCGCTCAACAGCGAGCCTTACGAGCAGGCCACGAGCACCAATCAGATAGGCTTCACGGTGGAGCTGCTCCGGCTTATCGGCGAGCGGGCCGGCCTCGAGGTGCGGTTCAACAAGGCCGTCAACCACAAGGACGCCGACCAGAACATCTCCGCCGGCCTGCCCGAAGACGTGGCGGCAAAGGTGGCGGAAGGCGATGCCAACCTCGGTGCGTCGTCTATTACCACCGATGAGGCGCTCTCGGGCGTGGCCTTCACCGACCCCTACCTGCATGCCGACTATGCCGTCCTCACGAAGATGGACACCGGCTATGACGATTTGGCGAGCATTCAGGGCCAGGGTATCGTGGTGGCCGTGCAGAGCGACCCGGCCATTGCCGCGTGGGTGAGCGACAACCTGCCCGCCGCCGAGGTCGTCACGTTCGATGCGGGCGTAGACGCGCTCATGGAGCTGAATTCCGAACGTGCCCAGGCGGCCATCGTGGACGAGCCGCGCTTCCGCCGCTACATCAAAGTGAAAGAGCCGCATCTGCAGGCGGTGGAGACCATCGCCTCCGACAAGGACTACGCCTTCGTCGTCGCCGAGGGCAACGGCGAGCTGCTCGGCAAGGTGAACGACGCTCTGGCGGCCCTTAAAGCCGACGGTTCCTACGACGAGCTGTACGAAAGCTGGTTCGGCGACGCTCCCGAGGCCGGCACAGCCACGCGCCCTGCCGCCGAGTCGGTGCAGGATTCCACCGGCGCCTAGCGTCGGTCTCCGCCGCATTCCATACAAAAGTGCGACTAACTTCTTCCAAACCATGCAAAAGTGCTCCGAAGTCCCCTTTTGCCCGGAGGAAACCATGCAAAAGTGCGGGCATCTCCTTTTTTCTGGCTGCAATGGAGCGGGGCGCATTGAACGCAAGGGGCGCATTGGGCGCAGGGGGCGCGCTGGCTTGGGGCGTTCATCGAGAAGGGCGTGAAACCTTCGTGGCCGTCCTGTCGCAGCTGCGCGCGGGACGCTAGAATGGAAAGCCGCTCGTTTCGGGCGACTTTCTTGGATGTTCGGGGCGAAGCGCCCCTTTTAAGCGAAGACGAAGGACGAAGACGTGCCCATCGACATTGATACTTTGAACGATCCGCAGCGCGAGGCCGTGCAGTGCACCGAGGGCCCGCTGCTTGTGCTCGCCGGTGCCGGCTCCGGCAAGACGCGCGTGCTCACCTACCGCATCGCCAGTATTCTCGAGCAGAACCTGGCGGCGCCGTGGGAGATTCTCGCCATCACGTTCACCAACAAGGCGGCCACCGAGATGCGCAAGCGTTTGGGCCAGCTGGTGGGCAACCGCTCCCGCGGCATGTGGGTGGCCACGTTCCATTCTATGTGCGTGCGCATCCTGCGCGCCGACGCCGAGCGCCTCGGCTTCACGAAGAACTTCACCATCTACGATACCGATGATTTGAAACGGCTGTACAAGGACATCATGGCCGAGCTCGACATCGACCCCAAGCGCTTCCCGGTAAATGCCCTCATGAACCGCATTTCCCAAGCGAAGAACGACCTGATCGTGCCGGGGAATTTCGAGGCCCACGATCCGGTGGGGAAGGTGGCCCAGCAAGTCTACGAGCGTCTGCAGGCGCGCCTGCGCGCAGCCAACGCCTTCGATTTCGACGACCTTTTGCTGTACGCCTATCTGCTGCTGAAGAATCACGAGGACGTGCGCGAGGCCTATCAGGACCGCTTCCGCTACCTCATGGTGGACGAGTATCAGGACACCAACCGCGCCCAGTACGCCATCACCCAGCTTCTGGCCGATAAGTACAAGAACATCATGGTAGTGGGCGACGACGACCAGTCCATCTACAGCTGGCGCGGCGCCGACCTGCGAAACATCCTGGAGTTCGAGCAGGACTACCCGCAGGCCCACACGGTGAAGCTGGAGGAGAACTACCGCAGCGTGGGCAACATCCTGGCCGCGGCCAACGCCGTCATCGCCAA
>CANEDU010000131.1 GCA_947426355.1 uncultured Adlercreutzia sp. | reverse complement strand
CTCATGGGGCCGCGGGAGAGGGCTCTAAGGGAGCTGCGGAAAAGCTCCAACGGGCCTGCGAGAAAAGGGCTCTAAGGGAGGTTGCAAAGAGGAAGTTTCAATGGGGTCGCAAGAGGGGCCCCGAGGGAACTCTCCGAAAAGCTCCAATGGGGCCGCAAGAGGGGACTCTGAGGGAGCCCTGCAAAAGCTCCAATGGGGTTCGAGACATGGGACTAAAGGGCGAGGGCAAGGCTCAAGAGGGGCCTGGCGGAGAAGGGTCATAGGGGGCGAGGGCTGTGAAATCGGTATATCTCTCACATGTGAGCGCTTTGGCGTTTTGGAGGCTGTGGTCTGGTGCGAATCCCATTTCCCTCCAAGAATTCCATGCGCGCAGAATCAACCAAGCGGGAGACCTGCCGGCTCGATTGTTTGCGGGCTCTTCGGTCTTGGTCTCGCCCGCCTCGCGCAGGGAAGACGTCGAGGAGGCTTTGGGCCGAGCGCTCGACCCGTGCGAGCTTCCCCTTCATGTGCTGATACGTCGCTCGCCCGGAACTAGGCAGACAAAGGCCATTGCCCGCCATCACGGAATGGACGCTTATCCCAACGGGGCTTTTCTGAACATGGGGGAGCGTCTTTTCGTGAGTGCGCCGGACCTTGTGTTCTGCCAGTTGGCGCAGCATATGCCGTTTGGCTCCCTGCTCGCGTTGGGCTACGAGCTGTGCGGGTGCTATCCGATTGAAGGCAGGGGATACCAGGTGCGCCATCCCCTCACCACGCCCAATCGGCTCGCTGCCTTTGCCCAGCAGCTTCGCGGTGCCCATGGCGCAGTGAAGGCGCGCAAAGTAGCCCGCTACGTTCGGGCCAAATCTGCTTCTCCGGCCGAAACGTCGATGGCGGCTCTTTTGGCGACTCCTCGCGCCCAGGGGGGTCTGGGTCTCTCGCAGGCGAGGCTCAACGCCCCGGTTCCCCTCAACGCCGATGCCGAGCGTATCGCGCGAGCGAGCGCGCTGGTGTGCGACATCGTGTGGCCGAATAATCGGGTCGCCTTCGAATACGACAGTGCAGCGTATCACGGCGCGGGCGAGCGCGTTGTCAAAGATTCGCGGCGGCGAAGCGCGCTTGCTGCCAACGGGTATGTCGTGCGGTCAATCACCGGCGGGCAGATGGCGAATGTCTTCGAGTTCCAGGAGACGGTTGTGCACGCCTTTCGCGAATCGGGAACGTATCTGAGGCGCATGAATGCCGAGCAGCTCGAAAGGCATATGCGCCTACGAAGCGAACTGAAGAAGGGCTTGTAGCGTTTTGCGTCGACAGGTTCCTTCTGGGCAGGGATTCCAGCGAGCCTTTGCTCGAGATGCGAAAGGTTTTTCCTGAGATTTGCAAGAAATAGCGTTTCGTTAGACATGCTCTTCTTGCTTTTTGTCGGTCGCACCGGTTTTAGAAGTTGGGATAGAAAAAGGGAGCTGAAGTATTCCCAGGTCAATAACGTGGAGAGTTTTGGTTGTTGTGACGGCCGACTTATCTGAGCGCGTTCATGTTTCATGGAAGTGCAAACAAATAGGCTTTTTTTGCAAATTGAGACGAAAAGTTTCACGCAGTGGGGGAGCAAGGGGCAGGGGCCAAAAAGAGCAGCGAAGGTAAAAAGGAGCAGCGAAGGTAAAAAAGAGCGGTGAAGGCAAAGAGGGCGTCGAAGACGACGAATGACGGAAGATGTGGGGACCGACGGGGTATAGGGAGCGAGGGGAGGCAAAGGGGAGAGGGGCGAGAGCGAGGAAAGGGCGAGGAGACGAACGGGCGAAGCGGCGAGAGACGAGGAGGCGAAGCGGCGAGGGGCGAAGCGGCGAGGGGAAGAGGCGAGGAGCGAGAAGGAGAAGGAGAAGGAGAAGGAGCGAGGAGGAGAAGGGGCGGATGGGGGCGGTGGGCTTGCAGTCCCTGTGGAATTGAGGTTGCCATCTGCCCTTTGTGGTAGAGTGGAGCAAATTTGCATCGAGGCGGCCGCACGGGCCGCCTCGCATGGTAACGGGAACTTTTCAGGGGAGGCGCTCGCCGAGCCTTGAAGCAACGTCGCCGACCACAGATAAGGAAACGCAACTTATGGGATTTCTCTCGAAACTGCTCACCATGGGCGAGGGCAAGCAGCTCAAGCGCTATCAGGCCAAGGTAGAACAGATTAACGCCCTGGAGCCTGAGTTCCAGGCGCTCAGCGATGAAGAGCTCGCTGCCAAAACCGTCGAGTTCCGCGAGCGCTATCAGGCCGGCGAGAGCCTGGACGACTTGCTGCCCGAGGCCTTCGCCGCCGTGCGCGAGGCGTCGGTGCGCACCATCGGGCTTCGCCACTTCGACGTGCAGCTCATCGGTGGCATGGCCTTGAACGAGGGCCAGATCGCCGAGATGAAAACTGGTGAAGGTAAGACGCTCGTGTCAACGCTGGCGGGCTATCTGAACGCCATCCCCGGGCACAACGTGCACATCGTCACCGTCAACGATTACCTGGCACGGCGCGACTGCGAGTGGATGGGCCAGATCTACCGTTTCCTCGGCATGAAGACCGGCCTCATCCAAAACGGTATGCCGCCGGCGGCCAAGAAGCCCGCCTACGAGGCTGATGTCACCTACGGCACCAACTCCGAGTTCGGCTTCGACTACCTGCGCGACAACATGGTCACGCGCGGCAGCTCGCGCGTGCAGCGCGGCCACCACTTCGCCATCGTCGACGAGGTTGACTCCATCCTCATCGATGAGGCGCGCACCCCCCTCATCATCTCCGGCGCCGGCACTCAGGCCGCCGACACCTACAAGAAGTTCGCCCGCGTCATGCCCGGCCTTAAAGAGGGCGTCGATTTCGACATGGACGAGGCCAAGCGCACTATCAACGCCACGGAGAGCGGCCTTGAGAAGATTGAGGTCATGCTCGGCATCGAGAACATCTACGCCGATCCGTCGGGCCAGCTGGCGAACCATCTGCAGCAGGCCCTGAAGGCCCAGTTCCTCTTCCATCGCGATGTGGATTACGTCGTCATGGACGGCGAGGTGAAGATCGTTGACGAGTTCACCGGTCGCATCATGGAGGGCCGTCGCTACTCCGAGGGCCTGCACCAGGCCTTGGAGGCCAAAGAGCGCGTGCTCGTGCGCGAGGAGAACCAGACGCTGGCCACCATCACCCTGCAGAACTACTTCCGCCTCTACGACAAGCTCTCTGGCATGACCGGTACCGCCATGACCGAGGATGCGGAATTCCGCCAGATCTACAAGCTGCCGGTCATGGCCATCCCGCCGAACAAGCCGGTCATCCGCGACGACGAGAACGATCTGGTCTACCGCACGGTGGACGGCAAGTTCAACGCCGTGGCCGACGACATCGCGGCGCGTCACGCCAAGGGTCAGCCGTGCCTGATCGGCACCGTGTCCATCGAGAACTCCGAGAAGCTCTCGCGCCTTTTGGACAAGCGCGGCATCAAGCACGAGACCTTGAACGCCAAGCATCACGAGCGCGAGGCCCATATCGTGGCCCAGGCGGGTCGTTTGGGCGCCGTCACCATCGCCACCAACATGGCCGGCCGTGGTACCGACATCCGCCTGGGCGGCGAGCCGGACATGCTCGCTGAGGACATCCTGCGCGAGCGCGGCTTTAACCCAGAGGCCGAGGCGGGCGATGAGGACGCCTTGGGGCGCATCCCCACCGAGGCCGACCGCGAGGCGGCTCTCGCCGAGGCCCGCGAGATCTGCGACGAGGAGCAGAAGCAGGTGCTCGCCGCGGGCGGTCTGTGCGTCATCGGCACCGAGCGCCACGAGTCCCGCCGTATCGACAACCAGCTGCGCGGTCGTTCCGGCCGTCAGGGCGACCCGGGCGTGACTCAGTTCTATCTGTCGCTGGAAGACGACCTCATGCGCCTGTTTGGCGGCTCGAAGATGGACTCCATCGCGCACATGATGGAGAAGACCAACCAGGAAGACGACATGCCCATTCAAGCGGGCATGGTGTCCAAGTCCATCGAGAGCGCCCAGCGCCAGGTGGAAAGCATGCACTTTGCCGCCCGTAAGAACGTGCTCGAGTACGACGACGTCATGAACCTGCAGCGCAAGGCCATCTACGAGGAGCGCAACGCCATTCTGGATGGCAAATCCATGACCGGCCGCATCCCCGGCATCATCCGCGACGCGGTGGACGCCATTGTGGGGGAGTGCTGCCCGAGCAACTCCGCTTCCGACGACTGGGATGTGAAGGCCATCGACCTGTGGGCTGCGAACATGACCGGCTGCAACGACTTTTCCGTGGAGAAGCTCGACCACGAGGATGATGCCGAGAACGTCGCCGATGCGCTGAACGAGTTCCTCACCTGGATTTACGAGCAGAAGAGCGAGCAGCTGGGAAGCGAGCTGATGGAGAACCTGTCGGCTCAGGTGATGCTGCGCATCATCGACACGCGCTGGATGGCGCACCTGCAGGAGATGGATTACCTGAAGACCGGCATCGGCCTGCGCGCCTTCGGCCAGCGCGACCCGCTCGTGGAGTACAAGAACGAGGCCTACAACGCCTTCCAGAACCTGACGAACTCGATGTACGACGACTACCTGCGCACCCTGCTGCGTTTGGAGATTGCCGCCAAGCCCGCTGAGCCCGGTCCCGAGGGCGCCAAGCGCCCGGCCCATGCGGCCCTCGACGAAGGGGAGGACCCGCTGGCGCGCAAGATGAGCTACTCGGCCCCGGAGCAGGCTTTGGAAGAGTCGACCATCCGCGGCCGCCACGCCGCCGCTGCCCGCGCCGCCTCCGGCATGCCCGCCGAGGCGCCGCGTCCCGCCGCTGGCAAGCCCCAGACCTACGTGAAGGACAAGGAAGACCCCTACGCCAACGTGGGCCGCAACGACCCCTGCCCCTGCGGTAGTGGCAAGAAGTTCAAGAAGTGTCACGGCCAGAACCTTTGACGCCCGCTCGACTAAGGTTGAGTGAAGCGGAAACGGCGGGTGTCTTGACCGAGCGCAGTTTACCCTCCGGGTACTTCCTCGCTTTGCTCGGTCGCCGACACGCGACTGAAACAGGACTAAATGTCCTGTTTCACAAAGCGAGGACTGTCTGAGCGAATCAAGGCACCCGGCGGTTCCGCCCCCGGTGATGTTCAAGGAAAAGCAGGCAAGGCATGGAGCTGAAAGACATTCAAAAGGATATCGAGAAGGCGGCCGTTCGGGTGGAGGACGCCTTCTCCTTCCTTCATATCGACGAGAAGCGCACAGAGCTCGCCGCCCTCGACGAGCAGACGGCGAGTCCCGATTTCTGGAACGATCCCGAAGCGGCCCAAGCGGTGTCCAAGAAGGCCGCGAACCTGCGCGCCACCATCGAGGACTACGAGCGCGCCTGCGGGCTTCTGGACGACGCGGCCGCGGCCCTGGAGCTGGCCGGCGACGACGAGGCCTTCGCCGCCGAGGCAGAGGCGGCCGCTTCCGAGCTGACCGAGCTGCTCGACCAGCTGGAAATCGAGTCGTGGTTTTCCGGCGAGTTAG
>CANEDU010000130.1 GCA_947426355.1 uncultured Adlercreutzia sp. | reverse complement strand
CGATTGTTGATTTCCGCATGGGCCTCCTCGGGCGATTGGGCAGCTCTGAGAAGTATAATCAAGCCCATGAACGTTTCCAATGCCCACGGGCGCTCAGAAAGGACTCAGCTATGATCGATCGCAAGGCGTTTCGGGCGCTTTCTTCGGGGCTCTACCTCATTACGGCCAAAGCGGGGGAGAGCCGCTGTGGGTGCGTGGTGAACACGCTGGTGCAGGTGGCGAGCGAGCCGGCCACGCTGGCGGTGTCGTTGAACAAGCAGAACGCCACCACCGACGCCATCCGCGAGTCGGCGCGCTTTGCCGCCACGGTGTTGGCGCAAACGGCCCCCATGGAGCTCATCGGCACGTTCGGCTTCCACACCTCCACCGACATCGACAAGTTCGAGGCTTGCGAGCATCTGACGGACAGCACCGAGGTGCCCTATGTGACCGAGCACGGCCTGGCGCGCTTCTCCGTGGCCGTCACCGAGACTATCGATGTGGGTAGCCACTATCTGTTCGTGGGCGTTGTGGAAGAGGCCGAGGTGCTGGATGCGGGCGACCCGCTCACCTACGCTTACTACCATGCCGTGAAGGGCGGCAAGACCCCGCCGAAGGCTGCCACCTACAACGGGGGCGACGAGGCCTCGCCTGCGGGCGTGACCGAAACGGCGGCGGGGGAGCCGGCTGCTGGCAAGAAGATCGCTTGGCGTTGCACCATTTGCGGCTACATTGAGGAGGGTTACCCCGAGGGTCTGCCCGAGGATTATATGTGCCCCATCTGCGGCGCCGGCCGAGACATGTTCGAGCGCATCGAGCTGTAAGGGGCCTTTGTGGGAGAGACGACGGAGGCGGTTGCCGAAGGCTACGTGCCCGTTCAGTGGACGCGGAAGAAGATTGTCCTGGCGGTGATCGTTGGCATGGTTGTGGCGGCGCTGTCCCTTGGTTGCGCGGCAGCGCTGTATCTGCATACCATTGATCTGGCGCTCACCGCCGGCATGGACGAGGTCCAGGCCGAAGAACTTGAGGAAGTGCTCGCTCCCGAGCCGCCGCGTCCCGCCCCGAAAACTGAAGTGACCTACGAGCCGGGTTCCGGCTACTACGTGGCCATTTTCGGCTCTGATGCGCGGCCCGGCGAGACAGCCGCCCGCAGCGACGTCACGATGCTCGCCCGGGTTGACGAGGAGGCCGGCACGGTGCACCTCGTTTCGGTTCCGCGCGACACAATGGTAGAACTGCCCGGCTATGGTATGGAAAAAATCAATGCTGCTTTAGCTTATGGGGGTCCTGCCGGCGCTGTTGAGACGCTCTCGGAGTTCGCCGGTGTGCCCATAAGCCACTACATCGAGGTGCGCTTCGAAGAAATCGAGCAGCTCGTCGACCAGCTGGGCGGCGTGGAGGTAACCGTGCCCGAAAGCTTCTATGCCGATACATCCGGTATCAGCCTCGAGGCGGGAACGCAAACGCTAACCGGCGCTGAGGCTTTGGCCTTTGCGCGCGAGCGTCACGCTGTTTCCGGCGGCGATTTCTCCCGCGCCGCGGCTCAACGCGCGCTGGTGGCGGCCATTGCGGATAAGGTGCTCGCCGCGCCGCCTACGGAAATCCCCGGCCTCGTGTCGTCGCTGGCCGCTTGTGTAACGACCGACTACACGGTGGCCGAACTCGTGGATGCCGCTGCGGCTTTGGCCGGCAAGGAGCTTGCGGTGTACTCGTCGGTGTGTCCCAGCTACCAGTACGGCACCGATTACGGCAGCTACGTCGCTACCATGTTCGACGAGTGGCGCGCCATGATGAAGCGCGTCGACGCGGGGCTCGATCCCGCTGATACCGCAGCGCCTATCCCCGAGCCCCAGGCCTCTGACGAGAAGCTGGGCGCTGCTTCTAACGGTGCCTCCCCGCGCGATTATGCCGGGCGGGTTGACGAGGCGGGTGCCGCGGGCCAGCCGGGCGCCTCTGGCGAGGGCGATTATGGGGTCTATGGAGAATAGTGCAAGAAGGCCCCGGACCAATAAATCGTCCGGGGCCTTCTCAACGTTTATGGGTTATTGCACTGCGCGCTACAGGGTGCCGTCGCGCCAGGCTTCCAGGCCTTCGATTACCAACTGGTGGGCGCGCTCCACCTCGGGGAGGTGCTTCTCGGCGGCGTCGTACTCACCGGCATACAGCGCGTCGGAGGCGAGGGTCGCGCACTCGTACAAATCCTTGAACGAGAGGTTGCCGGCCACGCCCTTCAGCGCGTGAGCCTGGCTGTAGCCCTCGGAGAAGTCCTGGGCCTCCATGGCGGCCTGCAGCGCCACCAGGTGCCCGTCATCCAGATACTTCAGCGCCAGGCGTTCGTATAAATCGGCGTTGTCGCCGAAGCGGTCCATGGCGTCTACGTAGTCGATGCCGAAGGGGCGAAGCTTTTCTGCCAGCTCTGCGGTCATAGCGTGTCCTTTCCCGATCTCTTCTCTTGCGAGCGTCCGCGCCTCTCTCCTCATCCCTGGCCCGGTCGCTTATGTACGATGCTGCACAGTGTAAGGGTACGGTGGAAAACCGCTGGTCAACAAGGCTGCCCCGTTTCCGTTTCGTAGCCACTTGTTTACAAGCTGTAATCAGAAGTTCGAAAAGCCGCCACCACGGATGGCTCCCGCTATGCTACTGACGCAGGTTCAATAGCGCCGGTCGCTGTTGCGTTGGAGATTCGCCTAGTAATCTGCGGCGGCGTCGCTTTCCATCCACTGGGCGTAGAATTCCTCGTAGGCATCGGCCAGCACGGCCTCGCGCGCGCGGCGCATGAGGTCTAACAAGAAGTGCAGGTTGTGCACCGAGAGCAGGATGGCCCCCAGCATCTCGTTTTGCTTCACCAGATGGCGCAGGTAGGCGCGCGTGTAGTTTGCGCAGGCGGGGCAGTCGCAGGTGGGGTCGAGCGGTGTGAAGTCGCGAGCGTACTTGGCGTTGCGCATGTTCATGCGGCCCGCGCTGGAAAACGCCGTGCCCATGCGCGCAGTGCGGGTGGGCAGCACGCAGTCGAACATGTCCACGCCCTCGCGCACGGCACGCACGAGGGTCGTCGGGTTGCCCACGCCCATGAGATAGCGGGGCCGATCTTCGGGGCAGGCCCGGGCCACCTCTCCCAAGGTTTCGAACATCACCTCGTGGTCCTCGCCCACGGAGTATCCGCCGATGCCGAAGCCGCCGAAGCGCCGACCGCCCGCAGCAAGCGACTCGTCCTCTATCTCGCGCAGGCGCCGCACGCTTTCCAGACGCAGATCCAGATGCATGCCGCCCTGCACGATGCCGAAGAGCGTCTGGTCGGGACGCGTGTGCGCCGCCAGGCAGCGGCGCGCCCAGGCGCTGGAGTAGTCCACGGCCTTCTGCACGAACTCGCGGGTGGCGGGGTAGGGGGCGCACTGGTCCAGCTGCATGGCGATGTCGGCGCCGATGAGCTCCTGGATGCGCATGTTCTCCTCGGGCGTCCAGTGGATGTTGCTGCCGTCGTAGATGGACTTGAACGTGACGCCGTCATCGGAGAGCTTCACCGTGTCGGCCAGGCTGAACACCTGGAAGCCGCCGGAGTCGGTGAGCATGGGGCCGTCGTAGTTCATGAAGCGGTGGATGCCGCCGGCCTCGGCCACGAGCTCCGCGCCGGGGCGCATGGCGAGGTGGTAGGTGTTCGCGAGCACTACCTGGCTGCCCAGTTCGCGCAGCTGGGGCGTGGTGACGCCCTTCACCGTGGCGGAGGTTCCCACGGGCATGAACATGGGGGTGTGGAAATTGCCGTGGGCGGTGGTGTAGGTGAGCGCGCGGGCGTGCCCGCTGGTCGCGTCGCAGGTGCAATCGAACAGTGCCAAGATGGCTCCTTACATCGTGGGCATTCGTGTCCGGAGGGGGCGCTCGCAGCCCTCTGAACGCCCCGCATAGAACGCGATTGTTAAGAATCAGCTTCTACTTCAGCAGCAGCGATGCCGGGACAGTACCGGCTTTTGTGCATCATCTTCGCTGATTCTGTTATCGCGTTCGGCGCGGGAAATAGCGTTCAGCGGGCTGCGAGCGCCCCCTCCGGACACGAACGGTGCATGATTAGTGGAAGGTCATGGTAGTATAGCGCTCACTTACTTGCGAAGGAGACTTTTCCATGAGAACGGATGATTTCGACTACAACTTGCCCGAGGAGCTCATCGCCCAGGAGCCGGCCGCCGTGCGCGATGAGTGCCGGATGCTGGTGATGGACCGCGAAAGCGGGGAAGTGGAGGATAGGATCTTCCGGGATATTGTGGAATATCTGCGACCCGGCGACTTGCTCGTGGCTAACGAGACGCGGGTTATGCCGGCGCGCCTTCTGGGGGCCAAGCGAGGCACCGGTGGTGCGGCCGAGGTGTTTTTGCTGCGCGAATGCGGCGGGCCTGAGCCGCGAACGAACCGGGTGGCGTTTTGGGAGGTGCTCGTGCGTCCAGGGAAGCGCCTGAAGCCGGGTTCGGGCGCGGTGGTGGATTTCACGGATGCCGCCGGTGCGGTGGTGCTTTCCGCCGAGATCATCGACTGGGCTGCCGATGGCCAGCGCGGCGAGCGCGTGGCGCGGCTTTCCACGCCGTTGCCCTCGCTCGATGAGGCGCTGCACGCCGTGGGCCACACGCCGCTGCCCCCCTACATCCGCGATTACGCCGGCGACGAGGAGCTATACCAGACGGTATACTCGCGCCGCGAGAGCTCGGCGGCGGCTCCCACGGCGGGCCTGCACTTCACCCCGGAGCTCATCGAGCGCCTGCGCGAGCAGGGCGTTGGCTGGGCCACGGTGGAGCTCGAGGTGGGTCTGGACACGTTCCGCGTGGTGGATGAGGACGACCCGGAGAAGCACGTCATCCACACGGAGTTCTACACGGTGCCCCAGGCCACGGTGGACGCGGTGAACGCGACCCACGCCGCGGGCGGGCGCGTCATCGCCGTGGGCACCACCAGCGTGCGCAGCCTGGAAAGCGCCTGGGACCCGGCGGCCGACGGCGGTCGCGGCGCCCTGCGCGCCCGGGACCGCGAGGCCACGAGCCTCTACATCTTGCCGGGCTACACCTTCCGCGTGGTGGATGCGCTCATCACCAACTTCCACGTGCCGCGCTCGACGCTCATGATGCTCGTCTCCGCCTTCAGCTCCCGCGAGAACATCCTGGTTGCCTACGATCACGCCATCGCCGAGCGCTACCGCCTGCTCTCCTTCGGCGACGCCATGTTTTTGCAGTAGGCCACTTTCAACGACCTGTGAAAAGCTTTAAAGCAGCGGCTCAAGGTAGGCGAGCGGCGCGACCTTGATGTGCCCACAGAAGGGCGCGGACTGCGGCGCGACCAGGGCCGGCTTGGGAACAATCATGGTGACGGTCAGGTCAGCGTGCACGGCATCGGCCGCCACGGCGCCAGTCTGGGCGGACATCCCGCTGGGGACATCGGCGGCGACCGCCGTTGTTTCGCGGCCGCGGGCCGCATTCAAGGCGCGAATCCATCCGTCGAGGGGCGCGCGCACCTCGCTATGGGCAAAGCCTGTGCCCAGCAGCGGAGCTCTGGCCAGCGGCGCGGAGGGGGGGAGGGGGGGG
>CANEDU010000129.1 GCA_947426355.1 uncultured Adlercreutzia sp. | reverse complement strand
AGCTGCGCACCTTGAAGCAGGCACGCCTCGTGAAGGCCGCCCGCGACGGCAAGAACGTCATCTACTCGCTGTCCGACGACCACGTGTTCACCATGCTCGCTCAGGGCATGACCCACGTCTGCGAGTAACCCGCACCGCGCGCCCCAAACTCGCACCCTAGCGAGCCCGACCGCTCGACCACCCGCAAGCCACCACCACGCCCCCCCGAAGGGACCCCGCCGAGAAAGGAACTACCATGCGGAAATCATTCAAGCTGGAGAACCTCGACTGCGCCAACTGCGCCGCGAAGATGGAAACGGGCATCAACCAGCTGCCCGGCGTGAACAAGGCGTCCATCTCCTTCATGACGAGCAAGCTCGTCATCGACGCCGACACCGACGATGCCGAGGCCTTCGCCGCCATCGTCGACGCCGCCCAGCAAGTATGCACCAGCTACGAGAAAGATTGCGTCATCAAGCGCTAACTGCACCCGCCGACGGACAACGAAGGACCCCACCATGAGCCCCAAGCAAAAGCGACTCCTCACCCGCATTATCGTCGCCCTCGTCATCTTCTTCGCCATCATCGTCGTGGAGAACATGGGCATCCTGCGCGACGCCTTCGGCACCCCCGGCGACGTGTACGCCGAGTTCGTGCTCTTCCTCATCCCCTACCTTATCGCCGGCTACGACGTCATCGCCGGCGCCTTTAGGGGGCTCGCGCGCGGACACGCGCTCGACGAGGACTTCCTCATGACCGTAGCCACCTTCGGCGCGTTCGCGCTGGTGCTGTTCCCGCATACCGAGCCGCACATGGCCGAAGGCGCCGCCGTGATGCTGTTCTTCCAGGTAGGCGAGCTGTTCCAGAGCTACGCCGTGGACAAATCGCGCAAGTCCATCGCCGACATGATGGATATCGCGCCCGAGTTCGCCAACGTGATGGAAGAGGGGAAGCTCAAGCAGGTGGATCCCTTCGAGCTGGCCCCAGACGACGAGTTCATCGTCATGCCCGGCGAGCGCATCCCGCTGGACGGCGTCATCGTGTCGGGCGACAGCCAGGTGGACACCGCGGCGCTCACGGGCGAGTCGGTGCCCCGCACGGCGCGCCCGGGCGACGAGGTCATCTCGGGCTGCGTGAACCTCACGGGCAAGATCGTCGTGCGCGCCACC
Organism: uncultured Adlercreutzia sp.; assembly: GCA_947426355.1. Lineage (GTDB taxonomy): Bacteria > Actinomycetota > Coriobacteriia > Coriobacteriales > Eggerthellaceae > Adlercreutzia. The sequence continues at coordinate 4,415 of CANEDU010000129.1, read as the reverse complement.
AAGCCCTTCGAAGACTCCACCGTGAGCCGCATCCTGGAATTGGTGGAGAACGCCGCCGAGAAGAAGGCCCGCACCGAGAACTTCATCACGCGCTTCGCCCGCGTGTACACCCCCATCGTCGTGGGCGTGGCGGCCGCGCTCGCCATCGTGCCCCCGTTGCTGTTCGGCGGCGACTGGGCCGACTGGGTGCTGCGCGGCCTGACCTTCCTCGTGGTGTCGTGCCCCTGCGCGCTCGTCATCTCGGTGCCGCTGTCGTTCTTCGGCGGCATCGGCGGTGCCTCGAAGCTGGGCATCTTGGTGAAGGGCTCGAACTACCTGGAGGCTTTGGGCTCCACCGAGGTCGTAGTGTTCGACAAGACCGGCACGCTGACCGACGGCACCTTCGCCGTAACCGAGATTGCCCCGGCGGCCGGCTTCACCGAGAGCGAGCTTATCGCCACCGCGGCGCTGGCCGAGTCCTTCTCGACCCATCCCATCGCCGCCTCGGTGCGCGAGGCCTACGGCAGTACCCTGGACGCGACGCGTGTGAGCGACGTAGAGGAAATCAGCGGCCAGGGCGTGGCGGCACTCGTGGACGGCAAGCCCGTGCTCGTGGGCAACGGGAAGCTCATGGGCGCCCGCAACGTGGCCTTCGAGGCGACCGACGCCGCCGGCACGGTGCTGTACGTGGCCGTCGATGGGCGCTTCGCCGGCCACGTGGTCATCGCCGACACGGTGAAGCCCCAGGCCAAGCGCGCCATCGCCGATTTGCACGCAGCCGGCGTGAAGCGCACGGTCATGCTCACCGGCGACCGCGCGGCCGTAGCCCAAGCCGTGGCGGCCGACCTCGGCATCGACGAGGTGCACGCCGAGCTGCTGCCTCAGGACAAGGTATCCCAGGTAGAAGCGCTGCTGGCCGCCACCGAGCGCGACACGCGCGGCAAGGGCAAGCTGGCCTTCGTGGGCGACGGCATCAACGACGCGCCGGTGCTCACCCGCGCCGACATCGGCATTGCCATGGGCGCCATGGGCTCGGATGCCGCCATCGAGGCCGCCGACATCGTGCTCATGAACGACAACCCCGACGACATCGCGAAGGCCATCGGCCTGGCTCGGCGCACCATGGCCATCGTGTGGCAGAACATCGTGTTTGCCCTGGGCATCAAGTTCGCCGTGCTCATCCTGGCGGCCTTCGGCATCGCGAACATGTGGATGGCCGTATTCGCCGACGTGGGCGTGGCCGTCATCGCCATCCTGAACGCCATGCGCGCCATGAACGTGAGAGAGTAAATCAGCATTTCGGCAACCAGAAGTTCACAGACTTACCCATAGCCCTCCGAATCATTCTCGGGGGGCTATGCTCTTTTTACGCGCCGACGAGCTTTCCTGAGCATGGCCTTCTGCAAGGCGGCCCCGCGGGCCCCGGCGACGCGTCGCAACACCGCACCCGACCACTATGGAGGTTTCGCTATGAAAGACGAGAAGGAGACTTTGCGTAAGACCGACGAGAGCATTCACGTGATGGAGAGCTTCGATCCCTCCATTCTCTCCAACGTGCCCGCCCCGGTCGTGTCGCTCTACATTCCCGTGCACCATACCGAGCGCGAAGAGCGCCGCGACATCTGGGACCGCGACATGTTCAAGGACCTGATGAAGGACGCCGAGCGCACCCTGGCCGAAAGCTACGACAAGGATGCGTACAAGGGCATCGTGAAGCGCGCCGACTACCTGCTGGAGCATCCCGATATGCCGCTGTGGCTGCACGCCGGCGAAGGTCTGGGCTTCCTCATGAGCAACGACGACGTGTACGTATACAACCTGTTCTTCGCCCCCGCGCCCATGGTGGCCGCCGGCGACGCCTACTTCGTGAAACCGCTTTTGCGCAACTTCCAGTACGGCACCGAGTACTACGTGCTGGAGCTCGGTAACGACCGCTTCAGTTGGGTGAAGGGCGACCGCACCCACGTGGAGCGCCAGCAATTGCCTCAGGAAGTGCACGACTTCTTCAGCGAGCTGTTCGCCAACAGCGACGATACCGCCGCCGACATGAAGAAGGGCGAGCTGGGCGCGCTGGACTACATCACGCTCGAGGGCCACATGGGCCAGTACCACGACCATCAGTCGCGCAACGACGTGAAGAAGGAAGACGCCGCCCAGTGGTTCCGCTATGTGAACAAGGCCGTGAACGACTACCTGGTGCGCGACGACACCACGCCCATCATCCTGTGCTGCGATCCGGAGTACGTGAACGACTTCCGCAAGATCTGCACCCTGCGCCATATGCTGCCCGTCGGCATCAAGAAGGACCCGGCCGGCCTTGACGGCAAGGCGCTGTTGGAAGAGTCGCTGGCCGTGATGGACGGCATCCGCGACGAGAACATCAAGGAGACTGCCGAGAAGTTCGGCGCCGACGCGGCCCACGGCAAGGCGTCGGACGACTTCGACACCATCGGCATGGCGCTCGCCGAGCGACGCGTGGGGGCGCTGTTCATGGTGAAGGGCAAGATCCTGCCCGGCAGCTTCGACATCAACACCGGCACCGTCACCTTCGATCCGAACCCCAACCCGGTCGACGACGGCTACATCGACCCGGCCGCGCCCGACATCACCGACGCCTTCGCCCAGGCGGCGCTGGCACAGGACGCCCACATCTACATCGTGGAGCAGGACCAGATGCCCACCGACAAGTCCATCGCCGCCCTCTTCCGCTACGCGGAATAGTCGGCCCAGCCCGCCGCGGCAAACCGCTATACTGAAAGGGAGCTCGCGTCAGAGCTCCCTTTTTTCATGGAGAGAAAGCCGCCGTCATGCCCGATATGTCCCCCACCGCTCCCTGCGCCGACCGCGCCGCCATGGCCATCAACCAGCCCGATGTGGCGCTTATCTTCGAAGGCGGCGGGATGCGCAACAGCTACACGGCACCCATGGTGGTGGAGCTGCTCGCGCACAACGTGAACTTCGGGCGCGTCTACGGCATCTCGGCCGGCTCTAGCCACACGGTGAACTACCTGGTGCGCGACCCCGAGCGCGCGCGGGCCAGCTTCGTGGAGCTGGTGCAGTACCCGCGCTTCGGCGGCTGGGGCAGCTTCCTTGCCGGTCACGGCTACTTCAACGGCCCCTACCTGTACGAGGAGCTTATCGAAACCGCGCCTGCGGGCGACCCCATGGCCTTCGATTGGGACACCTTCCGCGCGAACCCCGCCGACGTGCGCATCGAGGCTTTGGACTGGGATACCGGCGAGACGGTTGCCTTCACCAAGGCCGATATGAAAACCGCCCGCGACGTGGGCCTTATGGTGCGCGCATCGTCCACCATGCCCATCTTCATGCCGCCCACCACCATCGGCGAGCGCACCTACGTGGACGGCGGCATGGGAGACAGCTGGGGCATTCTGCTGAACGCCGCCCGCGCCGACGGCTTCGAGCGCTTCTGCATCATCCGAACGCAGCCCCGCGGCTACCGCAAGCGCCCCATGGGACGCGGCGCCCAAGCGCTCTTCCGCGCAGCTTTCCGCAAGCACCCCGTGGTGGCCGAGCGCACCATCGCCCGCTGGCAGCCCTACAACGAGCTCTGCGACGAAATTGAGGCGCTGGAGAAATCGGGCGCCGCCTGGGTGTTCTATCCCGACGTGATGGAGGTCACCAACAAGACCACCGACTACGACGCCCTGGTGAAAGCCTTCGAAGACGGCCAAGCCCAATCCCGCCGCGACATTACCTCCCTGCTGGAGTGGCTGGGCTAGCTGACAGCCGCCCGAAGTCGCTCTTTTGCTTTCGAAATGACGGGTAGCGTAGTCTTGCGGATGGCTCGCGCAAGCGTATGCAGGAGTTTTCCCAGGTCGCGCTTTCCGCAGCCGTGCTTCTTCGCCTAAAAAACTACGCTACCCGTCATTTTGAAAGCAATCCGCGGCGTCCCCCCCCCGCGCGCGCAAAAAAAGAACCCCGCTCGCAAGCGGGGTTCTTGGCAGTCTCTCGACTGGAGAAGTGTTCGCGAAAGCGAATTTACTTCAGGGTCACAGCGGCGCCGGCTTCCTCCAGCTTGCCCTTGATCTCCTCGGCCTTCTCCTTGTTCACGCCCTCGGCGACCGGCTTCGGAGCGCCCTCGACGACCTCCTTGGCCTCCTTCAGGCCCAGGCCGGTAATCTCGCGGACAACCTTGATGACGGCGATCTTGTTGTCGCCGAAGCCCTCGAGCACGACGTCGAAGTCGGACTTCTCCTCGGCAGCGCCACCCTCAGCCGGGGCAGCACCAGCGGCGGCCACGGCCACCGGAGCGGCGGCGGACACGCCAAAGGTCTCCTCGATGTCCTTCACGAGCTCGGAAGCCTCGAGCAGGGACATCTCCTTCAGAGCCTCAAGAATCTCTTCACGAGTAACAGCCATGTTAGTTTCCTTTCAAAGGGGGCCGGCGCCTCTTCGTGCCGGCCAAGTTTCTT
>CANEDU010000128.1 GCA_947426355.1 uncultured Adlercreutzia sp. | reverse complement strand
TGCACCATGGGCACCACGAGCTTGCAGTGCAGGTTGTCGCCGTCGCGCTCGAAGAACTCGTCGGGGGCAATGCGCACGGTGACGATGAGGTCGCCGGCGGGCGCGCCCTGCATGCCGGCCTCGCCGAAGTCGTGGATGCGCAGCTGCTGGCCGTCGCGGATGCCCTTGGGGATGTCGATGGAAACGCGCTGGCGGTCGGGCACGCGGCCCTGGCCCTCGCATTCCGGGCAGGGGTTCTCGATCATGGTGCCCACGCCGTGGCATTTCGGGCATGTGGTGGCCGACTGCATGTCGCCGAGGAAGGTGTGCTGCACGGTGACCACGCGCCCGGTGCCGTGGCACTCGTCGCAGGTGACCTCCTTGCCGTCCTCGCCAAGGCCGGTGCCGTCGCAATCGGGGCACGGAGCCAGACGGTCGTAGACGATCTCCTTCTTCTCCCCGGTAGCGGCCTCCTTCAGGCTGATGCGGATGCCCACGCCCATGTCGCGGCCGTCCTTGCGCACCTGGCGGCCTCCCGCGGCCGCGCCGCCGAAGAAGGTGGAGAAGATGTCGCCCATGCCGCCGAAGCCGCCGCCTCCGAAAAGGTCCTCGAAATCGATGCCGACGCCGCCGTAGGGGTTTCCGCCGCCCGCAGCACCCGGAATGGTGCCGAAGCGGTCGTAGGCGGCCTTCTTCTGCGGGTCGGACAATACGTCGTAGGCCTCGTTCAGCTCCTTGAACTGGTCTTCGGCATCGGGCGCCTTGTTCACGTCGGGATGCAGCTCGCGCGCGCGATGGCGGAACGCCTTTTTGATCTCGGCTTCGGAGGCGTCGCGGGAGACGCCGATGATTTCGTAGAGGTCCTTGTTTGCGGCCATGATGGGATAGAGTGCCTTTCTGAATACTTCGAAGGGTTATGCGGGTGGGTTTACTCGTCGTGGAGCACGCACTGGGCGGCGCGCACGGCTCGGATGGCGCCCTCGTAGTTCATGCGGGTGGGGCCGATGACGGCCACGACGCCCTCGCTATCGCCGCGCCCGTAGGAACAGGCGACGATGGAGACGCCGGCCAGCTCGGAGGTGGGGTTCTCGTGCCCGATGCGCACCATGACCGGTCCGTCGCCCTCGACGGTGTCGTCGAAGGCGTGCAGCAGCACCTGGTCGTCCTCGAGCACTTCCATAACGGGCAGAAGCGCCTTGGAATTGCTGAATTCGGGCTGGCGCAGCAGAGATGAGATGCCGAGGGAATGAGCGCGGTTGCCGTCGCTCTCGCCGAGGCACTCAATCACCTCGTCGATGATGAGCTGCACGAGCGGGTCGCGCAAGGCCTCGATGGTGCCGGCGTCCAGGTTGCGGCGCATATCGCGGGCAGACTGGCCCACGAGCACGCGATTGAGCAGGTTCTGGGCTGCCGCCAGCTCGTCGCAGGTGACTTCGTCGGTAAACGAGATGGTGCGGTTCACCACCTGGCCGTCCTCGGCTACGACGATGACGATGGCCTGGTAGTTCGAAAGCGACACCAAGGTGAGTTGGCGAATGCGCCCGGAGAACACCGAGGGGGCCATGACGATGGAGAGGCAGTCGGTGAGCCGGGCAAGCGCGGCGCTCGTGCGCTCCATGAGGGCGTCGAGCTCCGAGGCGCTGGCGCGAAGCTCCTCCACCATGGAGGGGTGAGGGCGCTCCTCTTCGGCCAGGCCCGAGGAGAGAAGCTCGTCGACGAAGGTGCGATAGCCCGCATCGGTGGGCACGCGCCCGGCGGACGTGTGGGGTTGCTGGATGAAGCCGGCATCTTCGAGGACGGACAGGTCGTTGCGCACCGTGGCGGGGCTCACGCCCAGACGATGGCGCTCTGTGAGCGTCCGCGAGCCTACGGGCAGCGCGTACTGAATGTAGTCCTCGATGAGCGCGCGCAACACCCGCTGACGTCTCTCCGACAGCATCGACTCTCCTTCCTTCAACGGCGTTGACGCTATTTTAGCAACCTCGTCAAGAGAGTGCTAACGTTCTACGCAAGCGACACAACCCCGCAGGTGTAAGGCGCTCCTTACGGGGCCAGGTCCAAGAGGCGGCCGTAGAGTTCGTTTCCACAGAGCCAGCCGGTGTCGGTGGGGCGCCAGCGGCCGCCTTCGTGCGCGGCGAGGCCAAGGGCGGCAAGCTCGTCGAAGGCAGCGAGCACGGTGCTTATCGACGAACACGAAGCGTGGCCGGCGTCACTTCGTGCGCCATCGATGATGGCAGCCGCTTCCGCCACCTGCTCGTCGGCCACGCCACGGGCCATGCGCATGGCGAGCATGAGGTCCTCGGCGGCCATCTGGCAGGCGTTCAGGTCGTCGACCACGCGCCCGTCTTGCACGCGCATGCGACGCATCTCGTTCTGAGTCATGGTGACAGCGGAGCGACCGAGCCCCAGATAGGGCTTGCCTGTCCAGTAGGCCGTGTTATGGCGGCTCTCGAAGCCGGGCCTGGCATAGCTTGCCACCTCGTAGCGGTGAAAGCCGGCGTCTTCCAGGATGCGCGCCGCCGCCTCCATGGCCTCAGCCTCGACATCGTCGTCGGGCTCGGCCATCTCCCCGCGCATGATGGCGCGGTCGAAGGGCGTATGCGGCTCGATGGTGAGCGGATACACGCTCACATGGGCCACGCCAAGGGCCACCGCTTCGCGCACGCTTTCCGCAAACGACTCGGCGCTCTGCCCGGGAATTCCGGCCATAAGGTCAACCGATACGTTTTCGAACCGCTCCTGAGCTGCACGAACCGCCGCGCGGGCCCCCTCGGCATCATGGGCGCGACCGAGAATGGACAGCACCTCGTCATCGAAGGACTGCACGCCGATAGAGAGTCGATTGACCCCGAGCGCCCAGATGTCGCGCACCATGTTGCCGTCCAGGCTCTCGGGGTTGGCCTCCATGGTGCACTCCACCTCAGGCTCCAAATGCATGGACATTGAAAGTGCGTACAGCAGCATGGAAAGCCGCCGCATCCCGATATAGCTCGGCGTCCCTCCCCCGAGATACACCGTCTCAAGCGCCCCGAGCTTTCCGTCCTTAGACGCCCGGCGAATGTCCATCACGAGCGATTCCACATACTCGTCGATGACCGGCGAATCCCGCTTTACCGCCGAAGTAGCGAAATCGCAGTACCCGCACCGCCTCACGCAAAACGGAATATGCAGGTAGAGCGCTTTGTAAGGATCGTAGCCCAAGAAAGCACCTCATTTCTGAACGAGTAGTCTCGCGACAGAGGGCGTTCCAACCGAGCGAGTTCCGCAGCGACTGGAAATGTCCAGTGGACATTTCCACAAAGCGAGGACTGTCTGAGCGAATTGGAATGCCCTCTGTCGCGAGACGGACAGAGCCGAATCAAAACGTCCGATAGCGCGCGACAGATAGCTCACGAATGCTCCCGAGCAATCTCAAGCAAGTCATCAAACACCTGGTCGAAGTCTTCCAGCGTCGTGCAGTAGTTGATGCGTCCGCGCGCTGCGGCGGCGCCGGGAAGTCCCGCCATGTACCACATGGCATGCTTGCGCATCCGCACGATGTTGCGCCCCTCGCGCTGGGTGAGCAGCCGCGCATGGCGGCGGGCCATGGCAATACGCTCTTCGATGGATGGCGGGGCGGGCTCGTCGGCGTGCGCAAGCGCCGCCTGCACCTGGGAGAACAGCCACGGGTTGCCCTCGGCGCCGCGCGCGATCATCACCGCGTCGCAGCCCGTGCGTTCGACCATGGCCACGGCATCGGCGCCGCGGCGGATGTCGCCGTTGCCCACGACGGGCACCGACAGCGCCTCCTTCACGCGCCCGATGACGTCCCAATCGGCGGCTCCGCGGTAGAGCTGTTCGGCGAAGCGTCCGTGCACCGTCACGGCGTCGGCCCCCGCCTCCTCCATGGCGCGTGCGAACGCGACCGCCGTCTCGTCGCCCTCGGCCCAGCCGCGACGGAACTTCACCGTCACCGGATGGGACACGGCACCCTTCACCGCCCGCACGATGGCGGCGGCGAGCTCGGGGGTCTTCATGAGCGCCGACCCGTCGCCCTTCGACACGATTTTACGGGCCGGGCATCCCATGTTGATGTCGAGGTAGGCCAGACTCTCCCCCATCTGGTCCTCGATCCAGGCGGCTTGGGAGGCCATGACGTCCGGCTCGTGGCCGAACAGCTGCACGGCCACCTGGCGCTCCCCCTCGGCCAGGGTGAGCAGATGCCGCGTCTTCTCGTTGGCGAACGAGAGCCCCTTGGCCGACACCATCTCGGTGAAGGCCATGTCAGCCCCGGCCTCGCGGCATAGCGCGCGAAACGCGATGTCGCTCACCCCGGCCATGGGCGCGAGAAGCACCCGGTATTTCCCGAACAGCCCCTCCATCGGCTACAGAATCCCGAACAAGAGCATTCCGATGAGCACGATGAACCCGATGACAAACAAAAGGCACCCGATGCCGGCCGCCGCCTTGGAGGTGCCGGACATGCCCATTTGCTCCCGTTCCTCGGCGATTTTCTTCTCGTCGAAGGGGTCGTTGATCCAGTCGTATTCCTCTTTGGGTTCCTTGGCCATAGGTGCTTCTTTCAGCTGCTGCGTTTGACGGTGTAGAATGGGGATAGTTTAATAGATGCGCGCGCCCGGCGCGCCGATATCACAAGAAGAGGAGAGATTCGTGAAGGTACTGCTCATCAACGGGAGCCCGCGCATGAAGGGCAACACCAACCGCGCGCTGGAAGAGGCCGCCTCCGCCCTTGAGGCCGAGGGCGTCCAGACCGAGGTCTTCTGGATCGGCAACAAGGAAATCCGCGGCTGCATCGCCTGCGGCATATGCAAGCGCACCGACGACCATAAGTGCGTGTTCGCCGAGGACTGCTGCAACGAGCTCATCGGCAAAATTGCCGAGGCCGACGGCGTCATTATCGGCGGGCCGGTCTACTATGCCGGCGTGGCCGGATCGGTGCGCTCGCTGCTCGACCGCGTGTTCTACGCCGGAGGCTCGCTGTTTGCCCACAAGCCCGCCGCAGGCGTGGGCGTCGCCCGGCGCGCCGGGGCCATTGAGGCCGCCGACCAGATCAACAAGTACTTCCAAATCTCCAACATGCCCGTGGTGCCCAGCGCCTACTGGGGCATCGTCTACGGCCAGACGCCGGGACAGGCGGAAGGCGACGCCGAGGGCCTGCACACCATGCGCACCCTCGCCCGCAACATGGCCTGGATGATCAAGTGCCTCGAAGCGGGCCGCGCCGCCGGCATCACCCCGCCGGCCGCCGAGCCCAAGCCCTTCACTAACTTCGTCCGCGAGGACTTGCTGTAAATGGTCTTCCGAGCAATCTCGCAGTAAAGAAGCGGGCCGTCACGATGACGGCCCGCTTTGCGTTTTCGCTCTGCGTTGCGGCTCTACTCGTCCACTTTCAGGATCGCCATGAAGGCCTCCTGGGGCACTTCCACGTTCCCGATGGCCTTCATGCGCTTCTTGCCGGCCTTCTGCTTTTCCAGCAGCTTGCGCTTTCGGGTGATGTCGCCGCCGTAGCACTTGGCGAGCACGTCCTTGCGCTTGGCCTTCACCGTCTGGCGCGCGAGCACCCGCCCGCCGATGGCCGCCTGGATGGGCACCTCGAACATCTGGCGCGGGATGATCTCCTTCAGCTT
>CANEDU010000127.1 GCA_947426355.1 uncultured Adlercreutzia sp. | reverse complement strand
GAATCCATCCGTCGAGGGGCGCGCGCACCTCGCTATGGGCAAAGCCTGTGCCCAACAGCGCATCTATGGCCAGCGGCGATTCGGCGAGCAGCGCTTCCAGCTCCTCTAAGCGCGGCGCAATCACCACCGAGCTGCGGTCGCTCAGCGCCGCCGACGCACGAAGCGCCTCGGTGCGCGCCGGCTCGGCAACGAGGTTCTCGGGCGCGAGCGGCGAGACGATGCGCACCGGTACGCCCCAGCGATCGAGGTATTCACCCGCCACCCAGCCGTCTCCGCCGTTGTTGCCGCTTCCGCATAGGATGACCACGGGGCCAGACGCATCGCCGAGCAGCTTCTTCGCCTCGTACGCGAGAAAGCGGCCCGCGCGACGCATAAGCGTCGCGAGCGATGTGCCCGCGCCGGCAATGGCCTGCTCGAGCGCCACCACGTCGGGCACATTCAACGCGGGCGGATTGAAGGCCGTGAGCGTCTGGGCCAACGGCCGATACGCCTCGATGAGTCGCGGAAGCGACCAGGCGGCGTTTGCGGGGCTCGTGGAGGGAAGCTGCTCGGCGGGCATACCGCACTTTGCCTCGCACAGCTTGCGATAGAGACGCGCTGACGTCGCCCCCGTGCAGAACACGCGCTTTATGGGTGCTGTGCCTATCACGCGCATGAGGTCGTTCGGCCGCTCGTTGGAGATGGACGCATCAGAGGCCCCGCGTATATCGCAGGACGCCAGCACGTCCCACAATGCGATGTGATGGCGCAAAAGCAAGTCGGTTCGCTCGGCGTTGTCCTCGGGTACGGGTTCGTCGAACAGGGCGGCGAGCACCGGCCAGAACCGGTTGCGCGGATGTCCGTAGAAGAACGCCGCCTCGCGCGACGCGGGAGAGGGCATCGTGCCCAGCACCAGCGCTTCGGAGCGTTTGTCGAACACGGGCGGAATGCCGTGCTCGATGTGTTCCACGGGCCGCAGGTTGTTACTGCCGCCCCGCGTTTCGCTCGTCGACGCTGCTGTTTCCCTGTCCACTTCTACGTCTTTCGCCATCGCTGGGCTTCCCTCCATTATGCCCTGCGCATCCAGCACCGCTGCGCTTTCTGCGCGTCAAGGCAAAATCGTCTGCCGTTTCGCAGCATTTATCTTACCAGGCGCTATCCCAGCTGTCACAATTGCATTCGACCTGGAAATGATGCTGCGCCATAAGTAAATAGCGCATAGCGCCCATGGTAAAGCGCCCCGCTAGCATCTTCGCAACAAATTTTCTTCATAAAGATAACGCTGCATATAGTTAAATGGTTATAATTCGATAAAACCTAGCTCTTGCGAAGAGCGAGTCACGGGCTCTTCGCGCTAGCGCAGCAAGGCGGCGGCCGAAGCGCTGTCCCTTATCAAGCTGCGGAGGGCGAGGCTGGAGGGATTTGGGGATTTGGAGGGAGTTGGGGAGGGGCTTTCCGCCTAATGACTGCGCGTGCTGGAAAAAAGCTGGTTACGCTTGGTCTTTTGTGGCACAATAGGCAAGTTGAACTCGGGGCGGAATCGGGGAGGCCCGCACCGAGGGGAAAGTTGGAAATCGAAGAACCTGCACAAGGAGTCTGAAGCCCCATGGCATTGGAACGCAACGTCAAGAAAAAGCCGGCGCGCACGGCCGACCGCCGCAACGTCTGGCTGCTCATCCTTACCACCCTGCTCATCGTCGTCTCGGCGGTGCTGTTCACCCCGCCCAACGAGAAGATCAACCAGGGCCTCGATATTCAGGGCGGCCTGTCCGTTGTGCTCACGGCGAAATCCACCGACGGCCAGCCGGTCACCCCCGAGGATATGGAGAAGTCCCGCGCCATCATCGAGAGCCGCGTGAACGCGCTCGGCGCTTCCGAGGCCACGGTGCAGGAGCAGGGCGCCGACCAGATTCTCGTGCAGATTCCCGGTCTGGCCGATACCGAAGAGGCGCTCGCCACCATCGGCCGCACCGGCTCTTTGGAGTTCGCTCGCTTGGACTCCTTCGAAGATGAGGATGTGCGCAACGCCATCGATTCCGGGCAGACTTCGGGCGAAGGCACGGTGACCGACGAGTTCGGCAATGCCTTCCCGTCGGGTCAGGTCGAGCACATGAAGGTGGAGCCGGGCACCTACACGCCCATCGTCACCGGTGCCGACATCACCAACGTCACAATCGGCCGCGAGAGCGAGGGAAGCACCTACTACGGCGTGAACCTCGATTTGAACTCTCAGGGCGCCAAGGCCTTCGCCGACGCCTCCCGCGATTTGGTGGGCGAGCACGGCAAGATTGTCATCATCTTAGACGGCGAGGTGCAATCTGCGCCGGCCATCCAGTCCGAGATTCCCGATGGTCATGTGCAGATTACCGGTCAGTACAGCCTCGAGGACGCCAAGGCGCTTCAGACCATCCTGGAATCCGGCTCGCTGCCGGTGTCCTTCGAATACGCCCCGGCCCAGGTCGTTGGTCCGACGCTCGGTCAGGACGCGCTCGTTTCCGGCGTCATCGTGGCGCTCATCGGACTCGCGCTCGTTATGCTGTACCTGCTGTTCTTCTACAAGGGCTTGGGCCTTATCACGGCGGCGGCCATGGCCGTGTTCGCCGTGCTCTACCTGGGCATCCTGGCGGCGCTTTCCGCCTTCCATCTGTTCAGCCTGTCACTGGCGGGCATCGCCGGCATCGTGCTGACCATCGGTATGGCCGCCGACTCGTCCATTCTCACCGTGGAGCGCTTCCGCGAGGAGATTCGCATGGGCCGCAGCGTGAAGGCCGCTTCCATCACCGGTGTGAAGCACGCCATCTTCACCTCGATCGACGCTGACCTGGTCACCATGGTCTCCGCGCTCTGCCTGTTCTTCCTTGCCTCGGCTTCCGTCAAGGGCTTCGGCATGACGCTGGCGCTCGGCATCATCTGCGACATCGCCATGATGCTCATCTTCAAGGCGCCGCTCATCCGCCTGCTTGCGCCGAAGGCCATTGCGAAGCATCCTGGCTTCTGGGGCATCAAGGACTCCATCGAGGCGTCGCGCGGCTACGCCGAGCTGGCCGCCGCCGAGGGCGTGCCCACCTCTGAGGCCGAGACCGCGGCTCAGATGAACGCCGCCGAGACCCGCGACATTGCCGAGGGCGAGGGTGCCGAGGGCTCCCACGCTGTGGCCGCCGTGCGCAAGATAAAGGGCCGCTTCATCAAGCACGACATCAACTTCCTCGGCTACCGCAAGGTGTTCCTCACCGTGGCCGCCGTGGCCATGGTGGCCTGCCTGGCCGTTGTGGGCTTCCGCGGCCTGAACTTCGGCATCGAGTTCGTGGGCGGCACGTCGGTGGCCTTCCACGGCACCGGCGACATCACCACCGAGCAGATGCGCGACGCCTTCAACGACGCCGGCGAGCCCGACGCCGTTATCCAGACCACCGAGACCAACGGCGAGCCCGGCTTCCTTGTGCGCACCACCACCACCTCGGCCGAGGACGCTACGGCCCACGCCAACGAGGTGGCCGCCGCTCTCGGTATGACCTCAAGCGACTTCGAGGTCACCACCATCGGTCCCGACTGGGGCGCGAGCGTCATCCAAAGCTCGCTCATCGCGTTTTTGGTGTCCATCCTGCTCATCATCATCTACATCGCCATCCGCTTCGAATACAAGATGGGCGTCATGGCCATCGTCGCGCTGTTCCACGACCTCATTCTGGTGGTGGGCATCTACGCGCTCGTGGGCCGCGAGGTGAACCCGAACACCATCGCCGCTCTGCTCACGATTCTCGGCTACTCGCTCTACGACACGGTGGTCGTGTTCCACCGCATCAACGACAACATGAAGGGCGAGGACATCCGCTGCACCTTCATGACCATGGCCAACCACTCCATGAACCAGGTGTTCATCCGCACCATCAACACCACCCTCACCTCGTTCATCCCGGTGTTCGCCATGCTGCTGTTCGGCGGCGAGACGTTGAAGGACTTCGCGTTCGCCATGGCCATCGGCCTTATTGCCGGCTCCTACTCGTCCATCGCCATCGCGTGCCCGCTGTACTGCCTGTGGAAGACCCGCGAGCCGAAGTTCGCGAAGCTGCAGAAGAAGTACGGCACCGAGATCGGCCTGTTCGAGTTCGACCACTCCGCCTCTACGGGCATCGCCCAGGTGCCGCTGGCGCGTCTTGAGGCCAATGCGCGCGCCGAAGCCTACGTGGCGGAGCAGGGAGGCGACGTTACCGCTGAAGCGGTAGCGGCGGCGCCGAAGCCAAAGCCGGTGAACAACAAGAAAAAGAAGCATCGTCACGGAAGGGCTCAGTAATGGTTCGCGAAGGGTCTGCTCCTAATTTCTGCCCGCCGACGGAGGAGGGCATTACGCTCACGTTCGCCGATGAGAAGGGCGATACCGTCGATTTGGAATTCCTCGGGCTGGTGCTGAAGGGCGACCGCTCCTACGGGTTCTTCTTCCCGGTAGATGAGGATCATCCAGCCACGTCTTCGGGCGAGGTGGTGCTGCTCGAGGTGACCGAGCTCGACGAGGACGGCCAGCCCGCCGCCTTCGAGCTGGTGACCGACGAGGCCATCGCGGCTGAGGCCTACGCTGACTTCCAGGAGGCTGCGAAGGGTCTGTACGACTTCGCCTAAAGCCACACGACGACGGCGCCTCGGGATTCGGGGCGCCGTTCTTTTCTTGAGCTTACGACGGCGCGACCATGAGAGAGGTTACGCAGATGCTTTTTGTCGCCGACCCCGACTCTGCCTTCACCCTGCGCGAACAGCAGATTCTCTACTACATTGCCGGTGGTCTTTCGAATAAGGAGATCGCGAGTCGCCTCACGCTCTCGGAGCAGACGGTGAAGGCGCATCTGTCGCATATGACCACCAAGTCCGGTCGCGCCAACCGCGCCGCCCTCGTAGCCTACGGCTTTGAGACGGGCCTTCTCTGCCGCCGCTGAGAGAGTCGGCCTTGCTCGATGAGGGGCGACCGGCGCCTCTTCCCTTTGCGAGCGGATATAGGCTGAATGGGCGATGGGGGAGTGGCGGCCCTTGCGTAGAATGAAGGGGCAAGCTGGGTAGAAAGTGCGTCAATGGTTCTGTTCGTTTTCGAAATAATCTGCATTCTGCTCTATGGCGCGGCAAGCGCCTTGGGCGCTTATGGTCTGCGGCGCGACCACTGCGTTGCGGCCCGGGCGGCCAAGGGCGTCTACTTGGCTGCCGTGGCCCTGCATTCCGCGGTCATCGGCATGGAGTCGGTGAGCACGTCGGGCACGCTGCTGTCGGGCCCCAACATTGTGATGCTCGCGTCCTGGGTGCTGGCGGTGGTGACCGCCGTGGGGCTGGTCGTCACGAAGCGCGGGGTGGCGTTTGCGGCTATGGCGGCCCCGGTGGTGGCGCTGCTCATCCTCATCGCCCAGTGGCTGCGCATCCTCGATCCGACCACGGCCGACAACCTCGCCTACTACAACTGGCCGCTGCTCGTGCCGCACATCGTGCTCGTGTTCATCGCGCTGGCCTGCTTCGCCACGTCCGCCGCCTCGGCCGGTCTCGATTTGTACCAGCGCCGCCTCATGGCGGCCCGCAGCGCCAAGGTGCTTGAGCTCGATACGCCGGCCCTCGATACCTTGAGCCGCATCTCGCGCCTGGCGGGCCTTGTGGGCCTGGTCGTGCTCGTTGCGGCCATGCTCATCGGCTTCACGCATCTGGTGGCGCTCT
>CANEDU010000126.1 GCA_947426355.1 uncultured Adlercreutzia sp. | reverse complement strand
GCTCCTTGATGCCGTCGAGCACCGCCTGCACATCGATTCCCGCCGCCTCCAAGTCGAACCCGAGGGAGGCCGCCTTCTGCAGCAGGGACGCCTTGCCCGCCAGCTCGCTCACGAGCATGCGGTTTACATTGCCCACCGCATCAGGCCTCACGTGCTCGTAGGCCTCGGGGAACCGAGCGATGGCGCTCGCGTGCAGGCCGCCCTTGTGGGCGAAGGCGCTCGCGCCGGTGTAGGGGTGGTGGGCCGATACCGACATATTGCAGAGCTCGGCCACGTACTGCGACACGCTTGTGAGCTGCGCCAGACTGCGCTCCCCTACGCACACGTCGCCCATCTTCAGCTCCAAATCGGCGATGACCGTGAGCAAATCGGCGTTGCCGACGCGCTCGCCGATGCCGTTCACCGTGCCCTGCACCTGGCTCGCCCCGCCACGCACGGCGGCGAGCGTGTTGGCCACGGCGCATCCCGAATCGTTGTGGCAATGGATACCGAAGTTCGCATCGGGAAACGTCGCGGCGGCCGCCGCGACAATTTCCTCCACTTCGAAGGGCAGCGCACCGCCGTTGGTTTCGCACAGGTCCACCGAGGCCGCGCCGGCCTCAAGGGCGGCGCCGATGCAGGCAAGGGCGTAGTCGGGGTTGGCCTTGTAGCCGTCGAAGAAGTGCTCGGCGTCGAACACCACGCGCCGCCCGGCGGTGGCCAGGTAGGCCACCGAGTCGGCAATCATGCGCAGGTTCTCGTCAAGGGTCGTCTGCAGAGCGCGCTCCACCTGGGCGTCCCAGGTCTTCCCCACGATGGTCACCACCGGCGCCCCGCAGGCGAGCAAGTCGGCCAATCCCGCGTCCTCGGCGGCGGCGACCCCTTTCTTGCACGTGGAACCGAACGCGGCAATCTGCGCGTGACGCAGATCCATAGCTGCCACGCCCCGGAAAAAGGCGACGTCTTTGGGGTTCGACGCCGGAAAGCCGCCCTCGATGAAATCGATGCCGAACTCGTCGAGGCGCCGCACGATGGCGAGCTTGTCCTCGAGCGAAAGCGTCACGCCCTCGCACTGCTCCCCGTCTCGCAACGTCGTATCGTAGGTGTAGATGCGCCTGCCCATAGCCAATCCTCAAATCATTCGCTTATCGTGCCGCTCATTATAAGGGAACAATGGCGGCCGTCTTTCTCAATCCCATGGTGCTTTGAGCTCGGTTGGCCCTATAATGGGGCAAAATCCCAGGAAAGGCGCTTCCTTGAATAATTCCGATTGCAACCGCCCCCCTCGTCCGGCAGCATCTCATCGACACGTTCGTGGAGCCCACGCCTCTCGTCCGAGCATTGCCGGCAACCGGCCGAACCCTCGTCGTGCCCAACCGACGCGACGCAAGGACATCTACATGGGAGGGAGGCCATCGCCGAACCTCAATAGCGGCTTCACCTCAGCTTCTGCGCGATTGCCTATTTTCGCGATTGCCGCCGTACTTCTGCTCATCTTCATCGCCTTTGCGGTCTCATCGTGTTTCAGCGCGTCCCACGAAGCGCCTCTTGAGCACGAGGCGCTGGCCGACACCCAGGGCCCCATAGCAAGCGTTTCTTTCGTTGCTGTAGGCGACAACCTCGCAGACGAAACACTTTGCGCTTACGCCGACGCCAGCGCAGGTGAAGTCGGCGACGGAGCTTATGACTTCACGCCCATCTACGCCGCCATCAAGCCCCTCGTGCAAGAGGCCGATCTTGCCTACGTCAGCCAAGAGACTCATCTGGGAGGTGACGAAATCGGCGTCCGCGGATGGCCTTCATACAACACCCCGGATTCTATGGCAGATGCTCTCGTCGATACGGGATTCGACCTTGTCGCCCTCGCTTCGAATCATTGCTACGACTTCGGCAATTTCGGCGCTCTCGAGCATTCTCGTGGCGTGTGGAACAAGCAGCCGGTGGCTGTAGCAGGCGTTGCAACCTCCCAAGAAGAAGCCGACAACATTCCCATCGTCGAACGCGAGGGGATTACTTTCGCTTTTCTTGACTACACGTACGGACTCAATGGATTCGAACCGGAGGAGTTAGCCCCCTATGCGGTCAACTTCATAAGCGAAGAACGTTTACGGGCCGACGTGCCCCGCGCCCGCGAGCTAGCCGATATCGTCGTAGTGGCCATGCACTGGGGAACCGAATATCTTACGGAGGCCGACGAAAACCAGCAGCACTACGCTCAGCTGCTCGCCGACTTGGGGGCCGATATCGTGCTCGGATCGCATCCCCACGTCATCGGACCTGTTGAGTGGGTAGAAGGAGAATCGGGACACAAGACGCTTGTCGCTTACGCATTGGGCGACCTTAAGAGCAACCATTCCGAACCGGTGCTCGAAACAGAAATGACGGGCATGCTTGCCTGCGATTTCGTACGACAAGCCGAAGGAAACGCCGTTTCGGTCGAAAACGCCCGGTGGATTCCCCTCGTCAATCATATCGAAGACGGGGCCCATGCCGTCTATCCGTTGCACGACTACACCGACGAGCTCGCCTCTCGGCACACATTTCTTTCCACCTTGGAGAACCCTATCGGGCAGCTGCGCGAGGCCAGCGAGCGCATCGTGAATAGTCGAGGAGCAAACCTTCCTCTCGAATAGCAGCTCGTCAGAGATTCTCCGGCCTCTGTCTAAACTAGGTAGCCGGATCAGGAATTGCCCAGCTTACCGCTTCTTCGGCGCCGGGTCGGTGAGGCCCTCTATAACGCCATGGGACACTTCCCAGAAAAAGAGCGCCGCAGTGCTGCCGTAGGGACTTAAGCGCCGTTGGTATTTCGCGAACAGCTTGGGCGTGAGCACGCGGTGGCGGTAGACCATGCGCATGCCGCGCTGAATAGCCAAGTCGCCGTAACTTAAGACGTCGGGCCGCTCCAGGCAGAACAGCAGAATCATTTCCGCCGTCCAGCGACCAATGCCCTTGAGCGACGAGAGCGTCCCGATAGCCTCTTCATCGGGCATGGCCTCCACCGCGTCCAGGTCGAAAGCGCCCGAGCGAACTTTCTCAGCAAAGTCCTTGATGTAGTCGATTTTACGGAACGTGGTGCCGCAGGACTGCAGCTCTTCCACCGAGGCGTTGGCGATGGTTTCCGGCGTTACCTCCCCCAGGTGGTCCACCATGCGCGCCCACACCGTCTTGTGGGCCGCCGTGGAAATCTGCTGGCCGACGATGGAGTTGACCACCGCCCGAAACAAGTCGTCCTGAAGCTCGCGACGCACCGGCCCGCGAGACTCTATCACGTCAATGATGGGCGCGAGCTTCGCATCGGCCGAGCGCAGATAGGCCAGCTCCTCTTCTCCGTACTCGAAATAGCGCGCCATAGCAGCTCCGTCCCCCGGTTTTGCGACACGAGGAAGGATACCAGCGCGCGCCAGTAAAACAAAAGAGCTCTGCTTGACAGTTCAGCCAAAACCGGCGGAAAAACGCGCCGAACCCGAATATCGCAGCATAGAATGACTGATAAAGCGCCCCAGACGCAGGCGACGGCGCAGACCCACGGCGATAAGGAGGCATGCAGTGAAACTCGTTCCCGTGAAGCAGGCGCAAGCGAAGCTTTTCAACGCCCGGGCCGACAAGGGGCTGCAATCGCTGACCCTGCTCACCTTCAAGAAAGATCGCACCCTCACGCTCAGGCGGGATGAGGATGGCGAAGGCTGGACCCTCGCAGAAGACGGTTTCCTCACCGAGAGCGCGGCCGTGCCCGCAGGTGCGGCCGGCAAGCGCCTGCTGAAGGACGCGTTCAACCGCGAGTTTCCCCGGAGTGCCAACGCGTATCTGGCCGAAGTGCGCCGCAGCGCCTGATCGATCGCATCAGCAACCGCGACCGGCATCTTCAAGCAGGGAGGTGCCGGCCAGTGCGCTCGGCTAAGAGAGAGCCTTCTCGAAGGCGATGCGCGGGGCTCCGGCCTCCGGACCTTCCACCAGCGTGATATCGCCGCAGAAAGCGAAGCCGAACTTCTCCACCGCGCGGCGCATGGGGGCGTTGTCGCCGTGGGTGTCGATGCGCACTGAGGCCATACCGTCAGCAACATCAGCCTCCCACGTGTCCCGGCTGGGATATCCGCACTGCCATTGATCGATGCCCATAGCGGCCATGTTCGCGCGAGCCTGATCGGTGATGGCGGTCATGGCCTCCACAGGCTCGGGTAGCGCAACGACGATTTCCGCGAGAGCCTCCTTCAACTGCTCCTGCTCTCAACTGCCAGGAGCTACAACCCGTCTCTCCCCTCTTTCAGCGCTCTATAGCCGACGAGCTGGACGGTCAGGAAGTCGCGCAGCGACTCCTCGTAAGACGCAACGGGGTAGCCCGTCTCCGCGCAGGCGGCACGCTGTAGGGGGAGCGGATGGGTCGCGGGATAGAGACCGGAAACGTAGTTCGATAGGTCGAAGAGGAACGCCGCCGCGTCATCTGCATTATCGAACATGCCGCATTCGACGAGCAGGCCCGACCCCTCGGCCATCACGGCAACGATCTCCCGCTTGCACTCGATAAGGCATTCCAGGCTCACGTTGGTCTCTATGATGCTCGCGAGAAGTGCCCCAAGCCTACCGAAATTCCTGTGCGAGGAGAGCATCGACGCCAGCATGGCGGCAGCATCCCTGAGACCGCCTACGGAGGACGCGTCCAAAAGCGCCGGGTCAATCCCCCTCATGTCTTCCAGAATTTCCCGCAGAGACCGAATGTACAGAAGCAGGAGGATCTCCTCTTTCGATTTGACGTAGTGCGACAAATTCGCGCGCGAGTAGCCCACTCTCTCGGCTATGGCGCTGAGCGTGACATCGTGGTACGACCCTTCATCCAAGATGGATTCCGTCGCATCCAGAATGTCGTCAAGCCTTCGACCCTTCTGCTCCCGCGTCCGTGCGCGTCGATACGCCTGATCCCCCTCGGCCACCCTCGCCTCTTTTCCGTGTTGACAAGTTGCACCCTGCAACTTATATTTTAGTTACATCGTGCAACTAATTCTACGCAAGGAGCGATCACCGTGCAATTCAGAACCGATGCCAGAAACGGAAACGAGCTGTCGGCACTGGGCTTCGGCTGCATGAGATTCCCGTCCACAGCGGGACGCATCGATATAGACGCATCCGAGCAACTTATCGTCGAAGCCGTTGAGCGAGGCATCAACTACCTCGACACGGCCTACCTGTACAGCGGAAACGAAGTTGCTCTCGGAGAAATATTCTCGCGAAACCCCGGCCTGCGAGACAAGGTGCACATCGCCACCAAGCTGCCCATGGCAAGATGCGAGGCGGCAACGGATTTCGGCAAGTACTTGGAGCGCTCCCTCGAGCGGCTGCGTACCGACCATGTCGATTACTACCTCGTCCACAACGTAACGAGCGCGGCGGCATGGAACCGGCTGAGCTCCCTGGGCTTCGAAGCGTGGGTTGAGAAGCAGAAGAAAGCCGGCCGCATCTTGAACGTGGGCTTCTCCTACCATGGCCCGAAAGCCGATTTCCCCCTGCTGCTCGATGCCTTCGCCTGGGACTTCTGCCAGATTCAGTACAACTACCTGAACGAGAACTACCAGGCGGGCACGGCCGGCCTGATGGCGGCGGCGCAGCGCAGTCTTCCCGTCATCGTCATGGAGCCCCTCCTCGGAGGCAAGCTGGCCGAGAAGCTGCCGGCGAGGGCGCAAAGCATCCTCTCCGACGCCGGC
>CANEDU010000125.1 GCA_947426355.1 uncultured Adlercreutzia sp. | reverse complement strand
TTCCAAGGTGGACGAAGCGTTGGACGTTGGGAATATTGAGAAACGTCTGCTTCGTCTTTGGCTCCCCGGTAATTGGGCTGCTCCAAATGACTGCAATCTGGCACTTTATAGGAAAAGTACGCGCAAAGCGATGCGACGAGTCCCATGACGAGCGGCGCAAGCTCTCGGACGGGTTGTGGCATGGAGTTGAGCCCGTAAAGCATGCCGGTGCCGAATAGCGAGCCAAGAACCACAAGGGCAACTGTTTTCCGCGAACCGAGTCTGCCGAATGCATCTACCCAACTAACAAAGAGGATGATTTGTCCCACTCCGGCGAGAAAGGGCCACAGTATGGTCATGGCGACATAATCGCTGAGCAGCTGGTTTGACGGAAGCTTGCATAGCGCTACGAAAATGCTTGAGGCCGCACTGTAGCAGCAGGCGGCAATGAGGGGAATTGAATAGACGAGTGAGCGCTTGTTGAGCCGCACTGGGTTAAGCGCAATTGCAAAGCCAGCGAGTCCGATAATCAAGTAGGTGAAGTTGGATCCGTACCATAGAGGGGAACCTATGGCGATTGCGTCGGAATGCACGAGGGTGGCGGATGTGCAGCTCCAGGGCCATGCGCAGATGCAGGCAAAGCCGATCCATAAGGCAGGATATGACGCGAGCGTATTCTTAAAGGCGCGCAAGGTGTTAATAAGGGCCTGGGGGTGCGAGACTGCCTCGGCTTTCCCCGATGTTGACTGCATGGCTCCCTCCTTCAGTCATCTACAGTATACTCGACCAACGAAAGCAAACGCTGCCGCCCTGAACAGTGGGAGGGAGGGCGGCAGCGTTGCGAGCTGATTGACCTCAAGCGGGCCAATAAACTCCTATGACGCTGGGAGCTTTATGCTGTCGCATTGGCAGCGGCCGCTGCGCCGGCGTATCGACCGAAGCAGAAGCACATGCAAAGCGATGTGCCGGATTGCGGGTAGAAGTAGCCGATGAGGTGACCGTTGGAAGACTCTCCGACCGCGTAAAGATTAGGGATGACGTTGCCTTCGACGTCAATCACCTCGCCATTCGTGTTGGAGCGAATGCCTCCGGCGGTACCAGACAGGGCACTTGCCTGGACGGTCATATTGATGGCGTAGAAAGGAGCGGTCGCAATTTCGTTGAGGAGCACGAATTCCTTGTCAATGAGGTCGAGGTCGTACTCTTTGGGGTCATCGGGGTCGAACACGCGGCCCATGCGGGAAGCGGGTTTGCCGAAATCTTTGTCGTCTCCGCTGGCGCAATAGCCATTGTAGGTGTCAACCGTCTTCTTGAAGGCGGCCACGTTGACGTCCATAAGACGCGCGAGTTCTTCAGTAGTGTCCGCCTTAACGATGGAGCCGCCCTCAAGTCCCTTCTCGGCAGTGGCAGCAGCCGTTTCGTCAAACAGTTTGGAGTCGTAAATTGCCCAGTATTCCGAGATGCCCTGCTTGTAGGCGATTCCAGCGCGGTCGAGGAAGTAGAGGTTTTCGTTAACCCAACGCTGTCCTTGACGGTTGATGTACATTGCCTGACCGGCATTGTCGACGTATCCGCCGTCAACGTTGAGGAAGTAGGCCATCGTTCCACCAGGAGCGACGACGTCTGCGCCCAAGCTGCGTGCCTGGGAGAGGGCAAATCCCTTTGCCTCACCGTCAAAGTAGGGGCTGTTGGGCGTAAGGGGCGCATAAAGGCGAAGGTATTCCTGCGATCCGCCAAAGCCGCCCGCTGCCACAATGAGAGACTTCGCGTTGTACTGAATGCCCTTTCCGCTGGCATTAGTCTCGATGCCAGTAACGGCGCCGCTTTCATCGGTCAGAATCTTTGTGGCCTCCGTTGAGAAGTTGAACTCAACTCCGAGCTCCTCCGCCTTAGCATGCAACGGTTCGAGGTATGCTTTGACGCCGTCGCGATCGGAGCTGGTAACAAACGTGCGTGCGGGCACCTGGAAGGGGTTGGTGGGCGGAACCGTTACGCCAACGATGTCAACACCATGCTCGATGAGCCAGTCGATGGATTCGCCTGAATGCTCGGCTGCGAAAAGCTGCGCTTCGCGATCCATGAAGGAGTCGGTGTCAGGATATTGATCCCAAAAATCGACGAGTTCTTCGGGCGTCCAGTCTTCGCCCAGTTCCTTTTGGAAGCTGGTGCCAATTGCGGTAATGCTGTGCGCGTAAACCTTTTTAAGGCCATCGAGTTTTTCGACGACCGTAACCTTGGCGCCGGCCTCCGCTGCAGAAATAGCTGCCGTCAGTCCAGCGACGCCTGTGCCAATTACCAATACCTCGGTATCTTTAGTCTCGGTAATTTCGACGGATTCAGCAACGTCGCTCGAGGCGGCCGGGGCGCTGTCTGCCGTGCTTTGAACTGTGGGCGCGGGCTTCGAGCCGGATGCGTCTGCCGGAGCTCCCTTTTCGGTGTTCGGCGCGCATCCGAACATACCGGCCGCGGCGAGGCCCAGTGCGCCAACGCCCGCACCTGCGAGAAAGCCGCGACGCGAGATGTCGGTTGCTGCCTGTTGCTTAGATTGAGTCATACATTCCCTCCTTGAGACGGTTTGCGCTTGTGCGCCTGATGGCTATTGTGCGAGGGAGTGTCGAAATTGAGTATCCCCCATGGCGGCTGGAATTGGCATGTCGTGGGCTCACCCGCCATGGGGGATGCTTTGAGCTGGCGATTTGTTGAATTCGCATCCAGCTGAGATATTGCTGCGGCAGCTAGTCGTTGGCCGTGAAAGACGAAGGGGGAGGCTCTCGCTACTTTCAACATCGGTGATCTTGCGAAGCATGGATGCTAGGCCGGACTCATTGCTGGGCTCCTTCGCGGGTTCGTTCGCTGGTTCGCAACGCGCGCTCTTAAGCGACGGCGGCTACGGCTTCAACCGTGTCTTGCCGTCCGACAAGTGCCGTCTTCGTCGGGTGTTCGGGCTTGTTGATGCGCGCCCAGGCGAGTTCTGCCCCATGGCGACGCTCTGTCTCTCAGGGGGCCTGAAGCCTGCCAGCGAGGGGCGTTGCTGCTCAAATCGCCATTGGGGCCTGCTGCTTCGACGAACAGACTGAAGACTGGCAGCGCTCTGAAGCCTACGAAGCGCGAACCGCAACTGAGGGTCGTTGCGTTTCGGTTGCGAAGCGCCGCTTTTCTCCAGCTGCGGGACAAGTAAAGCCCCGACGAATCGGGGCCTTGAATTAGCTGGCGGAGGCGGTAGGATTTGAACCCACGGTACCTTTCGGCACGACAGTTTTCAAGACTGCTTCCTTAAGCCACTCGGACACGCCTCCGCATGAGACGAAATGCAACGCGACCTGCGCATTGTTGCATTCGAGCGCTGAAAAGGATACCACACCCCATGTGCAACCGTGTTCACAATCCGGCGATACGTTCGACGATTGCGCTTGCGCTGTCCATACCGCAGTTATTTGGCGAGCGCGAAACGAAGCATGCCAAATATCGGGGATATGGACTCTCGGAGGGCCGGTTTGGGCGCATTTTCTTGTCCATATCGCGAATAATTGTCGTCGGAAGTGTCCACATCGCCGCTATTTGGCATGTTTTCGGTGGCGTGTCCATACCGCCAATATTTGGCTTCCTTTCGGCGGCATGCCCCCATCGCCATGACTCGCCCTCTCGGAATCGTCCGACTCGGTTTCGACGACGCTGACAAACGGATTCGGACACGAACAAAGTGTGCGTCAAATGCGATGAGCGGTCGGCTATCCTTCCACCATGTCGATAAGCTCCTGCTGGGAATGGATTCCGAGCTTCTCGTAGATGTGGCGAATGTGCGTGGCCACGGTGTTCTTCGACAGATACAGCGAGTCGCGAATGTAGGGGCGGCTGCGTCCTTGGGCGAGCAGCAGGAATATCTCCGTCTCGCGCGCCGAGAGCCCGTGCTCGGCCGCCACGGAAGTGCGATGCTCAAGCACGGCGTCGACCTCTTCCGCATAGGATGCGGCAACGGCCCTCGCGTCCTCCGAAGCAGCTTGGCTGCCCTTGTTGTCCGCTCCGCCGTCTGCGGGCTCCAGCGTGGCATCGCGACGCGGCACCAAAAGCGAAGTGAGCGAGAAGATTCCCAGCATAATGAGGCAGGCGAATGTTGAGCCGGAAGCATCCGGCGCGGCGCTTTGCAGCAGATCGGTCATGCCGTAGCCGACAAGCACCCCTCCGTAGGCGGCTCCGGCCCCGAGGCCCACGTAGAAGGTGGTCGAGAGCGCCGTGCGCTGGGAAAGGCGAAGGAAGTAGAGCATGGTGATGATCTCGATGCCGGTGAACACAGCGTTCATGAGAACGCGCGCAAGGAAGGCGGCCCCAACGCTATCGAGGGGTGTCGCCGCGATGCCGACCACGAAGGGCACGGTGATCCACCGGTACAGCGAGGCCACGTTCACCCGATGGGCGAACAGCACGATGCCGACGGAAAGCGCGACGGCGAAGAGCATGCCGACGACCGTCGCGTAGGCCTCGGTGGAAGAGGGGAGCGCCACGGGCGACTCGGCCGGCGCGGCGCAGCCCAGGGTGTAGAGCACGAACACGGCCGCCATCATGCGGATGACGGCGAAGGGGGTGATCGTCAGGGGCATGGCGTTCGCAGCGTCCTCGGCGGGGACGAGTCCGCGGCTGAGGCCGGCGCGAGAGAGCGCCAGCAGCAGGCCGGAGGCCAGGGGGAGCACGGTGACGAGCAGTCCTGCCAGAAGCGGCGGCATGGTGGGAATGATAAGGGCGCACAGCAGGGTCGCGACGAAAGAGGCAGGAACGACGGTCTCTACGACGGACGTCTCAATGCGGGCGAACAGGCAGCCCCAAAGCACGACGAGCAGCGCGGGGCCGCATCCCGTTCCCACGCCGGCGATCAAGGTGCAGGCATCGTGCAGGATGCCATCCACATAGCCGCAGGCGATGAGCGCCGCGGTTCCCAGCGCGCACAGCAGGGGTCCCGCTACATAGAGCGCGCGGAAATCCGACAGCTCGCGCTTGCGGCCGATGAACGCGGCCGCAATGCAGGCAAGAGGCGTGAGCATGGCCGAGAGCAGCCATGCGGGGTCGGTCTGCAACGCCGATGCGGTGCTGCTGGCGGAAAGAGGGATATCCCACAGGCAGACGCCCCAGGCATAAATGAGACCGTAGCCCAGCAGTCGCGCTGGGAAACTGACATCGAGGCGTTCGAGTACCGAGGCTCGGCAGTTATTTTCGCGGTTCCCCATGCATCTCTCCTTCGTTTTCGGTACTTACCTTACGGGAAAACCCGCAAAGCGCATCACCTCAGAGCGGTGATTTTAGCAAAGAAACGCCAGTTCGGAACGCTCGCCTCTCTTTGCGGCGATGCGCAAGGCCGCGCATCTTCGCTAAGGTGCCTCCCGTCAAGCCGCGACCGGCTCATCTCAGGAGCATCGGTTGCGGGGGAGGATGCAAAAGGAGGAAACTCATGACTCAAGCAATGGATCGTCGCTCGTTTATCGGCCTCGGCGCGCTGGGCGCGCTCGCTGCGGGTGCTGGACTCGCCGGCTGCGCGCCGCAGTCGTCGGGTGCGCCGGCCGCAACCGGCACGCTGAGCGAAACGGGCGAGGAGGCCCCGGCGGGCATCCCGCGCAAGGAGGGCAGCGAGACCAAGGAATGCGACGTCGCGGTGGTGGGCGCCGGCGCTGCGGGCCTCATGGCGGCGCTCAATCTGGCGCGCGGCGGCAAGAAGGTCGT
>CANEDU010000124.1 GCA_947426355.1 uncultured Adlercreutzia sp. | reverse complement strand
ACCTCTCCGGCGTTATGCACCTCATAGTCTGCGGTGTCGAAGCGCTCGATGGGCGCGATGCAGGTCTCGCCAGCCATAAGCGTATCCCACAAAGGCGCAACACCCACGCCAGCCGGGGTGACAGCGCCGACGCCGGTGATGACGACGCGATGGGTGCCGTCGGGGCGGCGAGTTTCTACCGTGCTGCTCATAAAGACATACCTCCGTCCACGCAGATGACCTGACCAGTGATGTAGGACGCCTCGTCCGAGGCGAGGAAGCGCACCAGATGCGCGATGTCGGCCGGCTCGCCCAGACGCCCGCAGCCGATGCGGCCCACGATGGCCTCCTTCTGGCTGTCGGAAAGCGCGTCGGTCATGTCGGTGGCGATGAAGCCGGGGGCCACGGCGTTGGCCGTGATGTTGCGGCGCGCGAGCTCCTTGGCGAGCGTCTTGGTCATGCCGATGACGCCGGCCTTGGAGGCGGCGTAGTTCACCTGGCCCGCGTTGCCGTAGACGCCCACCACGCTGGACAAATTGATGATGCGGCCCCAGCGCTGCTTCATCATCGCCTTGGCGGCGGCGCGGCAGCAGTGGAAGGTGCCCTTCAAGTTGATGTCGATGACGGCGTCGAAGTCCGCATCGCTCATGCGGGCGGCCAGGCCGTCACGGGTGATGCCGGCGTTGTTCACGAGCACATCCACGCTGCCGAAGGTCTCGATCGCCGCGGCGATGAGCGCGTTGGCCTCGTCTTCTACGGCCACGTTGGCAGCTACGGCCACGGCGCGCGTGCCGAACTCCTCGGCGATTTCGGCAGCCAGGGCCTCGGCGGCGGGAAGGCTGCGCTCAGAAGAGCTGTTCACCACCACATTCATGCCGGCAGCCGCAAGCTCCCGGGCCACCTCGCGGCCGATGCCGCGGGTGGAGCCCGTCACCACGGCGGTGCGACGATTCTCACATTCAGTCACGTCTATTCCTTTCCGAATTCCTCGACGAGGGCGTCGAAGGAGGGGCGGTCTTGGACGGCCGCGCGCGGGGCCGTGCGATCGATTCGTTTCACCAAGTTGGCAAGCACGCCGCCGAAGCCCACCTCGGCGAACATGCGCGCACCGGCAGCCTGCAGCTTGGCCACGCTGGCCTCGAACTGCACGGGCGACACCAAATGTGCCACCAGTTCGTCGCGAGCGCCAGCCACCGTCAGCGGGGCGGCGTGCACGTTGCCGATGACGGGCACCGCCGACTCGCGGAACGCCACACCAGCCAGGTAGGCGCCGAAGGCCTCCTGGGCGGTCGCCATGAGCGGGCTGTGGAACGCGCCCGACGTGGCCAGGCGCGAGAAGCGGCCCTTCTGTGCGGCCCAGGCCTCTTCAGCGCGGATCACGGCCGCGGGAGCGCCGGCGATGACGATCTGCCCGCCGCCGTTCAGATTCGCGGGCACCAGCACCTCGCCCTCAGCGGCCTCAGCGCACAGGGCCTCGGCCTCAGGCAGCGTGATCTTCAGAAGTGCGCTCATCGCGCCGGGATTGGCATCGGCCGCTTCGCCCATAAGACGGCTGCGCTCGGCGATGAGCGCGAAGGCCGCCTCTTCGTCGAGCATGTCGCCGAGCACCATGGCCGAGATCTGGCCGAGCGAGAAGCCGAGCAGCGCGTCGGGCACCACACCGCGGGCCATGAGCGCCCGGCCGGCGCCGATGGACAGCGCCGCGATGGCGATCTGCGCGTTGCGGGTGTCGTTCAATTCCTCGGGCGAGGCGTCGCGCACCAGCGCGGCCACGTCGCGGCCGAGCGCATCCGAGGCGCACTCGAAGGTGCGCGCCACCTCGGGAATGTCCAGCAAATCGGCGCCCATGCCGGGCTTCTGGGAACCCTGGCCCGAGGCCATGAACACCAACCCGCTCGCCCCAAGCGGCTCAAGGGGAGTCTCATCGATATTGCTCATGCAAGCTTCTCTCTCTTCCTCTTCTCGTGCTTAGTCTTCGCAGGCAAGGGCAAGGAGAACTCCGCCCCGCCTGATTCGCTTGCCTACAGACGGCCGCGACGGGCGTTCAGGGCGGCCAGGTCGTCCATGGACTGGCCGGCAAGCGCCTCGGCCTCGCGCACCATCTCGGTGATGACGCCGGCAGCCGTGCCGCGCTCGTTCACGAGCGCGGCCACCTGGCCGGCCATGACTGAGCCGTTCTCCACATCGCCCGCCACGGCGCGCGCCAGCGAGCCGGCGTACATGCCCTCGAGCTCCTCGCCCGACTGGGCGGCAAGCTCCATCTTGCGGCATTCGCGGGCGAACTTGTTCTTAAGGCCGCGCACGGGATGCCCGGTGCCGCGCCCGGTAACGATGGTGTCGGAATCCTTCGCGGAAAGCACCTTCTCCTTCCACGCCTCGTGCACGCCGCATTCCTCCACGGTGAGGAAGCGCGTGCCGCACTGCACGCCCTCGGCTCCCAGAGCGAAGGCGGCCAACATGCCGCGGCCGTCCACGATGCCGCCGGCGCCGATGACGGGGATGGACACCTTCTCGCAGACCGCGGGAATGAGCGCCATGGTCGTCAGCTCGCCGATGTGCCCGCCGGCTTCCGTGCCCTCGGCCACCACCGCATCGGCGCCGAGGCGCTCCATGCGGGCGGCAAGGGCCGAAGAGGCCACCACCGGCACCACTTTCACGCCGGCCTCCTTCCACATGCCCATGAAGTTCGCCGGGCTGCCGGCGCCGGTCGTAACCACTTCCACGCCCAGTTCGCAGACAAGCTCGGCCACCTCGGCGGCACGCGGGTCCATGAGCATGACGTTCATGCCGATGGGCTTGCTCGTAAGGGCGCGAGCGCGGACCACCTCGGCGCGAATCCACTCCGGCGAAGCGCCTCCGCACGCGATGATGCCCAAGCCGCCAGCTTCGCTGACCGCGCCGGCCAGCCCTCCGTCGGCAATGCGGGCCATGGCCCCCTGCACGACGGGATACTCGATGCCCAAAAGCTCTGTGATACGGGTCTTCATAAGTGCGGCTCGTCCTCTCTCTCGCTGCGGCGGCGGGCGCCTTGAGATAAACTATCTGAGAAATCTTAAGGAATTCGCCCCAAAAACTGACTGTGCGTCTAAAATCTTCACCAAACATCTCATCGTTAAGCGCAAAACTCAGCGATGCAGAACGAATCATAGCGCAGGTTGAGGCGCTATTCGGGGAAAGGAGCGGCATTGGGCAGCGTAATCATCGGATCGGGCAGCTCGCTGCCCAAACACGTCGTCACCAATGACGACCTGGCGCAGATCGTCGACACCACCGACGAGTGGATCGTGCCCCGCACGGGCATCCACACCCGCCACGTTGCCCTTGAGGAAACCTGCACCGACCTAGGCGCTCAGGCGGCCTTGCGCGCGCTCGGCGTCGAAGAGGGCGGCTGGCAGCGCGAGGAGGGCGCCATCGACCCGGCCACGCTGGATATGGTCATCTGCCCCACCCTGACCGCCGATACGCACTTCCCCTCCGAGGCGGCCCTCATCCGCGAGCGCATCGGCGCGGTGAACGCCGTGTGCTACGACGTGTCCTGCGCCTGTTCGGGCTGTGTATACGGGCTTTCCATCGCCGACTTCATTATGGCCGGAGCCGCCTATGACCGCGAGCGCGCGGCGAGCGCGGGTCGCCCCGCCACGCGCAACAATGTGCGCCGCGTGCTCGTGGTGGCCGCCGAGCGCTTAAGCAAGCTCGTGGACTGGACCGACCGTGCCACCTGCATCCTGTTCGGCGATGGCGCCGGGGCCGTGGTGCTGGAATGGCGCGACGAGGGCGATGCGGGCATTCTGTCTTCCTATATGGAAAACACCGACGACACCGACCGCACCCTGTGGTGCGACGGCGCCTTCGTCGCCCGCGAGGTTCCCTTCGAGGGTGGGGCGAACCTGTGCGACAGTGACGCGAACTGCGACCCCTACATGCGCATGACCGGCCAGGCGGTGTTCAAGTTCGCCACCTCCGCCATGATACGCTGCACCGACGAAGCCCTCGCCCGTGCCGGCGTGACCACCGATGAGGTGACGCTGTTCACGCCGCACCAGGCCAACGAGCGCATCATTCGCTACGCCGCCAAGAAGATGGACCTGCCCATGGAGCGCTTCCAGGTCATCATCGACCACGTGGGCAACGTCAGCGGCGCCAGCGCCCTTATCGCCCTCAACGAGGCCCTCTGCGACGGCAAGCTTAAGGCCGGCGACATCGTCTGCATGACCGCCTTCGGAGGCGGCCTCACCGCCGGCTCCTGCGTGATTCGAATCTAGGCGTGATGCGCGGCGGGGCGCAAAGCGCCCCGCTTAAGCCGCCGTTATTTGGGCAACGCGTTCGGCGGCCTCCTGCACCTTTGCGTCAATGCGCGCCTTTTCGTCGCCCTCGGCCGGCGTTGGTTGATAATTGTTGACGGCCTCGTCCGACGAAACGGAGCAGGCGATGAAATTCGCGTTCTCGTCTTTGAGAACTTCGCCATCGGTCACCGTAAATGTTTGCTGGAAAATAAGGCAGTCCTTGTCGGAAGGATTCGTGTTGCCTCCATAGCAGAAGTTGCCAAGGCTATACACGATATAACGACCCTGATAAAGCTCCCAGCCCTGGATAACGTGAGAGCTCGCCCCAACAACCAAGTCGGCACCAGCATCAATGGCCGCGTGGCCCGCAACCACCTGATCGGTTGACGGATCGTAGTCGTATTCTTCGCCCCAGCAAAAATAGACAAGCACCAGCTGAGCTTTCTCGGAGCGCGCAGTCGCAATGTCATTGGTCATCGTAGCAACGTAATCTGCGCTATCGTCTAAAGCGTTAACGCCGATGAGCGCTACTTTCACACCTTTAATGTCTCGATACTCGATGCGATCGAGCCCAAAGGCCGCCACGCCTTCCGCATCCAAGGCAGCGATGGTGTCGTCGTAACTCTCGTTTCCATAGTCGTGAGAATTATTGTTAGCAAGAGAGGCCGCCTCTACCGATCCGCTTGAGAGTATTTTCGCGTACTCGGGACTACCCCGAAAGGCAAACTCCTTATCGGCTCGTTCGCCGCCGTCGGTGAGCACGCCGGCCAAATTGACCACAGTAAGATCGTCGGCACCGAACAAATCGGCCACGTTGCGTAGAAAATAGGTAGCATCCCCCTCTTCTTCCCAGCGACGGTTAAAGGAGCGGCCGTTCTCGTGATCGGCATCGGTACCTAAAATGCAATCACCCGCGAAGGAAACCGTAATAGTAACCGGCTCCGCGCCAGCTGCGACAGGCTTTTCAGTACCAGCAGAATCTTCGGCTTCGGGCTCGACCGCGGGTTCTACAACCTGAGATGCTTCCCGATCGGAAGCGCTTTCCCCCTCGAACGCTCCAGCCTTTTTCACCACAAGGAACCCTATGGCAATTAGTTCAATGACGATGATCAGTACTAAAAAAATCTTTAGCAGGGTCGGACAATTCGGTTTAGCGTACATGACCAGCCTTTTCTAAGACAAAAGCAAATAAACGACCACGATGAGCAGCACAATGATGACAGGAACGGCCACCTTGATAAAGAGGGGGATATCCGCCATTCCACCTCGACTCGGGCCGTATTGGGAGCGCCCGCTCATTACACTGGAAAATCCGACATCCGAGGCATGGGAGCCCCGGGGGCGACGCTGGACCATGGGAGCAGCCGATGCACCATCAACCGGCGTGACAAAGCCCTGACCAGCCCGGGAGTGCCAGGTGCGACTATCCATGGTATCAAGCATCGGGTCATGCCGATCACGATCATCTTGGGAGTAGGCCGAAATCTGGTGG
>CANEDU010000123.1 GCA_947426355.1 uncultured Adlercreutzia sp. | reverse complement strand
CAACACGGTCGCCGAGGCCGTGGTGCTCGCCCAGGAGATTTCCAACCGCATCGAGCGCGACTGGCTCGAGCTGGTGGACGTGGCCGTGTGCCCGCCCTACGTGGACCTCAAGCCCGTGAAAAGCGTCTTCGAGTTCGACCGCGTAGATATCGCCGTGGGCGCCCAGAATGTCT
Organism: uncultured Adlercreutzia sp.; assembly: GCA_947426355.1. GTDB lineage: Bacteria > Actinomycetota > Coriobacteriia > Coriobacteriales > Eggerthellaceae > Adlercreutzia. The sequence continues at coordinate 5,704 of CANEDU010000123.1, read as the reverse complement.
ACTGGGAGCCAAAGGGCGCCTTTACCGGCGAGATTTCCATCGCCATGATCGACAACATCGGCTGCACGTACTGCATCGTGGGCCACTCCGAGCGCCGCAACTTGTTCGGCGAGACCAACGAGGATGTGAATTTGAAGGCCCGCGCCTTGGTGGAGGCCGATATTGTGCCCATCATCTGCGTGGGCGAGTCTCTTTCCGTGCGCGATGCGGGCACCTATCTCGATTTCGTCACGGCCCAGGTGCGCGCCGCCTATGCGGGCATGGATGAGGCCGACGCCGCCAAGACGGTGATTGCCTACGAGCCGGTGTGGGCCATCGGCACGGGCCGCACTGCCACGCCCGAGCAGGCCGAGGAGGTGTGTGCCGCCATTCGCGCTACGGTGTCTGAGCTCTTCGGTGCCGAGGTGGCTGAGGGCCTGCGCGTGCTCTACGGCGGTTCCATGAACGAGGGCAACGCGGCGCTGCTGCTCGCCGAGGCCGACATCGACGGCGGCCTTATTGGCGGCGCGGCGCTCAAGGCCGACTCGTTCATCCAGATCGTGAAGGAAGCCTGCTAAATGGAGCGTACTGAAACGGCGACGGTCTTGCGCGAGGGCCTGCGCCTTCCCGCTTGCCTCATCATCATGGACGGCTTCGGTCTGGCCGAGCCGGGCCCCGGCAACGCCATCTCGTTGGCGAAGACCCCGGTGCTCGACCGTCTTTTCGCCGAGGCTCCCATGACGCGCCTGGCGGCCTCCGGCGAGGCCGTGGGCCTGCCCGAGGGCCAGATGGGCAACTCGGAGGTGGGGCACTTGAACATCGGCGCGGGACGCGTGGTCTTCCAGGAGCTCACGCGCATCAACCGCGCCTGCCGCGACGGCTCCATCGCCACCAATCCCGAGATAGTGGCCGCCTTTGAGGCGGCCAAGAAGCCGGGGGCGGCCCTGCACCTCATGGGTCTGCTCTCCGATGGCGGCGTGCACTCGTCCAACGAGCACCTCTACGGGCTTATCGACGCGGCGGTTGCTGCCGGCGTTGCGCGCATCATGGTGCACTGCTTCATGGACGGGCGCGACGTGCCGCCGGCCAGCGGCGCCGAGTACATGCGCGAGCTCGTAGATTATTTGGAGCGCGCTGCCGTGCGGGCTCCCGAGGGGATGACGCCCGATATGCGCATCGCCTCGGTGGAGGGGCGCTACTATGCCATGGACCGCGACAACCGCTGGGAGCGCGTGAGCCGCGCCTTCGAGGCCATAGTGGAGGCGAAGCCCTACCGCGAGCTTTCCGCCGTAGCGGCCATGGAGGCCTCCTATGCCGCGGGCGTCACCGATGAGTTCGTGGAACCGGTGGCCTTGGACGCGCGCGGCATGCGCGACGGGGATGCCGTCATCTTCTTCAATTTCCGCCCCGACCGCGCCCGCGAGATCACCCGCGCGCTCACCGACCCGACGTTCGCGGGTTTCGAGCGCGCCCAGTGGCCCCAGGTGCACTTCGTGTGCCTCACCGAGTACGACCCGGGCATTCCCGCCGCCGTGGCCTATGCCAAGGAGTTTCCGGAAAACGTGCTCGCCGACGTGCTCGCCGAGGCGGGGCTTTCCCAGTACCATATCGCCGAGACAGAGAAGTACGCCCATGTGACGTTCTTCTTGAACGGGGGCCGCGAGGCGGAGAAGGCGGGGGAGAGCCGCAAGCTCATCGCGAGTCCCAAGGTGGCCACCTACGATATGCAGCCCGAGATGAGCGAGCCTGAGGTGGCCGACACCCTGGCGGCGGCCATCGACGCCGATGAGGCCGACGTGTACATCGTGAACTTCGCCAACTGCGACATGGTGGGGCACACGGGCATCGTGGATGCGGCCCGTGTGGCCACAGAGGCGGTGGATGCCGGCGTCGGCAAGGTGCTCGACGCCATCAGGCGCAAGGGCGGGGTGGCGCTGGTCACGGCCGACCACGGCAACGCCGACTGTATGATCGCCGAGGACGGCGGCGCGTTCACGGCCCATACCACCAATCCGGTGCCGCTTGTGCTCGTGGATGCCAGCGGCGCGCATCTTGAGCTGTCGGGCAAAGAGGGCCGTTTGGCCGACATCGCCCCCACGCTCTTGGAGATGATTGGCCTGCCTCAGCCCGCCGACATGACCGGCGAGAGCCTTTTGAGCTGATTTTGTCACGATGCTGCCAGATGCTTCTTGAAGGCCCTGGCAGCATCGTCTATACTAGTCAACTTGCGTACGCAAGACACTGGAAACGTAAAGGAAGCGTGACACGTTGAATCCCCTGGTAATCGTCTTCTTGGTTCTGCTGGTTTTGTCTGGCATCGGCCTTATCATCTTCATCCTCATGCACTCGGGCAAGGGCACGGGCATCTCCGATATGATCGCGAGCTCCATGTACTCCACCCAGACGGGCACGAGCATCATCGAGAAGAACCTTGACCGCATCACCATCGGATGCGCCATCGTGTTTCTGCTCTCTCTGGTGGTTCTCATGGTCATCTACCCCCACGGAACCATTACCCAGTAATTGAAAAATTCTTCTTGCAACGAGGAAGGGTTCTGCTAGAATATTCGTCGCTGCAAAAAGCATGTCGGAGTGGTGGAACGGCAGACACGCTAGCTTGAGGTGCTAGTGCCCATATACCGGGTGTGCGGGTTCAAATCCCGCCTCCGACACCAGAAAATGTTAGGGAGCCCAAACGGGCTCCTTTTTCGTATAGGAGCCACAATGACGACGGACAGTAAGACAACGCATGGCCGCCAGGTGGAGCGAGTCCTCTGGATTGTTCTCGTGCTCAACTTGGTGGTGGCCGCCTCTAAATATTTCTATGGTTTGGCCTCAGGGTCGGCGTCTATGCAGGCTGACGGCATTCACTCGGTGTTCGATTCGCTGGGAAACGTCATCGGCATCATCGGCATCAGCCTTGCTGCGCGTCCTGCCGATGCGGGTCACCCCTACGGTCATTCCAAGTTCGAGACCTACGGGTCCCTTGCTATCGGCGTGCTGCTTCTGCTTGCGGCTTTCGAAGTGGGCTCTTCGGCCGTGGAGAAGCTCGCAAGCGGTACCTATACCGCCCAGGTGACCCCGGTCTCCTTTGTGGTCATGGTGGGCACGCTCGTGGTTAATCTGTTTGTGACGATGTACGAGCGCCGAGCGGGAAAGCGGCTCAAGAGCGAGATTCTCGCGGCCGATGCGGCTCATACGCTCTCCGACGCCTTCGTCTCCATCGGCGTCATCGCAGGCCTGGGCTTTGTGATGGCCGGTTTTCCCATGGCCGACCCCATCATGGCGTTGCTTGTGACCGCGGCTATCCTCGCCTCGGCCGCGGGAGTGTTCCGCACGGGTTTCCGCACCCTTTCCGATCATGCCTGCATTCCGGCCGAAGAGGTGGCTGCGGTGGCGGAGAAGGTCTCCGGGGTGCATTCGGTGCATGCGGTGCGCACCCGCGGCACCGAGGCGGAGGTGTACTGTGATTTGCACGTACTGGTTGACCCGCAGATGACTGTGCTTTCCGCCCATGATTTGGGCGACGAGGTTGAAGTTGCTATAAAAAAGGACTTCCCCCAAGTGAGGGAAGTCCTAGTTCACATTGAACCCGACACGGCAGCTGAGCGCGCCGAAGGCTAAAAGAACGGCTATTCGTAGGGGACCGTGAAACGGATGCCGACATAGAAGGCGGTGTTCGGAAGGCCCGAGATGTCGTAAACCTCGTCAAGTTCGATAGCCGACACGCGCCAATTGTAGGTAACGCTCTCTGTTGAGATGACGCCGGCTTGATAGGTGTTGCCGGAGTCATCGACGCCGTTGTCGGTGATCTCGGCGGTCTCCAACCCTTCGGCTTGCATAGCGCTTTGCACCGCAGACTCGATAGTTCCAGATTCAAAATCGGCGTAGCGCACGCACATGTCGTCTCCGGCCTTACGCGATACCGTAAGAGACCAGGCGCCCTTGAGTAGGCGAACCGCATCGGAGGCGGAGAGATTGTCGATGCCCTGTACGTACATAAGCCCCGCCTCTTCAAGGGACACGTCGGCGGGCAGCTTGATGACTTCGAAGCCGCCGTCGGGGTCGGTGCCCACGGGCGTGCGTTCGTAGAGCGTATACCCTGCTTCAGTAAGGTTTGCCATCACTTCTTCGTCGCTGAGGGGCATAAGCGTTGCAAGAGAAGGAAAATCGTAAGAGACATCACGGGCAAGGTTCTCTTGTAGTGCTTGCTGTTGGCGAAGGGGCTCGTTGAGGATCTGATCGAAGTATTTTCCAAGAAACGTGCAACCAATGACAGCTGCGACAATCATAACAACGAGCAAAATGAGCCTAACGCGCGGCGGCATGGCGAGGGGACGAGATAGTTCGGCCCCATCGAAGTAGCGAACGTCACCAATCTGCACCGTACTTTTTGGCTTATCTGCCAATGGGTGAAATCCCGTATGACGAGCCGTAGGTACGTCGGCAGTGTGGCGACGGTGACTGGCCTTGCGCCTTTTTGCTTCTTCGGCGGGGGAAGTTGCAGGCTCTGACGAGCTGCTTGTGCCTCGTCGGTTGTGGTCTTGGGTCATGAACGGTACTCCTGAACGTCACGGCATTGCTGCCGATTATACCATTGCTAACCTCTGGGCTCTCTGTTAGGATGAACGAACTCCATGGGGGAGTAGCTGGCGCTCATGCGGCGCGGCTCGTTCAACATCATGGTCACGGTTGCCCGCAAGAGCGGTGACGCTGGGCCTGGCGAGCCTTAAATAGCGAGACTCATGGTGCAGAATTGGCGGCAAAAGGTCAGCTCTGCACCATGAGTCTTTTTTTGTGGGTCGGGCGAGCCGACCCGTGCGGATCGAGGAGGAAGCCGTGGATTTTTCGATATTTCTGACACCGGAGGCGTGGATCAGCCTCCTCACGCTCATTTTCCTGGAAATCGTGCTCGGTGTGGACAACCTGGTGTTCATCTCCATCACCACCAATCGCCTGCCAACGGAAAAGCAGCATATCGGACGCAAGCTTGGTCTGGCCGGCGCGCTTGTTATGCGCATTCTGTTCTTGTGCTTCGCATCGTATCTGGTGCACATGGTGAATCCGATTTTCACGGTGAGCCTCGGCGTTTACAGCCACGGCTTCTCAGTGCGCGATATCGTCATGCTGGTCGGCGGCGCCTATCTTATTTACAAAGGCATCCGTGAGCTTATTGATGTACTTGCCTTGTCGGAGATCAAGGCGGAGACGTCCGAGGAGCACAAGGCCAAGCACCTCATCACGCTGCCTCAGGCCGTGGGCACCATCATGGTGATGGACCTGGTGTTCTCCATCGACTCGGTCATCACCGCGGTGGGGTTGGCCGAGCATCTGACCATCATGATTCTGGCCGTTATGGTTGCGGTCATTATCATGATGGCGTTCATCGACCCCATCTCGAACTTCATTAACACCCATCCCGAGATGAAGATTTTGGCGCTCGTGTTCATCACGGCCATCGGTATTCTGCTCGTGCTCGATTCCGCCGGGTTGCATACCGATATCGAGGTGCTCGATATGCACATGGAGAAGGTCATGGTGTACTTCGCCATGATTTTCGCCGTCATTCTTGAGTTCATTCAAATGGCGTTCAATTCCCGACTGAACGCATGGAAAAAGGAGCTTGCCGACGAGGCTATCGATGCAGCGGTGCGCGAGGCCGAGGGCGGCGCGGCGCCTGCGGAAGTCGGAGAGCAGGCCAAGGTGCGCGTGGATGCGGCCATCG
>CANEDU010000122.1 GCA_947426355.1 uncultured Adlercreutzia sp. | reverse complement strand
GTAGGCGGGCGTGGCGAGACGCGCGTAAGCTTCGAATGAGAACGGAATGCCGGGCCTTTGGGCTCGGCATTCTTGCTTGTGCGCTCAAAACATCCCCGTTCGCAGGGGATTTCATGATTAACTCGGATATACTTTACGGGTCTAACACCAGCAGGCCGGGAGCAGGGCACCTTGGAAGCGTGCATGTGATACGTTCCGCTTCAAAGCGGAAGGGCGCTTTCCGCGTGTCATGCCCCCGGCCCCCTCAGGAAGGAAGGTCATGGAAGGGTTCGAACTTATCGCCACGGGCCTGTGGTCCATCGTGCCGCCGATCTTGGCACTGGTCCTGGCTCTCGTCACGAAGGAGGTGTACTCCTCGCTGACCATCGGCGTGTTCACGGGCATGATCATTTACCAGTTCACCCTGAATGGAGCCGGCGGCGAGCAGCTCATCGCCTCGTTCACCATGGTGCCCCAAATGATGGCCGAGCAAATAGCCGGCAACGGGGCCTTGTTGCTGTTCCTTGCGCTCTTGGGGGCGCTTACCGTGGTCATCGCCACGGCCGGCGGCTCCCGCGCCTACGCCGAGTGGGTGACCACCCGCGTGAAGAGCGCCCGCGCCGCGTCCATTCTGACGGCGCTGCTCGGCATCATCATCTTCGTGGACGACTACTTCAACTGCCTCACCGTGGGTGCCGTCATGCGCCCGGTGACAGACAAGTTCCGCGTCAGCCACGAGAAGCTCGCCTGGATCATCGACTCCACGGCGGCCCCGGTTTGCATCATCGCACCGGTGTCCTCGTGGGCCGTGGCCGTGGGCGGCTACATGGGCGAGGACGGCTTCAACACGTTCGTGGCCTCCATTCCCTATAACTTCTACGCGTTGCTCACCATCTTTTTCGTCTTCTTCATGCTGTTCTTGGGCAAGGACTTCGGTCCGATGGCGGCAGCCCAGGACGAGGCCGACGGCCGCATCCCCGCCGAGGGCTCGGCGCTTGAGGCCGTGTCTCTCGCGCGCATTGCCGACAAGGCCCAGGTCGATTTGGAAGGCGCGCCCAACATTCCCACGGTGGTCACCGAGGAGGGCGACATCGACGACGCCGCATCGGGCGCCATCGAGGAGTATAAGGGCCTGAACATCTCCGAGCGCGGCACCATTTGGGATTTGGTCGTGCCCATTCTCGTGCTCATCGTGTTCTCCATCCTGGGCATGATGTACATGGGCGGCTTCTTCAGCGGGGTCGACTTCGCCACGGCTGTGGGCGAGAACCCGGTCATGGGCCTGTGCATCGGCGCTGTGGTGGCGCTCGTCGTGGCGGCGGCCATGTTCCTGCCGCGCAAGCTCATGAACCTCGGCGGCTTCGTGGAGGCCATGTCCGAAGGCGTGCGCTCCATGATTGGCGCCATCATGATCTTGGTGCTGGCCTGGTCGCTCGGCGGCTGCTGCCGCTACCTCTTGGGCACCGGCGAGTTTGTATCCGGATTCCTGAACGGCCTGGGTATTGGGCTCGACTTCCTGCCGGCGGTCATCTTCCTGGTGGCGGCGTTCATCGGCTTCTCCATGGGCACCAGCTGGGGCACCATCGCGCTCATCCTGCCCATCATCATCGGCGTGTTCGCGGCCGACGACCCGCTGTTCCTCGTGGCCGTGGGCTCGGCGCTGGCCGGCGCGGTGTACGGCGACCACATCTCGCCCATCTCCGATACGACCATCCTGTCGTCGGCGGGCGCGAAGTGCAACCACCTGCGCCATGTGGCCACGCAGATTCCCTACGCCACGCTCGTGATGGTCGTGTGCTTCATCGGCTACATCGTCGCTGGTTTCACGAAGAACCCCTGGATTTCCCTGGCGCTCGGCGTGGTGCTCATCGTTGTCGCCGTGCTGGTGCTGGTGAAGATGGAAGCTTCGAAGAAGGCTGCTTCGAAAGCGGCTGCGGAGTAAAGGCGTCGGATTCGGCGTGCTCCGTCAACAACGAACCTGCTGACATCAGCAAACGCAGAAGGGACCCCGGTTGTTCGGGGTCCCTTCTGCGTTTGCGATCTGAGCGGGCGCCATCCGCATGTGAACCGCTGCGATGCCGGCGCCCTTAGGCCGTCCGAGCGCAGGCGCGACGCTTAGGCCGCGGCCGCCGCTTCGGCGAGCAAGCGCTGGCTTTCGGCGATAAGGCGTCCAGCCAGAAATTCTTTGCCCATCTTCTCGTCGCGCGAGGCGTCGAGCAACATCTGCAGCGTGATGCTGTCGAAGTAGGCGTCATAGCCAGAAAGAACCAGATCGTAGGTCTGCTTGATGCTCTGGACCATGGACGCGCCGGCGCGGTCCTTGCGGCGTGCGCGCGTGGTGTCCTTAGCGTCATCGTCAAGGGCGTTCACAACCTGCAGCAGTGTGATCTTTGAGGGATCGTGCGCCAAGCGGTATCCGCCATGCTTGCCGGGCCGTGCCTCGATGATGCCGGCGTTGCGCAAAAGCTGCGCGAGCTGAATGAGGTAGTCGCGGGGAATCGACATGTCCTGCGCGATATCCTTCGACGAGCAGGTTTGCCCCTGCGCGGCCAGGTACAAGACGGCGCGCAGTCCATAATCAGTCGATGCTTTGAGTTGCACTGCAGCCTCCTTACATTCCAACGCCTGTAGGTCTGCAGCATAGGCTCCATCGACGCGAACAGACGGCTCGTGCCGACGTTGCGTCACCTGCAAGCGTGCCGGGGGCGGTCTTCTCTTTGCATCCCGGCACTTGCAGTATCTCCCCCTTAAAATTCAAATACAAGGGATGTACCAAACGATGAGCGCACCGATTCGCTTACGTAAACCCGCCGTTGAATTCGGCGTGCCTAAGCCAGCCCCATCACCTGCATTACGAGCAGCGCCACAGTAAGGGCGGCCACCACGCCGACGGTGGCCCACAAAAGCACCTTCGCCACGCGCCCCGAACGATATTCGCCCATGATGTATTTGTCGGCGGAGATGATGGCCATAAGGGCCAGCAGGATAGGCAGAATCACGCCGTTGACGAACTGGGCCGTGAGCATCATGCCGAGCAGGTTGACATCGGGGATGAGAACCACCACGGCCGAAAACGCGATAACGAAGGTGAAGATGGACTTGAACGTGGGGGCTTCGCGCCATTTGAAGGAGACGCCGGCCTCCCAGCCGAAGGCTTCGCAGATGACAAACGCGGTGGTCAGCGGCAGCACGCAGGCTGCCAGAAACGAGGCTGCGATGAGCCCCACGGCGAAGAGCGCCTCGGCATAGGGGCCCGCGAAGGGCGCGAGCGCTGCGGCGGCGTCGGCGGCCGAGTCAATGGTGATGCCGGCGGGGAAGAGCACCGCGCCGGTGGTGACGATGATGAACCAGGCCACCACGCAGGCGGCGATGGTGCCGGATACGGCATCGGCCTTCTGAGAGAACAAGTCTTTGGGCGTGAGGCCCTTCTCCACGACGTTGCTTTGGGAGAAGAACATCATCCAGGGAGCGATGGTGGTGCCGATCATGGCGATGACGAGCGAGATGAAGCTCACGTCGCCGACAAAGGTGGGCACCACGGTGTCGCGGGCCGCCTCGCCCCAGTTCGGCTGAGCGAGAAACGCCGCCACCACGTAGGTGAGAAACACGAGCGACAGCCCGAGAAACACCCGCTGCACCCGCTTGTAGGAGCCGCCTACCACCAAAAGCCATACACCCAGGGCCGCCAGGGGGACGGAAACGTACTTCGACACGCCAAACATCTCCATGCCCGAGGCGATGCCGGCGAACTCGGAGAAGGTGGTGGCCACGTTACCTACCAGCAGGGCCAGCATGGCGAAAGCGGCGATGCGGATGCCGAAGCGCTCGCGGATGAGCGCGGCGAAGCCCTTGCCCGTAACGGCGCCCATGCGCCCGGCCGTAGTCTCCACCACGGCCAGCAGCACGCACATGATGGGGATGACCCACAACGTGCCGAAGCCGAAGTTCGCGCCGGCCGTAGAATAGGTAGAAATGCCGCCGGCGTCGTTGCCGGCCATGGCAGTCACAATGCCCGGACCCATGGCGGCCAGAAGCAGCATCAGCTTCGACGGCTTCTTCGTGGCGCCGACGCCGACCTGCTCGCCCTCGGGAATGCCGGTCTCGGCAATTTCCTCGGCGGCGAGGCTGCGCTCGCGCAGCTCGGCGCTGGGGTGCGCGGTGTCGCGGGCCTCGCTTTTGGCGAAGGCCTTGGGGCGCGCCGCACCTACGCCCGAAGTTCCGCTCGTCTTTTTCGCGTTCATGGTAAGCCCCTAGTAGTGCAGGCCGCCGAGATGCAGCGTGCCGGCCAGCTGCAGCAAGATGAGCGAGTAAAGGGACAGGCCTATGAGCACCGCCACGGAGATGCCCGCGATGGAAAGCGCGCTCATTTTCGTCTTGTCGCCGGCCACGTCATCTTCGATGGCATCCCAGGCGTCGTCGGTGGTGACGATGCCGAGCAGGGTGCCGTGCTCATCCACCACGGGCATGGCGGGAATGTCGTACTTGAAGATGTCGGCGGCCACATCGTCTTCCTCCTCGGAGGGCAGGCAGCTGATGATGTCGTCGAACATGATGTCGCCCATGAGACGGTCGGCGTTGAAGAGCACCAGCGTGCGCAGGGAGTTCACGCCGAGCAGCTTGCCGTACTCGTCGGTGACGTACACGTAATGCACCGTGGGGTGATCCTCGGGAAGCGCGCGCAGCACCTCGATGGTGTCGGCCACGGTGGCCGTTTTCGGCACGGCCACGAACTGGGTGGTCATCATGCCGCCGGCGGTACCGTCCTTGTAGCCGAGCAGGCGGCGAATCTCGGTGGCGTCCTCCACGCCCATGAGGCGCAGCAGAGTCTCGGCCTTCTCGTAGGGAAGGTCGCGCACGATGTCGGCCGCGTCGTCCGGATCCATGTTGCCGATGAGCTCAGCGGCGCGGGCGTCATCCAAGTCGTCGATGAACTCGGCCTGGTACTCGTCTTCCATCTCGGAGATGGCCTCGGTGGCCTGGGCGTCGTCCAGGTGCGCGAAGACGCTGGCGCGCTGCTGCGGGTCCAGCTGCTCCAAGATGTCGGCCACGTCGGCGGGATGCAGCTCATCCAGGCGGCGGTGGGTCACCGACAGCTGTACCTCGGACAGGTCACGGTCGAGCAGGTCCATGTAGTTCCACGCGATAAGCTGCTCGTCCACCTTCTTATGGAAGAGCTTCGCCACGTTCACCACGGCACGCTCCAGCAGCGGGTGCAGGCCGCGCAGGATGCCGCGCACGCCCACCTCGGCGCCGAGCAGGCGCAGCTGGGTGCCCGACTGCGACAGCTTCAGGTCGTTTACCCGCACGACCTTAAGCCCCTGGGTGTCCACGATCTGGCGATCCATGAGGTCGCGGGCGAGGAGCACCTCGTCGGGCTGCAGGTAGCTGAAGCGGATGTCGTGGGCGTCCACCGACAGCGTGATGCCGTCGTCGTCGAACGTGTCGACGTACTTTCGCCACGAAATCATGAACGGCACCCGCCCGGGCCCTTGGAAGGCCAAGCTCGTGATGCGCGGAAAGACCTCTCCGGTGGAGATGGCCAAATCGGAAATGGTGCCGAGTCGCTCGCCCGTGGCGTCGACAACCGGCTCGCCGATCATTTGAGAGAGATAGAGCATTCGCGTTCCTCCGTGCGGTGGGCATCAGTACCCGGGGCCGAGCAGGCGCACTCGTCGCGCGCGAACCGGCGGGCACAGCCTAAGGCCGTGTCGTACTGAGTGAGTGATGCGCAGCAGTCGTCTCTTCCGACGACCGCACGAAAGGCGAGAAGCCGGAAGTCTACATACTGTGAGGTTTCGATTTTCGAACCTTCAAGTACGTTCCTTTCCTTGGCCTGATAAAAAAAGAACCGCACGCGGCGGTTTCTATTCTGTTTTGAATGATTTGAAATGGTGCGCCGTGAGGGATTCGAACCCCCGACGTACTGATTCGTAGTCAGTCCCTC
>CANEDU010000121.1 GCA_947426355.1 uncultured Adlercreutzia sp. | reverse complement strand
TTCAGTCGCTGCGGAACTCGCTCGGTCAGAACACCCCGTGTTCTCGCTTCGCTCAACCTTGGTTGAGTATGTGGGGGACAGGAGGTGTGCCTCCACGCGCAGTTCCGCAGCGAACGGAACAGTCCAGTGGACTGTTCCGCCGAGCGAGGACTGTCTGAGCATGGAGGTATACCTCCTGGCCCCCGCCGGACAGAGCAGTTGCTACGGTAAGCGTCGGGTGGGGGTCACGTGGACGATGGCTCCGACGGTCGTGCGGTTCTCAAGCTCGCGGACGCGCTCGGCCAGGCGGCGAACCCGCGCGTGCAGGTCCTCCACTTCCGCCTCGCGGTCATCGAGTCGGCTCTGCAGATCGAGGATGCGTGTGACGCCGGCGAGGTTGATGCCCTCACTCGTCAGCTCGTTGATCAGGTTGAGCCTGTCAATGTCGGCCTGGGAGTACATGCGCGTGTTGCCGCTGGTGCGCCGGGGGGTGACCAGACCCTTCTGCTCGTAGGAGCGCAGGGTCTGCGGATGCACGCCGGCCAGCTCGGCCGCAATGCTGATCATGTACAGCGGCCGATTCCTATCGTCTATTGCCATGGCCGCTTCTCCTCTCCCGTTGCCGCGAGGAAGTCCTCCATGGCCTTCTTCTGCTCGTCGTTCATGTCCGTGGGCACGTCAACGTGAATCTGAATCTTCAAGTTGCCGAATTGCCCCTTGTTCTTCAAATCGGGCGCGCCCTTGCCCTTGATGGTGAGCACCTTGCCGTCTTGAGTGCTGGCAGGCACCTTCACCTTGAGCTTCTTGCCGTCGGGCGTGGGTACCACGATAGAAGCGCCCAGGGCCGCCTCGGCCACGTTGATCGGCAGGGTGAGCACCACGTCGGCCTTGTCGCGGCTGAAGTAGGGATGCCCGTCAATCTTCGTCGTGATGAGCAGGTCTCCCGCTGCACCGCCGTTCTCGCCGAGGGCACCTTGACCGCGCAAACGCACGCGGCCGCCGTCCACAGCACCAGCGGGCACCTTCACCGTGTGGGTGTCGGCCTCGCTCTTGCCGGGGATGCGCACGGTGATGCGTTTCTCGCATCCGTTAAAGGCCTCGTCGAAGGTCACATTCAGCGTGACGTTCATATCCTGGCCCTTGCGGGGCTGCGGCTGGCCGCTGAAGCCACCGCCGAAATCCCAATTGCCCCCAAACGCACCTTCGCCGTGGCGAATACTCTCCAGAATGTCGGCCCAGCTGCCGCCGAAGCCGCCGCCGGAGACGGAACCGCCGCCGAAAATGTCCTCGACATTGAAGCCCTGGCCGCCACCCCATCCGTGGGGAATCTGGTTCTCGTTCGCCGTGCCGTACTGGTCGTAAAGTTCGCGCTTCTTCTCGTCGCTCAAGACCTCGTAGGCCTCATTGAGCTCCTTGAATTTCGCCTCGTCGCCGCCGGCATCGGGGTGATGCTTGCGGGCGAGCTTACGAAACGCCTTCTTGATTTCGTCGGCTGTGGCGGTGCGCGGAACGCCTAGCGTTTTGTAGTAATCAGGCGTAGCCGCCATTCGTTCCACCTCCGTTACTTTTCATCTATTCAGTACAAGGGCGGACCCGCAAGTCCGCCCCGATCAGTCTTACTCTTCTTCAGGCTTTTCCCGCTTGGGGCCGCCGGTGGTGATGGTCACCATGGCGGGCCTGATTACCTTTGAGCCCATCTTGTAGCCTGGCTGGTACACCTGGGCCACGGTCTCGTCGGGGACGCTCGGGTCGTCCACGGTTCCGACGGCCTGACACTCCAGGGCGTCGAACGCCTCGCCAGCGGGGCTGATGACGACCAGACCGCCTTTGGCCAGCACGTCGTTCAGCTTGGTCTGCACGGCCTGAACACCGCCGAGCAGGCCGGTCTCGCCGTTGGTCTCGGCGTATTCCACCGTGCGGGCGAAGTCGTCGAGCACCGGGATGATGCTCTCCATGAGCTTCTCGGTGGCGCGGGCCTTCTCGGCCTCGCGCTGCTCGGTCATGCGACGGCGGTAGGTATCCCACTCGGCGTGCAGGCGCACGTACTTGTCCTGCCAGTCGGCAGCCTCGGCCTTGGCCGCGGCCACGACCTCGGATTCCTCAATCACGCCGGCCACAGCCTCTGCAGCGGCGGCCTCGAGCTCGGAATCCAGCTCACCGGCCTCGTTGGCCTCAATCACCTCGGCGTCGGCTACAACCTCGGCCTCGGTGGGGGCGGAAGCCGCCGGAGCGGCTTCCGCATCAGAGGAGGTAGAAGAGTTGACGTTGTCCTTCTCGGGCTCAGTCATTATTCTTACTTCCCTTCGTTCTCGTCGTCGACGACCTCGTAGTCAGCCTCGATGGTGTCATCGGCCGGAGCGGTCTCGGCAGCGGCGGCCTGGGCGCCCGCGGCGGCACCCTCGGTGGAGTACACAACCTCGGCGAGCTTGTAACCGGCCTGCTGGATCTTCTCGGTGGCAGCCTTGATGGCGTCGATGTCGGTGCCCTCAAGGGCGGTCTTGGCCTCGGCGATGGCCTCCTCGGCCTGGGTCTTGGCGTCGGCCGGAACCTTGTCGCCCAGCTCATCGAGGGTCTGCTGGGTGGCGTTCACCAAAGCGTCGGCGTTGTTGCGCACCTCCGCCTCTTCCTTGCGGGCGGCGTCCTCCTCGGCATGCTGCTCGGCGTCCTTCACCATACGATCCACTTCGTCGTCGGACAGCGCGGTGGAGCCGGAGATGGTGATCTGCTGCTGCTTGCCGGTGCCGAGGTCCTTAGCGGACACGTTCACGATGCCGTTGGCGTCGATGTCGAAGGTCACCTCGATCTGCGGCACGCCGCGACGGGCGGCCGGGATGCCGGTCAGCTGGAAGCGGCCGAGCGTCTTGTTGCCCGCGGCCATCTCGCGCTCGCCCTGCAGGACGTGCACCTCGACGGAGGTCTGGTTGTCGGCCGCCGTGGAGTAGATCTCGGTCTTGCGGGTCGGGATGGTGGTGTTACGCTCGATCATCTTGGTCATCACGCCGCCCATGGTCTCAACGCCCAAAGACAGCGGGGTGACGTCGAGCAGCAGGATGCCCTGCACGTCGCCGGCCAGCACGCCGCCCTGAACAGCAGCGCCCATGGCCACAACCTCGTCCGGGTTCACGGACATGTTCGGGGCCTTGCCGGTGAGGGTCTTCACCAGCTCCTGCACGGCGGGCATACGGGTGGAGCCGCCGACCAGGATGACCTCGTCCACTTCGCCCATCTTCAGGCCCGCATCCTTCAGCGCCTGCTCGACCGGCTTCTTGCAGCGATCCAGCAGATCCTTGGTGATGCGCTCGAACTCGGCGCGGGTGAGCGTCAGATCGAGGTGCTTCGGGCCGGAGGCATCAGCGGTGATGAAGGGCAGGTTGATGTTGGTCTGGGTGGTGGAGGACAGCTCCATCTTCGCCTTCTCGGCAGCTTCCTTCAGACGCTGCAGGGCCATGGGGTCCTTGCGCAGGTCGATGCCGTTCTCGGCCTGGAACTTGTCGGCCATCCAGTCGATGATGCGCTGGTCCCAGTCGTCGCCACCCAGGTGGTTGTCGCCGGCGGTGGAGGCAACCTCGAACACGCCGTCGCCAAGCTCGAGCACCGACACGTCGAAGGTGCCGCCGCCCAGGTCGAAGACGAGGATCTTCTCATCGTGGTCGACCTTATCGAGGCCGTAGGCGAGCGCCGCGGCGGTCGGCTCGTTGATGATGCGCAGGACCTCCAGGCCGGCGATCTTGCCGGCGTCCTTGGTGGCCTGGCGCTGAGCGTCGTTGAAGTAGGCCGGCACGGTGATGACGGCCTGGGTGATGGGCTGGCCCACCTGCTTCTCCGCGTCGGTCTTCAGCTTCTGAAGCACCATAGCGGAAATCTCCTCGGGGGTGTAGTCCTTGCCGTCGATGTCGATAACGGCACGGCCATCCTTGCCCTTCTGGACCTTGTAGCTCACGGTCTTCTGCTCTTCGGGGGTCTCGTCGAAGGAACGGCCGATGAAGCGCTTCACGGAGGAGACGGTGTTCTCCGGGTTGGTGACCGCCTGGTTCTTCGCGGCCTTGCCGACGACGCGCTCGCCGTCCTTGCGGAAGCCCTCGACGGAGGGGGTGGTGCGGTCGCCCTCGGCGTTCACAAGAATCTCCGGCTCGGAGCCCTCCATGATCGCCATTGCGGAATTGGTGGTACCCAGATCGATTCCAAGAATCTTAGCCATGTGTGTACTGCCTCGCTTTCACAGTTTGTGATACAGATGAATGATGTTGAAGCGCAGTATAAAACTTGAGTCATACACTGTCAAGTTTCCTCAACGCCATCCAGTGAGACGAGCTCACTTCTCGGCACAATAACGGGCCGAAGGCCAAAAAAAGACGACGCGAGCTATCTGTTGCCAAACTAAAACAAAGCTGTCATCAGGGGGAATTCAGATAAGCTGCTCTCTTTCTCTGGAAATTTTTCTCACAGGGAGAACCCTAGGTTTTATGTGCAGCTTGTGTCTATGATACTTTTACTAAGGTATATCTTTGGCTGCTAGCACCGCCGAACCCTAACTTGCCGTCTCGCAACGTGCTCGCAATTTTCTCTTTCACAATGCGCGGTTTAACGCTTTCACGTCTAACACGCATCAAAAAGGCGGAGCGTTCTATATAATGACGTGAATTGGTATTGCTAGGGTAAGAGAGGTTTCCATGATACCCATGGCCGTTTCTGAATCGTCCCTTCCCATTGCCCGTCGCTCTTCTTGGCGCGACGAGGAATGTCTCAAAATTGTCTGCGGCATCGCAAATGCCGGTGGTGGGCGCCTTATTCTTGATGCAGATGTTGACAGTCGCGGCTCGGTCAAGCGTCGCACGAGTCGCATCATGAAGTCAATTCCCGGCATCATCGCGCAGTCTCTTTCTCTTACCTGCGCGGTAGAACTTGTGCTTGACAGCGGTCATTTCTGCCTTGAGGTCGTTGTTCCGCCGGCAAACGACCCCATCAGTTATCGCGGTACCTTCTACTTCTTCAAAGACGGAGAAAACCACGTGCTCGACGACGCGGCCCTCGATCGCCTTATGCAGCGCGATATGGAGGTTGACGTAAAGTGGGAAATTCGACCCGTTGTGCAAGCCAGTCTCGACGATTTGAACATGGGCCTGGTTACACGTTTTACCGGCTCTGCCCGCGACACTGACCTTACCGTAGACCTTGACGAAGCTTCTGCCATCGAGGAAACGTTGCGCCATGCAGGCCTTATGACCGGTGTTGGCACTCCCACCAATGCGGGCATTCTTCTGTTGCACAACCACCCAAATCAGTACATTCCCGGTGCAACAGTGCGCATCGGCTTTTTTGGAAGTCAGGGTGGCACCCCCATTTACGAGGATGAAGTTTTCGGATCCATTATCGAACAGGTGCATTCCACGGTAGAGCTTCTCTTTGAGAAATATCTCCCTGAAGAGATTTCCCAACCTAAAGGAACCTACCGCCTTGGCACGACCGGCGGTCACGGTCGGCCGCCGCGCGACGCAGTCCATGAGGCCGTACTGAATGCCTTGGCCCATAAAAATTACGATAGCGGGACGCCGGTTCAGGTAAGTGTGTTTACCGACCGGCTGTGCATCGATAATGTTGGTCGGCCACCGCGAACATGGACGGTATCAGCCCTGCTGGGCCGTCACACCTCACGACCGAACAACCCCAATCTTGTGGCCGCCCTACGCTCTCTCGGGGTGATTGACGGATGGGGTAACGGCATCGCCTCTATTCGCATGCAATGCATGGAGGCGGGCACCCCTGAACCCATTTTCGAGTTGCGCGACGATGAGACCATGATTTGCTTTCCCATGGACTCGGATAGCTTGTTGTCCGCTTCAGTGGCCCAGCCAGATCCGCTCAATGCCTCGCCGGTGGCTCACTGCGACCTTCCCGAGCTGCAGCTGGCGGCGCGCGCTTGTGCCACGCAGCAAGACAGGGGCCTCACGCTCAACGATGAGAAAGTGCTTTCTATGATCGACAT
>CANEDU010000120.1 GCA_947426355.1 uncultured Adlercreutzia sp. | reverse complement strand
CTTCATCATCGCGGTGGACGTGCTCGGCGTCGAGATGAGTTCCGGGGAGCGGGAGGTCGTGAACCGCTGGGCGTCTGAGCTGGGCGCCGGGGAGCGGCTTGCATGATGGTGCGAAACGGCTCTGGCTCGCCCCGCGTGCCGCGGGGAAGATATCCCGAGCGTTGCATTCGAGTGAAAGGAAGCGAGATGTTCGACTTGTTCAAGCGGAAGAAGGGTCAGCCGGCCCAGACGGAGGGCGATCCCTCGATGTTCGCGGGGTTCCTGGAGTACTTCGGGGAGAAGCCTGTCCTCGAGGTCGGAGCGGCCGACCCCTACGACGCGTTCATCGACGGCCTGGGCGGCCGGTCGTTCGGCAACGGGGTGTTTAAGTCGTTCGGGCGCTCTGACCTCTCGAAATGGTACGGCATTGTAGACTGCCCCCTTTTTTCGAGGCTTAAGGGGAGATTCAAGGTGTTCGGATACGATTGGAGGGGTCGCGTCTTCGCGGTGAACCAGAACGACGATGACTACGGTAACGTTATTCTGTTGAATCCGGGCAATTTGAAGTTCCTCCACATAGAGTGTCCGTTGCTCGAGTTCCTCAACAGCGAGATCCCTGCGTACGCGGACGCGTGTCTTGACTCGGAGATCTATGCGGACTGGCTCTCCTCCAACGCACCCGTGGGGCGCATGGAGTGCGCCGGCTACCGAATCCCCCTCTTCCTCGGCGGGGAGGACTCCCTGGACAACATGGAGGTATCCGACATGGAAGTGTACTGGGATATGACCGGCCAGCTGTGGGAGGCTGTGAAGGACCTGCCCGAGGGCATCAAGATCGGTAACATCAGCTTCGAATAGGGCCGAATCCTTTGGATGCCGGGGGCACTCCGAGGTGGAAGTGAGAAGTGCTGACGGAGCGCTTCTCTCGGGAGAAATGATTCGCTGACTTCCTTGGGCGAACCAGTAACTTTGTTGTTGCTGGATGTGCGGGCTGTTTGATGGGAAAATCGGCTACAATTCTCTTCAACTGTGGAATCAATGAGGAGAACGTCGATGAAATGCCCCAACTGCTCATTCGATAATCGTGACGACGCCGCGTTTTGCGAGAACTGCGGCGAGGTCTTTGTTTCCGGTGGCGCGCGCACCATCAATGTGCCGCCGGTGGTCGAGGTGCCCCCGATCGTGAAGGTGCCCGATATTGCCCCCAAGCCGCAATCTAGCACGCTCCGGGCCTCGGTGGCCGACTTGGTGGACCCCATCCCCGATGGGCCCGACGTTCCCGACTTGTCCGGCTTCGAGCGCCTGGTGGACTCGAGTTACGTGCCGCCCGCCACGACCCAGGCGGGGGACACGGCCGAGATTCCCCGCATTAACGACGAGTACGTTCCCCGGCCGCGCAACTACGCTATGGGGCTGACGGAAAAGGAGCTGCGTCGCCGCGATCGCCAACAGCAGAAACTCGCGAAGAAGTTCTCCAAGATGCAGGAGAAGGAAGAGGCCCGCAAAGCCAAGGAGCTGATGAAGGCCGAGAAGGAGCGCTTGCGCGCCGAGACAGCGGCCGAGAAGGAGCGTCTTCGTGCAGCTGAGGCCGAGGCGCGCGAGCAGCGCCGTGCGGCGGAGGCCGCCGAGCGCGAGCGCCTTGCAGCCCTCGAACGCGAGGAGCAGGAGCGCCTTGCGGCTTTGGAGCGAGAAGAGCAGGAGCGTCGCGAGGAAGAGCGCGCGGCCCAGCTTACGGTGGAGGGCGCCCATGTTAAGGCACCCGAGCCCGAGGCAGACCTTGCCATCAGCGAGCCCGAAGCGCTTTCGGTCAACGAGACGACTGCCGAAACCGAGCTCATCGAGGCCGCTTCGGCTATTGTGGTGGCCGACCAGACCGCCCTTACCCAGCATGAGGCGGAGCCCGCGACCGGCGAGATCGACCTCACCTTCGACAATGCGCCCGAACAGCCTTTTGAAGACGGGGATGGCGCCCCAGATGCCTTCGATGCCGATACGGCCGCCTTTGCCGAAGAGCCTAGTGCCTTCGACGCGTTGACCGAAGATGCGCCGCTGGGTGACCTTAAGCCCGCGCGCTCCAACGCGTCGCTCATCGCCGCCATCTGCATCGCCTGCGCCGTAGTGGCGCTGCTCGTTGCCGGAGGCACGTATATGGCCGAGATGTGGGGAGGCAAGTCCATCCCCGAGGTTGTCGGCCTTACCCAGCCCGAGGCTGCGGACGCGCTGGCGGCCAAGGGCTTCGCTGTCGATACCACCGAAGAGAAATCCGATGAGGCCCAAGGCACGGTCTTGAGCAGCAATCCCGAGCAGGGCAAGCGCGCTGAAGAGGGCAGCACGGTTATGCTGACCGTCGCCGTGCCGCGCACGGTTCCCGCCATCGTGGGGCTTTCCCAGACCGAAGCCGCCGATGCGCTGGCGGGCGAGGGCCTTGCGGCCGTCACCTACGCCGAGCAGAAATCAAACGAGCCGGCGGGCACCGTGCTCGCCGTGAGCCCCGAGGCGGGCACCGAGGTGAAATCCGCCGACGCCATCACGGTGACCGTGGCCGTTCCCTACACGGTACCGTCGGTCGAGGGTCTTTCCGAAGACGACGCCAAGGCGGCACTCGAGGCCGAGGGCTACAACGTGAATTCCGAGTGGTACACCACCGAGGACATCGAAGAGGGCACGGCCGTATCCACCGACCCCGAGGCGGGCACCGAGCTCAACTCCGGATCGGACGTGGTGCTCTACATCGCCCACTCCCGCGGCACCGAGCTGGTGGACCTCACGCGCGAGATCCTGCCCGGCGCCAACCTGAAGACCGATGAGGGCGACTTCAAGGTGGAGAACGTAAAGAGCTGCACCTATCGCGGCGGCGGCGAGGTGCTCTACACGGTGGAGGCGCGCCAGTACGAGGTGGTGACCATGCCCTTCGGCCTTGGCCAGGAGACCGTGTTCGCTAAAAAGCTCACGACCCTTGAGGGCGGTATCGTCTGGAACGACGACAACGAGGTCTCCTACGCCAGCCCCTCTGTCCGCTATTAGCAGGCGCTGAAAGGTGGCCCAGCCTACCTACGCTCTGCGAGCCGTGGTGCTGCGACGCACGAAGCTGGGGGAGAGCGACCTCATTCTCACGCTGCTTGCCGAGGACGGGAGCCAACAGCGGGCCGTGGCCAAAGGGGCCCGCAAGCCCAAGAGCAGCTTCGCGGCGCGCACCGAGCCCTTTTGCGTCGTGGACTGCCTCCTCGCTCGCGGTCGTAGCCTTGATATCCTGAAGGAGGCACGCCTTGTGGCGGCCCACGACCACTTGCGCACGGGGCTTGAGGCATCGGCGGCATCGGCGCCTGTGGTCGAGCTGCTCGGACGGGTGAGCCAGCGGGACTTGGCCAATCCGCGCCTGTTCCAGTCGGCCTGCCGCGCGCTGGATGCCATGGAGGGTGCCGACGACAACCACGCTCTGGCGCTTTCCGCTGCCGAGCTGCTCAAGATCCTCGCGTTTTCGGGCCTGCGCCCGAGTCTTGAGATGTGCGTGGGCTGCGGGGAGGCCATCGAGCTTACCGAAGGAGCATCCGTGCCCTTCTCGGCCATCGACGGGGGCGTTGTCTGCGATGCGTGCCGATCGAGCCTGGAGGCCGTGCCCGTGGACGCTGCTACGCTTTGCTGGGCCCAGTACTTTCTGACGAGCACCTTTAATGCCGTTGCCGCAGGCCCTGCGGACATCTCGGCGAGCTTTTCCGTGCTCCACCTTGCGCAAGACCTCGTGCGCGCCCATGTGGGCAGCCCCCTGAAGTCCCTGGAGTTCCTCTTCACCAGCGGCCTGTTCTAATGCTCCGTTCGTGCAGAAACCGTGACGCTCGCCAAAACTTTGGGCGTGTTTCCCAAAAG
Source organism: uncultured Adlercreutzia sp. (assembly GCA_947426355.1). Taxonomy (GTDB): domain Bacteria; phylum Actinomycetota; class Coriobacteriia; order Coriobacteriales; family Eggerthellaceae; genus Adlercreutzia. The sequence goes on along the minus strand of CANEDU010000120.1, from coordinate 2,172 downwards.
GTGCCCTATACTGGGCCAGCTGCAAAACGGCGGCGCAATCCGTCTTTGGTTCCCACGGACCACTTCCATGGCTACCCAAGGCGGATGGAAACGGAAGGCCGCATTGCGCGGCACGAGCGGGGGGCACCCCCCGATTAGAAAGGTGGATCACGTATGGCCAGCAAGCTCAGCATCTCCAAGGAGCGCACCGCGGAACTCATCAAGGAGTTCGGCAAGAACGACCAGGACTCCGGCTCCGCCGAGGTTCAGGTTGCCATCCTCTCCGAGCGCATCCGCAACCTCACCGAGCACCTGAAGACGCACAAGAAGGACAACCACACCCGTCGCGGCCTCATGATGCTCATCGGTAAGCGCCGCGGCATGCTGAAGTACATCAAGGACCGCAATATCGAGGAGTACCGCGAGCTCATCAAGAAGCTCGGTATCCGCGACAACATCTAGTTCGAGCATCAACGGGGCCCCGATGCGGGCCCCGTTTTCTGCTATAGGCGGCCTGAAGCGCATGAGGCGCGACGGGTCGCGGGGGCGGCGAATGTAAGTAGCCGCGCCCGAAGAAGTCCCCCGCAATGAGGTGGGGGAGGTAAAGAGAAAGAAAACGCCATGACCAAAATTGTCGAAGAATTCGAGTTGTACGGCAAGCAGTACCGCCTCGAGACCGGCGAGCTGGCCAAGCAGGCCACCGGCGCTGTGCTCGTGACCTGCGGTGCCACGAGCGTGCTCGTGACCGCCGTCGTCTCCAATCAGGAGAAGGACTACGACTTCTTCCCGCTGACCGTCGACTACATCGAGAAGATGTACGCCGTGGGCCGCATCCCCGGCGGCTACCTCAAGCGCGAGGCCAAGCCGTCCGATCGCGGCACGCTGGTGGCCCGCATGGTCGACCGTCCCATTCGCCCGGGCTTCCCGGACGGCTACAAGAACGAGGTGCACATCGTCGCCACCACCTTCGTGGTCGACGGCGAGAACCCGCCCGACACCATCTGCGTGGCCGGCGCCTCCGCGGCGCTGCTCGCCGGCGGCGCCCCCTTCGACGGCCCGGCCGCCTGCGTGCGCATCGGCCGCAACACGGAGACCGGCGAGTTCATCGTGAACCCCACGATTGAGGAGATGGAAGCCTCCGATCTGGAGCTGACCATCGCCGGCACCGCCGACTACATCTCCATGGTGGAGGCCGGCGCCGACGAGATCTCCGAAGAGGACATGCTCGCCGCCATGACCTTCGGCCAGGAGGCCATCGCCGCTTTCTGCGAGAAGCAGGCCGCCTTCCTCGCCAAGGTGAACCCCACGCCCATGACCTACACCATCCACGAGGCCGACCCGTCCGTGGCCGAGCGCGTTAACGCTCACCTCGACGAGATGTCCGCCGCGCTGAAGGACGCCGACAAGGCCTCCCGCATGCAGAAGGTGGATGATTTGAAAGCTGCCGTCATCGAGGGCGACTTCTCCGATGAGGAGCGCGCCGCTTGGGGCAGCGACATCAAAGCCGCTCTCAAGGCTCTGGAGAAGCGCGCTATGCGCGCCATGATCATCGAGACCGGCGAGCGCGTCGACGGCCGCAGCCCGGAGGAGATCCGCCCGCTCTACATCGTGCCGGGGTACCTGCCCCGCGTGCACGGCTCGGGCCTGTTCCAGCGCGGTCAGACCCAGGTCATGTCCGTGTGCACTCTCGGCATGCTCAACGAGTGGCAGCGCCTCGATACCATCTGGCCCGAAGAGGGCAAGCGCTACATGCACCAGTACAACTTCCCGCCCTACTGCACCGGCGAGACCGGCCGCATGGGCGCCCCGAAGCGCCGCGAGGTGGGCCATGGCGCCCTGGCCGAGCGCGCCATCCTGCCGGTGCTGCCCGACACCGATACCTTCCCCTACGCCATCCGCGTGGTGAGCGAGGTGCTGGAGTCCAACGGCTCGTCGTCCATGGCTTCCACCTGCGGTTCCTGCCTGGCCCTCATGGACGCTGGCGTGCCGATTTCGGCCCCCGTCTCCGGCGTGGCCATGGGACTTATCAAGGAGGGCGACGATGTGGTCGTGCTCTCCGACATCCAGGGCATCGAGGACTTCCTCGGCGACATGGACTTTAAGGTGTGCGGAACGCCCAACGGCATCACCGCGCTTCAGATGGACAACAAGGCCCGCGGCCTGTCCGTGGAGATTCTCGCCCGCGCCCTGAAG
>CANEDU010000119.1 GCA_947426355.1 uncultured Adlercreutzia sp. | reverse complement strand
GAAGGATTGCCACAAGCAAGCTTCGCCCAAAAGACGACGAAGAGCGGCCCGGAAGAGAGGGCCGCTCTTAAGGAGGGAATACCAGTGGCAGGGAAGGGACTGAGGGGGAGGTCCCACCACCGGCTGGGATATGCATGTTTCGAAGCCGGACGCATCGCCGGGGCCGTCACAGAAACGACCCCGGCGCGGCGATACGCTTAGTACAGCATGAACACCGAGAAGCCGAGCTGATAGACCGCCACGCGGAAGAACAAGCTCGTGGCGATGGCAGCCACGGCGGCCAGCACGAGGAAGGCCTTGCTCTCGCCGACCTTCTTGCGGGCCACGAGCGCGCAGGCCAGCACGATGACGGCGCACACGATGGCGCTCCAGAACATCGGGGCGGCAGCGCCCGACACCATGACCTCGAACAGGTCGGTCACGGCCTTCGGCGGCGTGGTCATGGCCGTCGGGTCGGCGTAGTAGCCGTGGTCGGGCATGGAGGACATGGCCACGGACACAGCGTAAACCGCATCGCCCACCAGCTGAATGGCGGCACCGATGAACGCCAGGTTGATCGCAACACCCTCGGCGTCGGCATCTCCCTTTGCCACGGCCACAGCCCACAGCACAATGGGGCCGAGCATGCAGGCGTTGGCGAGATAGAAGACGATGAGCGCCACACCCCAGGCCGCACGAGCCGGCATGAGGTAGGAATGCCCGGTGGCGACCACCATGGCCACCGCAACCACGAGCGTTGCAACGGGCAACCATGCGGGCAGCTTCTCGTCGGCCTTGCGCAGGAAGACGAACCACAGCACCATGATCACTGCCAGGGCCACGCAACCGATAAGCTCCTGGGTGATGCCGGAGGAGATGTGGCCGAAGCCGTTGAAAATGCGCTCCCAGTGCTCGAGGTGCAAAAAGGCGCCGATGCCGCCGATCACCAGGGACGCAGCCGCGGTGATAAGGCCCGTCGTCTGCAGGTCGCGGCCCTTACCCTTGAGGGCGAGGATGCTCATGCTCCCGAGCAGACCGCAGGTGACACAGACGAACAGGGTGAAGATAACGAGGGGCCATTGAGTTTCCATTAGGCGATGCCTCCTTCCCATTTCTGGCCGCGCAGAATGTACGAGTAGGCCGGGTGGTTGCCCACGTCGGGCAGCTTGTAGACTTCGCTCTCGTCGAAGGGCTCGAGGAACTCGAGCATGCGGCGCTGCTCGCCGATCGAGTCGTAGCTGCCCACGAAGGAGTCGTAGCCCTCATTGGGGTCGCCGATCCAGCGGGCGTTGCCGCCGCACTGGCTCACGCACTGGGGCAGCTCGCCCTGAAGCAGCTTCTGCTCGCACAGGGTGCACTTCTCGACGACCTTTTCCTCCTCGTTGAGGTAGCGGACGCCGTAGGGGCAGGCCATGACGCAGAACTGGCAGCCGATGCACTTGTCCTTGTCCACCTGGATGCTTCCGTCCTCGGCCACATGCGACGCCTCGGTCGGGCACACCTTCACGCACTCGGGGTTCTCGCAGTGCTGGCAGGAGATGGGCAGGAAGTACATGTACACGTCGGGATAGTCGCCGGAGCCGCCGGGGATGGGGTTCGGCCCGACGCGCACCACCTTGTTCCAGTAGTTGCCGATGGGCACGTTGTTCACGCCCTTGCACGCCGTCGCGCAGGCGAGGCAGCCGACGCAGCGGTTCAGGTCGGTGATGATAGCGGTAGCCATGGGTTACTCCCTCCCTTCGTAGGTGGGCAGCCATTCTTTCAGGCGCGGGTCGTCGGACGTGTGGATGATGGGGGTGCCGTCGCTGGCGCACGGAACCGGGTTGTTGAACGGCGAGTTCTCGGGCGTGGCCTTATAGATCTTGGCCAGGTAGCCGCGGAGGTTCGAGGAGCCGCAGTGCGGGTCCTGGGCGGAGTTGTCGATCAACTGGTTCACGCAAGACAGCTGGAAGCCATGGCCGGCATCCTGGGAAAGCTCGGGATACCACCAGGTGTGCTCGCAGTTGATCACGTTCTTCGGAACGCCGTAGTACAGATCGGCAACCTCGCGGATCTTGCCCCACTCGGTCTCGATCCACACCCAGTCTCCCTGCTCGATGCCGTATTCCTCGGCCGTCTGCGGGTTGATCTCCACGCGCGGCACGGGCCAGAGCTCGCGGGTCCAGGGAAGCTGGCGATGCTCGGAGTGGAAGTACACGGGGATGCGGCGGCCGGTGGTAACAGTGAGCGGGTACGCCTTTGCGCGCTCGGGCTCGGCCTGGCGATCATGGGGAGCCGGATGCCAGTTCGGGATGAACTGGGTCGGGTCATCGGGATGATGGGCTTCCATGACCGTGGACCAAATCTCCTGCTTCATGGTCGGCGTGCGGAAGCCGGGCTTCCAGTCGGCGATACCCTTGCCCTCCGTGTAGTCGAGGCGGGCCCATTCGCGGTTACGGGCGCGGATGCCGCCGGTCTGGTAGCGGCGGTAGGTGCCCCACTGCTTCTTGTCGATGTCCTTGGCCTGCCACCAGCCGTTGGCCTGGAACTCGGCAACGTACTCGTCCCAGGTATACTTCGGCTTCATCTCGGCCAGCGGCGTGCCCTTCTGCTCGCACTTCACGACCTTGCCGTTCTCGACCGTCCACTCCTGGTACGGCCACTCGTCGTCGGACAAAAGCTTGATGGAGTCGTCGAGCTGCCACTGGATGTCGGGCCACAGGTTGTCGGGATCGTTCGGGTTCCACTCGTACCCCCAGCGCTTGGCGAAGTCCATGACGATCTCGGGGTCGTAGCGCGCCTCCGCAGGCGGCTGCACGCACTTGACCGTCGCGCCCATGGCGCCGGCAGAGCCCTGCGAGGCGCGGGGGCTGTTCAGCTCAATCCAGTGGGCAACGGGCAGGATGATGTCGGCCGCATCGGTGGAGGGAGCATGCCACAGGTTCAAATCCACGAAGAAGTCGAGGCTCAGCAGGCCCTCCCACGCCTTCGTGGTGTTGGCGAAGGACATGAAGTTGCCGGACTCGTTCCACAGAGCGCGCACCGGGTACGGATCGCTTGAGACCATGGTCTCGTAGATGGTCGGACCATCGCACCAGTACTGCCACCAGCCCAGAAGCGGGAACTTCTCGATGCCGATCTGCTTGAGGTTGATCTCGGCCGGCGGGGTGGAGGCACCCGGAGCCCAGGCGCCGAAGCCCTGGAGGTCGCCGTCGATGGGGACGATTGTCGGGCCGCGGTTGCCGCCCGGGGTGTCGAAGTTGCCCGTGATGCCGACAAGGTTGTCCAGCGCGCGGGCATTCTGGATGGCATTGGTGCCGTGCTCGATGGCGAGCATGTACTGGATACCGCCGTTGCCGTAGCCGGTCGAGGGATCGATGCGGGTGGCGTAGGCTGTGGCGGCGTCGATAATCTCCTGGGCCGGGATGCCGGTAATCTCGGCGGCAATCTCGGGGGCGAACTCGGCGGCGCGGGCCTTGTAGTGCTCCCATACCGGCTTCACCTTCACGGTGCGGCCGTCCTTCAGCGTGATCTCGAACTCGCCCTCGAGCGCCGGGTCGATGGCCGGATCGAAGGGCATAAGGTCGGGCACCCAACCCTGGGTCTGGCCGGGGAGCAGGTTCTCCTGGGCGGCCTCACGGCCCTCATAGGCCTTGGCGGTGGAGTAGTTCTCGCCCTCCCAGAAGCCGCCGGTCTCGTCGATGTTGCCCTCCTGGTCGGCATTGAACCAGGTGAAGGCGCCGTACTGGTGCTTGACGCCCTCGGCGGCCAGCTTCTCCCAGTTGTTGTCGTACACGAGGAACTTGTAGGGGCTGCCGCCCTCCACGATGTCGGACTCCTTCAGAAGGCGCGTCTTCACCTGCCAGTAGGATCCGTCGGTGCGGATGGTCGGGAAGCCGTTCTCCTCCATCCAGGCGTCGTCGAAGTCCTCGCAGACGAGGAACGGGGCGTTCGTCCACTTCTTGACGTACAAATCGTCGTAGAGATTGTTCTCGATGACGACGTTGGTCCAGGCGAGCGCCAGCGCGCCGTCGGTCTGGGGATGCAGGTGCTGCCAGAAGTCGGCCTCCTTGCCCATGTTGGCCATGCGGGGGTCGACGGAGATGTGCACATCGGCGCGGCTCGCCACGTCGACGGTAGTGCGGCAGGAGTCGTCGTAGTTGGACATCTCGGAAGCGCCGCCCCACTGCACGTACACCTTCGGGCGCTCGATGGTCTCCATCCAGGAGCAACCGAAGCCAGACACCATGGTGCCGGCGAAGTGGCGCGGGCCCTTGCAGATCTGCCAGGCCTCGATGTTGTTCGGCGTCTCGAGCATGTTCTTCAGAATGGACTCGGAATGCATGCACCAGATACGGGAGGTGCCCACCTGACAGGCGATGGACTCGCCGCCGTACTTGGCCGTGATCTCCCGCAGGTTATCCACGATGGTGTCGAGCGCCTCGTCCCAGGAGATGCGTACCCAGCCGGGCTCCTCGCCCTTGGGGTTCGTGCGCTTCATGGGGTAGTGCAGGCGATCGGGGTGGTAAGCGGCCTGGATGGACGACTGCGACTTCGTGCAGCAGTTGCCCATGGACTGCCAGGCGCCCTCGTCGCCCTCGACGCGAATGGCGCGGCCGTTCTGCACGATGACCTTGACGCCGCACTCCATCTTGCCGCATCCGCGGCAGCAGGTCTTCACCACTACCGTGTCGTTCCCGATGACCTCGGGGTACGTGGATTCGGCAAAGGCGGTGGTCGGCTGGGCACCGAGCGCCGCGGCGGCTCCGGCCGTGATGGCCGCAGTCTTCACGAACGAGCGACGGGACATTGTCAGAGACTTGCTCACCTTCTCCTCCTTCTCTCATCTTGCTTGCGCCCCGCCCGTGCGGGACTCTTTCACCTCGGCCGGAGGGCTCCGGCCACACGCGCCGCGCCGTGCAGAGATCGGGGGGCTCGGCGTCGCCGCGTAACGAGAAGGTAGCGGCGAGAAGAGGTTGCGAGCATCGGCGAAAGCTTCTCAAAGGCTTCGCGGGGCATCATGAAAACTTATGATTTTGCTTCTGATGGTTTTTTCTGAATGGTCCTGAACTGGTATTTCTTGCTTTTAACCTGGAATTATTCGCTACTTAGGATAATGTCTTGACCAAAATGGCTCATTGACTCACGTATAATTTCACCCAACTTGAGCCGACGTGCGGCCCGAGGCCGGAGAGGGGAACTATGGGGAACATTCGAGCAGCCTGGAGCGCCATGCTGGAGGACCGCATATCGGTCACGCGCATGGGCGGCTACGGCCTTTTGTGGCTGTGGACCATTATGATGTTCAACTCGCTCGTTCCCTACTTTCGCCTCCCTTCCCCGCGCGATGCGCTCTACGCGGGACTCACGCTGTCGCTCGTCACCATGGTGGTCACCATGCTCTTCGTCGCCGTGGCCCTAGGGCGCGGCGAACGCCTATCAGACAACCGGTTCATTCTCTGGGGCGCAGCAGGGGCCATGGCCACCGGTAGCCTGCTGGCCGTCTTCGGAGAGACGGAAACGAGCTTCGGCATGGGGGCCCTCGTGTTCAGCAGCGTGCTCACCGGCTCCGGATCGGCGGCTCTGTTCGTCTGCTGGGGGGAGCAATTCTTCGGCACCGGCGGCCGGGTGGCCTTAGTGGAGCTGGCCGTCGGCTCCTGCGTCTCGTTTGTCGTCGGGTTCTTCTTGACCATCGTTCCGGCCGCGGCGGCCGTCGTGGCCATTGTTGCGGCCCCTATCGGATCTGCGTGGCTTTTACGGAAGAACCGCCTGGCCGGCTCGGCGCCAGCGGAAGCAGCCGCCGAGCGCGAGCCGATGTCCCGTGCGACGACGGCCCTACTCGTGAAGGCCCTCGTCGGATCGCTTCTCGTCGGCCTGATCTCGGGCTTCTTCGACGTCATCGGCGGCTTCAACGCCTATGTGGTCCAGGATACCTATGGGCTGTACCTGCTTCTGGCAGGCACCATGGCCACGCTCCTTCTGGCCCTCATCGCCGTGTTCTGCGTACGCGACGGCATCTTCTACGCCTACCGCTTCTCGGTACTCGTGCTGTGCCTGGGATGCCTGCTCACGC
>CANEDU010000118.1 GCA_947426355.1 uncultured Adlercreutzia sp. | reverse complement strand
ATCGCCTCCTGAGGTGTTTCTCAACATGGCCCTCACCCTCCCCGGACGACTCGGCGGCTTCGGCCTCACGCGTTGCCTCGCCAACAAGGCAATCAAGCTGAGCAAGCGGGCTGCATCTATCGCCGAAAGATCCACGGTGGTTCCTGACCTTCTTTGGGACGAAGCCCGCGTGGCCGTCGAATACGATTCGAACTCAGAGCACCTCTCCCCTATTCAGGTTACCCGTGATGCGAAAAAGAGAATGGCGCTTGAGGCTGATGGGTACACGGTTATCACGGTGACAACATCGCAGCTTGCGCAAGTAAAGCCCATGGAGGATATCGCAAGCGAAATCGCGCGAAGAGCGGGAACGAGGCGAAGAACTCGCAGTGTTAATTACAGGAACAAGCAGGCGGAACTTTTCTCGACTTCCTGGACCTTAAGCAACTGGATCAACCTCGATTGGATCAGGGAGAAGAGAGAAGGGAGCAGTTAAGCGCCCCCGCTCGCCGCTTCACGCGAGGCGGCAAGACGGGACGGGTCCCTTTCGGGCGGAGGCGGGCGGAAACGGGGGCGCTTCCGGCCGAAGGGGACGCAGCCGCCAGCGAGCGGGCGGGAACGCGGGCGTTTCTGCCCACTGCGGGGGCGACGTCGGCGAGCGGGGCGGGAACGCGGGCGCTTCCGGCATAGAAGCCCCCTATCGCCCTCGTCTGGGCGGGAACGGGGGCGTTTCCGCCCACTTCGAGGACAACAGCAGCACGTAGGGCGGGAACGCGGGCGCTTCCGGCCATGGACATAGCGCGGGGGCCCGACGGGGCGGGAACGGGGGCGCTTCTGTCCGCAGAGGACGCAGCCGCCAGCGATTGGGCGGGAACGCGGGCGCTTCCGGCCACTGCGGGGCCCGGGGCTCGCGGAGGCGCGGGGTGGGGCTAGTCGATGATGTCGGCGGTGGAGGGGTGGCTGCGTTCGTAGTAGCGGAGGATCTCCTGGGCGGTTTCCTCCACCGCGCGGCCCTCGGTGTGCACCACGATGCAGCCGAGGCGGCGCATCAGCGCGCGGCTGGCCTCCAGGTCGCGGTAGATGTACTCGGGGTCGGCGTAGTTCTGCGCAAGCATGGTGAACTGGCCGCCTCCGTTTTTGCCCGCGGCCTTCTTCAAGCGCTTGCGGCGGATGTCGAGCAGCACCTCGGGGGTGATCATAAGGCCGAACAGGCGCGTGCGATCAACGTCGAAGATCTGCTCGGGCGGCTCGGTGGTCGGGTCCAGAGGCACGTTGGCCACGCGGTACCCCTGCTGAGCCAGATAGATGGAAAGCGGCGTCTTCGACGAGCGCGATACGCCCAGGAGCACGATGTCGGCCTTGGTGAGGTCCTCGGGCGCGCGGCCGTCGTCGTGAGCGATGGTGAACTCGATGGCGCCGATGCGCTTGAAGTAGTTGTGGTCCACCACGCGCAGCATGCCCGGTTTGCCCACCGGGTCCATGCCGCTGACTTCCGAGACGGCGTTCACCGCCGTGGTGAGCACATCCACAGCGATGATGTTGGGGTGCTCTTCCAGAAAGCCCTGCAAAGGCTCGCGAATCTCGGAGTTCACCAGCGTGTACATGACCAGCATGCGGTCGTCGCCCAGCACGCTCTCGTGATGCCGCACGTGCTCGAGCAGGTAGTCGCGCACCTCCCCGAAGCTCTTCACCTTCGAGAAGATTTCCAGATGCGGGTTGGTGACGCCGAACTGGGCCGCGGCGGCGCGGGCCACCACCTGGGCCGTCTCGCCGATGGAATCGGAAACGATATGGATGGTGGGTACGCGAGCCGCGCGCTCGGCCGGCGTTCTATTGTGCATTCAGATCATCCTCACTGGTTTGCCCGAGAACGTAAGCGAGGTTCCGACCGTGCCGCCGGAACCTCAGCATCAAAAGCCCCGCTCGCCGCGCAAGGCGAGCGGAACGGCATTATTTCTTCGCCATCTGGGAGAAGTCGGCGACATGGGCGAAGGTGTTGGCGAAGCGGTTCAAAAGCTTCAGGCGATTGGCACGCACCTCGGGGTCCTCGTCCATGACCATGGTGGTGTCGAAGAACTCGTCCACGGGCGCGCGCAGGCCCGCCAGGGCCACGAGCGCGTCGGCGTAGCGGTCGTCGGCCAAAGCCTCGGCCACGGCGGTCTCGGCGGCGGCGACAGCCTCGGCCAAAGACAGCTCCACCTCGGTAAGCTCGGCCTTCTTGTAGCCCGTGCCCAGACCGATCTCGCGCAGGTTGTTCGCGCGGGCGAAGGCCGTGGCCAAGTCGTCGAAGACCTGGGGGTTCTCGCTGCGCGCGGCCTCCAGGGCGCGGGCGCGGCGAGCGAGCACCACGGGCTCTTCGATGCCGCAGGCAAGCACTGCCTCGATGGTGTCGGCCTTCACGCCGGCGTCGCGCAGGGCCACCTTCTCGCGGGTGATGAAGAAGTCGATGATCTCCTGGCGCACCTTGGCGTTGTCGAACTCAAGGCCCGCCTCACGGTAGATGATGAGCGCCCCGTCGATGGTCTCCACCAGGCTTATGGGCAGCCCCGTCTCCTCGAGGATGGCCAGCACGCCCAAGGCGGCGCGGCGCAGCGCGAAGGGGTCGGAAGAGCCGGTAGGCGACTGACCCACGGCGAACAAGCCGCAGATGGTGTCCAGCTTGTCGGAAAGGGCCACCACCTGGCCGATGATATCGGTGGGGATGGCGTCGCCGGAGAAGCGCGGCATGTAGTGCTCGGCGATGGCGCGGGCCACGCGCTCGGGCTCACCGGCGGCCGTGGCGTAGTAGCTTCCCATGATGCCCTGGACGCTCGTGAACTCGATAACGGCGCTCGTCACCAGGTCGGCCTTGGCCAGATAGGCGGCGCGGGCGATATCGCGCATGGCCTCCTGCTCGATGCCGGCCGCCACGGTGATGCGGGCCGAGAGCTTCACCACGCGGGCGGTCTTGTCACGCATGGTGCCCAAAGCCTCCTGGAAGACGACCTCGTCCAAGCGATCGACGAAATCGACCAGCGGCTTCTTCAAATCCTCGTCGTAGAAGAACTTCGCGTCGTAGAGGCGGGCGGCCACCACGCGCTCGTTGCCATCGACGATGGTGGCCTCGTGAGCCGGGTCGCCGTTGGACACGATGATGAACTTGTTGGTGAGCTTGCCCTGCGCATCGTAGAGCGGGAAGTACCGCTGATGCATCAGCATAGCATCGACGATAATCTCCTCGGGGACCTTGAGGAATTCCTCGTCGAAAGCGCCCATCATGGGCGTGGGGTATTCGGAAAGGTTGATCACCTCGGTGAGCGTCTTAGGCGGCAGCTCGGCCGTGTAGCCGGTCTCGGCCTCGATGCGGGCGACGCCCTCGCGGATGACCGCCTCGCGTCCCTCCTGGGTCGGTACCACGTAGGCGCCCTCCACCACCGACACCAAATCGTCGGCGGCGGGCACCGCGTGGGGGCCGGGAGCCAAGAAGCGGTGGCCGCGGGTGGTGTTGCCGGCCACCAGGCCCGCGTATTCCACGGGAATCACGCGATCGCCGAGCAGGGCCACCATCCAGCGCACCGGGCGCGAGAACATCTCGGAAGTGGTGCCCCAGCGGCAGGACTTCGGCCAGCTGATGGCGTCAATGACACCGCGCAGCACCTCAGGCAGAAGCTCGGCCACATCGCGGGCGGCCACCTGGCGCACGGCATAGACGTACTCGGTGCCGTTCTCATCGCGACGCTCAAGCGCGTCCACCTCGAGGCCCTTGCCGCGGGCGAAGCCGATGGCGGCCTTGGTGGGGTTGCCGTCCGCATCGAAGGCAATCTTGGCGGCGGGGCCGCGGAACACTTCCTCCAGCGCCTCGGTGGAGGCGGCCACATCGGCCACGATGGCAATCAGGCGGCGCGGGGTGGTGTAGATGGCCACGTCGCCATGGGGAATGCGCACGGCATCGAGCGCCGCGGGCATAAGCTCGGCCAGCTGCTCGGTGGCGCGCTTCAGATCGAAAGCGGGAATCTCCTCAGTGCCGATTTCGAAGGCAAGGGTCTTTTTATCTGCCATCTTAGGCCTCCTCGTCAGTCGTCTCGGCAATGGTCACGAAATCGAAGGCGCGCTCCGAATGGTCGGCGGCGGCAGCCGCGCCGGCGCAGGGAGCGGCCGGCTCGGGATGCCTGGGCACGAGGTTGGGCGCCGTCTCCTCTGCGGCCTTCTCGCGCGGGTCGGGCACCTCGGCGAGCAGGTCGTCCAGCTCGGTCATGTCCTTATCGACCCCCACCACGTTCTTCATGTACGAGGCGCAGCACGCCTTGGCGAGCGTGCGCACGCGCAGAATGTAGGCCATGCGCTCGGTGGCGGAGATGACGCCGCGGGCATCAAGCAGGTTGAAGGCGTGGCAGCACTTCAGCACGGAATCGTAGGCGGGCAGAGGCAGCCCGGCCTTCAGGGTGCGCAGGCACTCCACCTCGCGGTCGGCGAACTCCTGGAACAAAAACTCGGTATCGGCCACCTCGAAGTTGTAGGCGGAGTACTGGCGCTCGTTTTCCAGATACACGTCGCCGTAGGTGAACACGACGCCGTCGTCGCCGCGGGCCCACACGATGTCGTACATGTTATCGACGCCCTGGACGAACATGGTGAGGCGCTCCAGGCCGTAGGCGATTTCCACCGGCACCGGGTTGCACTCGAAGCCACCCACCTGCTGGAAATAGGTGAACTGGGTCACTTCCATGCCGTCGATCCAGATCTCCCAGCCCAGACCCCAGGCGCCGAGCGTGGGGCTTTCCCAGTCGTCTTCCACGAAGCGCACGTCGTGGGCCGCGACATCGATGCCGATGGCCTCAAGGCTGCCCAGGTACAAATCCTGGATGTTGTCCGGCGAGGGCTTGATGAGCACCTGGAACTGGTAGTAGAACTGCCCGCGGTTGGGGTTCTCGCCGTAGCGGCCGTCGGTGGGACGGCGGCAGCCCTGCACGTAGCAGGTGCGCCAGGTGTCGGGACCCAGCGAGCGCAGCGTGGTGGCCGGGGCGTTTGTGCCGGCGCCCACCTCGTTGTCGTAGGGCTGCAGCACCACGCAGCCCACAGACGCCCAGTAGCGCTGCAGGTTCATGATGACGTCTTGGAAAGTGGGGGGCAGCGACGCCTCCCCGGCGGCGGTTACCTGTGCCATGGGTCTCCTTTGCTCGGTTTACAGCGGACCGACGTCGGTCAGCGGCCAGTAGATGAAAATCGCTTTGCCCGTGACGCTCGACTTCTTGATGGCGCCGAAGTAACGGGAGTCTTGGGAATTGGTGCGGTTGTCGCCCATCACCCACAAGCCGCCCTCGGGGACGGTGTAGGGATAGTCGATAGTGAGCCCGTAATAGGGCGTGAGCGGGAACGACGGCTCGCCGCGGGTGTAGGGCTCGTCTTGCAGCTGGCCGTCCACATAGACGCGGCCGTCCTGCAGATCGACGGTCTGACCGCCGGTGGCAATGACGCGCTTGATGAGAATGCGGCCGGAATGCTCCGGGTCGGGGTCTTCGAACGTGACGATATCGCCGGGCTTCGGATCGCTGCCGTAATAGGTGATCTTCTCGGAGAACACCATGTCGCCGGGCATGATGGTTTCTTCCATAGAGCCCGAGGGAATCTCGTAGGCCTGAAAGACGAAGGTGCGCAGGCCCCACGACAGCAAAACCACGAGCACGATAAGCACGAGCACCGAGAGCACCGTGCGCAGGAAACCCGCCGTGCGCGAGGGGCGGGCCGGGGGCTGATAGGCGTAAGGATCGACTCCGTAGCCATTGTCGTACATCTCGGCAGTGCCCCTTCCCTACGGTGCGTTCTTAAACTGGTGGAAAGGTTATGATACCCCTTCAACGTCCCCTGTTGACGCAGGTTCCAGCAACTTCAAAAATTTCTGGTCAGCGGGGGTGAGCTGTCCGGCGGCCGCGAAGGCGGCGAGCAGGTCGGGACGCAGGCGCGCCGTGCGGGCCAGCGACTGCTCGCGCCGCCAGCGGGCGATGAGCGCGTGGTTGCCGCTCGTCAGCACCTCGGGCACCTCCATGCCGCGGAAGTTCGCAGGGCGCGTGTACTGGGGATACTCCAGAAGGCCGCTGGTGAAGGACTCGTCGATGGGGCCGTCGGC
>CANEDU010000117.1 GCA_947426355.1 uncultured Adlercreutzia sp. | reverse complement strand
ATCTGCTGCTCGAGGCTCGCGAAGGCGGAGGCGGGCTGCGGCGCCTTGCGCACGGCAGGCTCGCCGTCCTCGGAAGACTCGGCCTTGGCGCCCTCGCGCTTGGCACGGGCCGCCTCGCGCTCGGCGAGCTCCTTCTCGCGGGCCGCCTTGCGCTCGGCCTCCTCCTCGGCGCGCTTGCGCTCGGCCTCTTCCTGCTCGGCCTTCAGCGCCGCGGCCTCCTCGGCCTCCAAAGCGCCGGCGCGGGCGCGAATCTCCGGCTCCAGGTTCTTGCGAATCTTGTCAACGTAGGCGTCGTTGAGCATGCTCGCATGGGACTTAGCCGGTATCTTCATCTCTTTCAGGCGGTCGAGCAGCTCCGCGCTCGACATATCGAATTCTTTCGCCAACTCGTGTACGCGCATGCTGGCCATATATCACTCCTCATTCTTTCCTGGTGCCTCGGCGAGGGCAAGCTCGCGAAGAACGCGCTCGTAGTCTTCGTCGGTCACTTTGCAGCGCAGGGCGCGCTCAAGCTTCCTGGTCTTTCTCGCCGCGGCGAGGCAGTCCGTCGAGCAGACGTAGGCGCCCCGGCCGCAAACGCGGCCCGTCGGGTCGAAGGCCACTTCGCCCTCGCCCGTGCGCACGATGCGGTGCAGCGCGCCCTTTTCCTGGGTCGCGGCACAGCCGGTGCAGGTGCGCTGGCGCTTTTTCGTCGGGACGGACACGGGCATCTTCCCCTAAGCCTCGGTCTCGGCATCCGCGTGGACGCCGCAATACTGGCTCATCGGCCGGGCGTGGTTGCGGCAGCGGTTGCCCTCTTCGTCCACGAAGATGCAGAAGCCGTCGTCTTCCTCCATCTCGTCGGCCACCTCGTCATCGACCAGCGAGGTGCCCTGGAAGCTCTGGGGCTTGATGTCGATGTGCCAGCCGGTCAGGCGGGCGGCAAGGCGGGCGTTCTGACCCTCCTTGCCGATGGCCAGCGACAGCTGGTCGTCGGGCACGATGACCGTGGCGTAGTTGTTGTCCTCGTCGATGGTCACGTGGCTCACTTTCGCCGGCGACAGAGCGTTGGCCACATACACCGCCGGGTCGGGGCTCCACTGGATGACGTCGACGCGCTCGTTGCGCAGCTCCTCGACGACCATGCGCACGCGGGAGCCCTTGGGGCCCACGCAAGCGCCGACCGGATCGAGGTTCGCCTCGCGGGAGAACACGGCCACCTTGGAACGGGCGCCGGGCTCGCGAGCTACGGACTTGATCTCGACCACGCCCTCGTAGATCTCCGGCACCTCGATCTCGAAGAGACGGCGAATGAGATCGGGGTGGGTGCGGGAGACGACGATGGCCGGACGGGCCTGCTCGCCGCGGGCGCGGGGCGCGTCAGCATTGGGGTTGCGCACCTCGATGATGAGCACCTTCAGGCGCTGGTTGTGGCGGTAGTGCTCGTTGGCCGGGCGCTCGTTGCGCTCGCCGGGGTTGCGCTTGGCATCGTAGTGCGGAAGCTCGGCCTCGACGCCCTCGCGAATCTTGATGATGGTGAAGTCCGGCGTGCCCTGGAGCACCGTGCCGGTGACCAGATCGCCCACACGGCTGGAGAACTCCTCGTAGATGGACTGACGACCGGCCTCGCGCACGAGCGAGGAGATAACGCCCTTGGCGTTCTGGGCGGCGATGCGGCTCACGTCGTCGGGCGTGACGTCGCGCTCCTCGAACTCGGCGTACTCGCCGGTCTCCTCGTCGGGCTCGCCCACGGGCACGAGCTCGTAGACGTAGATCTTGCCGGTCTGGCGGTCGATGGTCACGCGGGCATCCCACTCAAGATCCAAGATGCGCTCGTAGCTCTTCGCCAGGGACTGCTCCAAACGCTCGATGAGGTAGAACTCGTCGATCTTGCGCTCATGGGCCAGTGCCTGCAAGGCCTCGATCAGTTCTGAAGTTGCCACTTAGTTGCTTCCTTTCCCTAGGCGCTGAAATCAATGGTGCCCTTGACGCGGGCCTTTTTGATGCTGTCGTACGGAATGCGGTAGGTATCCCCGCCCTCCACGGCCACCACGACGCATCCGTCGTCGTAGCCCGAAAGCTCGCCGGTAAACGAGCTGCGGCCCTCAACGGGCCCGTTGGTCTTCACGTTCACCTGCTCGCCAGCGTAGCGCGCGAAGTGCTCGGGGGTGCGCAGGGGCCGGTCGATGCCCGGAGAGGACACCTCCAGCATGTAGGCACCGGGAAACGGATCCAGCTCGTCCATGAGCTCGCCGACCCAGGCTTGGGTGCGGGCCAGCTCATCGAAGCTGATGCCGCCCTCCGCGTCGATGTACACCCGGATGGTGGGCGCCTTCTTGGAACCCACGATCTCCACAGTGACGATCTCGACGCCCTCGGAGGCGGCGCGAGGCTCCATGGCGGAAAGAAGCGCCTTCTCTTTGGCGGTCAGCATCGGTCGTACCTCCTTTTTCGCATCGCGCATCTTCCATACCTTCCGGGCCGTTTAGGGCCCTACAACAAAAGAAAGCGGGAACGAGCCCACTTTCTCCATAAGCGAAAGTATGTCTGCGCAGACTCTCTGCGCAGCGTGAGTATTTATACCACAGCCGGCCGTCTATTGCCAGCCCCCGAAAACGCGTCTCCGCTCAAGGCGCAAAAAGACCGCAGACGGCGCGGGAAACGGCCCCCGTTCGACGGATTCGACCGAAGAGGCGCACCGATAGGGTCACAGGCGGAACCGTTCGGCCCGAAGGATGTCGCCCGGTTGCCTATAATGGAGTCCGATCACCTTCGCATCATCCCATGAGCAGCTGAAGCGACGTCCCGCCGGCGGCGTCATCGAGAGGAGTCCCCATGAGCGAAACGACTGCCCCTATTCCCTGCGCGCCCGCATCAGGACCGACCCTCACCTTTCTCGGGACGGGAGCCGGCTGCGGGGTGCCGGCCTTTTTCTGCGACTGCGCCGCCTGCGAAGAGGCGCGGCGCGAGCCGCGGGCGCGACGGGGCGACTGCGGCGTCATCGTGCGCAACACCGAGACGACGCTCATCGACACGCCGCCCGACTTGCGCCACCAGCTCGAGCGGGAGCACGTGCGTCTCGTCGACCGCGCGATCTGGACGCACTGCCACTTCGACCATCTGGGAGGCCTCGGCGAGCTCGAGTACATGGTGCGCCTCGGCGGCAGGGAAAGCCTCCCCTGCTACGCAAGCCCTGCGGCCCGCGAGGGCATCTTGGCCGAGTTCCACTATATGGACGACATCCTCGCCTTTCACGACCTTGCGCCCTTTGATACCGTGGCCTTCGACGGCGTGAGCTACACGGCCCTGCCCGTGACCCATGCGCCGGGCACTTACGGCTATCTCATGGAAACCGAGCGCGGGCGCACCTTCTACGCCTCGGACACGGGACGTCTGCCCGATGAGACCGCCGAGCGTGTGCGCGGCTGCGACACGCTCATCATGGACGCCACCTTCTGGGGCCGCAACTGGAGTCCGAACGCCCACCACAGCGTCCAGGAAACTATCGAGGAAGGCCTTGAGCTGGGCGCGGGCACCATCTATCTCACGCATCTGGCCATGCACTACGACACGCCCGTCACCTTGGCCGAGCTCGAGGACCACCTCGCCCCCTACAAGGGCCGGGTGCGCGTAGCAGCTGACGGGCTCTCAATCGCGCTCTAACAAGGTGAAAATTGCTCTAAATAATCTAGTATTTGATATTGTCTACTATTAGGATTTGACCTATAATACGACTTGTCTGAAGCACAAAGGCCGGGAACGCGAAGTTCCCGGCCTTCTCCTTTTTAAGCACTGTCCGAAAAGCCTGCGAAGCCTAGAGCAGCTCCTGGGCGAGCCAAGGGCCGTATTCGCCGGACCACATAGATTCAAGCTGGTCGAATACCTGCGGCCAATCGAAGCCGGCCTCGAAGAGCAGCTCCAAATACTGGCAGAACGCCGGGCCCTCGGCGTTGACCTCGGCGCGACGGGTGGCGGCGAAGGTGTAGGCGCAGGTTGGGCAGTTGGCCACCACCAGATCGGCGCCGGCCTCGCGCGGCTCCCCGTCGAGCACGCGGCGGGCGCGGCGATCGCAGATAGCGGCATCGACGAGGGACACGGCCCCGGCAGCACCGCAGCAGATGGCGTCGGCGCCGTGGTGAGCGCACTCGACGCAGTCGCAGCCCGCGAACAGGCGACGCAGCGGATTGCCGAAGCGTCCGTCGCGGTCGTGGCAGGAATCGAACATCGTGAGCACCGGCGCCTCGCTCCCAGCCAAAGCCGCGAGCTTGTCGGGCAGCGGCTTCGCGCCGGACGCAGCCAGAAGCTCCGGCAGCGCAACGAGCTTGAGCGCCTCGGAGCCGGGCGTGCTCTCCCACTCGTCGCGGCAGCCGGGACAGACGAAGACCACCTGCTTGATGCCCGCCTCAAGGGCCCTGTCGACCAGCGCGCGCTTGAAGGCGTCGCAGCGGTCGGCGAACCCGCCCGAGCGCAGCGGGCTGCCGCAGCAGTCCACCGAAAGCGCCACGTCCATCCCCTGTCCCTTCAGCCACGCGAACACCTCGCGAGTGAGCTCGGGGGCATAGCTGACCAGGGAGCATCCGGGGAAGAACAGCGTATCGGCGCCCCATTCGCGCGCATTCTCCAGCAAAGGCAGGTCGGTGTAGTAGATGCCGTGCACGGCGCGGTAGGCCGAGAAGATGTGCCACTCCCGGTCGACCTGGGTCATGGTGAAGCCGTCTGCGCCGGTAACGCCCGCCAGGGCCAGAAGCTCGCGCAGGGCCGCGAACACCGCCCGCGCCTCGATGGCATCAGGGCACGTCAGCGTGCAGGAGCCGTCCATGCAGCAGCGGCGCACAGCGAAGACGAGGTCGGGGCGCGTTGCAGCGAGCGCGGCCACGCCTTCCGGGTTGCCCGCCTCGGCGAAGGCAGCGGCGAGGCCGCCCACCGTGAGGGCCTCCCCTTCTGTCTGCAGCACCTCGCAGCGAGGGGTGCACACGCCGCAGCGGCGGCACTGGGCCGCAGCCGAAGCTACGGTTTCAAAGGCGGAATTCCAGCTCATAGTATGTTCCTTTCCATAGGGAGGGGGGTGCACTCCTCGTACATCTCGCAGCCATCGCAATCGGCGGCTATCTCCGGCGCGACGTCGCTCCAGGCAAAATCCTCGAAGGACAAGGCGCGGTAGAACGGAATCGATGCTCCCCGAGCTACCAGGCGAAGCCTTCCGTAGCGCTCGATTGCCTCTTCCACCAAGGCCCGTCCCACGCCCCAGCCGCGCCAAGGAGCGCAGGTCACGACAGGGTTCACGTAGGCGACGCCGTCGGCTCCAACCTGGATGCGCAAAAAGCCCACGGGCACGTCCTCGTCGTTGACCGCGACGCGCACGCCCTCCACGCCAGCAAGCGCGTCCATGCCCTCAGCGTAGGCGTAGGCGTTCAGGTAATCAAGATCGGCTTCGCGACCATCGCGAATGCTGAAAGGAGCCAGAGTCACGGACATCTCCTTAAAACGGCGGTAGGTACACCTTGTCGCGGGACTGCGGAATGGCGCGACGGCCCAGCTCGCGCAGGCCCTTGACCACATCATCCATGAGCGAGACGGGGATGCCCATCATCATGAGGGTGTCGTCCACGTCCGACGAGGCGCGGCAGCCGTAGCAGCCGAACGAGATGTTGATCTCGCCGGAGGTCAGGGGAATGAGCGTGGTCTCGACGCACTGGGCGTTGTAGCCCGAGGCGTGGAAGTCGTGGCGGTGCCCGGTGTAGTAGGACGTGGCCATGGAAAGCCACATCATCTGCTCGGGCGTGCCGATGACGGCCACCACCTCGGCTTCGCAGCGCGGATCGTCCAAGGGGCAGGTCACCGTGGCGCGCACCGAGCGCGGCGGCAGGCTCGGACGCTCGGCCACCATGCGACGCGCCGCCTCCACCGAGTCCAGCTTGTGGAACAAAATGTAGAGCTCCCCCGAGGCGAGCTTCGCCGGAATGGGCGCCAGTCCCAAGATGGACGTGCCGTCGGGGCAGGCGTGGCGGTTCACCGGCATCATGAGCGCGCGCCCTCGACGGGCCGCCATGAGCGCCTGGCAGTAGCGCAGGCGCTCCTCGGGCAAGGGCACATCGGGCAGAGGATCGCCGGCCTTGATGAGCGAGATGGCCACGGGATGCCAGCGCAGCCCGAGCACCTCGCGCAGCACGGCCGCCCACTCCTGGTAGCGCTCGCGCGT
>CANEDU010000116.1 GCA_947426355.1 uncultured Adlercreutzia sp. | reverse complement strand
GGCCCCCGAGTGCATCGACCGCATGGGCGACAAGTCGAGCGCCCGCGAAACCATGAAGATGTGCGGCGTGCCCACCGTGCCCGGCTCCGACGGCTGCCTCGATACCGTGGAAGAGGCCCGCGCCTTCGCCGAGAAGGTGGGCTACCCGGTGCTCATCAAGGCCACGGCCGGCGGCGGCGGCAAGGGCATGCGCGAGGTCCACGACCCCGACCAGCTGGCCGCCCAGTACAAGGCCGCCCGCACCGAGGCCGGCGCCGCCTTCGGCAACGACGGCGTGTACCTGGAGAAGCTCGTGCTGCGCCCCCGCCACGTGGAGGTGCAGGTGCTCGCCGACGACCACGGCAACGCCGTGGCGCTTTGCGAGCGCGACTGCTCCATCCAGCGTCGTCACCAGAAGCTTCTGGAAGAGGCTCCCTCTCCGGCGCTTTCCGAGAACCTGCGCCGCGACATGATGAAGGCGGCCCTGAAGGCCGTGCGCGCCGTGGACTACCGCAACGCCGGCACCATCGAGTTCCTGCTGGACGAGCGCGGCCAGTTCTACTTCATGGAGATGAACACCCGCGTGCAGGTGGAGCATCCCGTCACCGAGGAGATCACCGGCACCGACATCATCAAAGAGCAGCTGCGCATCGCCGCCGGCGAGCCCATGAGCTGTGCGGCACGCGCGCCGTTCACGCCTGAGGGCCATGCCATCGAGCTGCGCATCAATGCCGAGGACCCGGACCACGGCTTCCGCCCCTGCCCGGGCACCGTGACGCGTTTCGAGCCCCCGGCGGGCCCCGGAGTGCGCGTGGAAACCTATCTGCGCCCCGGTTCGCGCATCTCTCCCCACTACGATTCGCTCGTGGCCAAGGTCGTCGTGCACGGCCAAGACCGCGCTGAGGCTGTCGCTCGCGCCCGCCGCGCCCTGGACGAGTTCGTTATTGAAGGAATTGCAACAACTATCCCGTTCCACAAGCGCGTGCTCGACAACGAGGTATTCTTGGCTGGTGATGCGACAACTGACTTCATCGAAACCCAGATGGGAGACGTATTATGACCGATCAGATGAACGTTGAGGGCCTCTCGATCGCTCCGGGCGTCATGGAGACCATCATCTCTGTGGCCGCCAGCGACGTGGACGGCGTGGCCTCGTTGGGCTCTTTTGCCACGAGCGGCATTCGCTCCATGCTGGCAAACAAGCCCTCCACCTCCGGCATCGAGACCAAGATGGACGAGGACGGCAAGCTGCATGTGGCCGTGCATGTGGAAGTCTACTACGGCTACGTGCTGCCCGAGCTGGCTGCCCAGCTGCGCGCTGCCATCGCCGAGTCGCTGGCCACCCAGGCCGGCGTCGAGGTGTCGGCGGTGGACGTGTACATCGACGGCCTCCAGTTCAAGGCCTAGGTGGCGCACCTTATGGCAAGAACCCACGAGCGCACCCGCGACCGCATCAGCGCGGTGCAGGTGCTGTACACAAGCGAGCTGACGGGGAAGTCTCCCAGTGAGCTGCTCGATTGCGGATTGTGCCTAGTGGCTCGCGAGGCCCCGGCCTCTAACGAGCCGGAGGCCTCCGAGTTCGGGCGCATCGAAGAGGGCTCGCTCACCGACTACGCCCTCACGCTCATTCGCGGCGTTGAGGCGAACCAGTCCGAGGTGGACGAGCGCGTGGAGGCGGCGTCTGAGAACTGGGCGCTCTCCCGCATGCCCATCGTCGACCGCTCCATTTTGCGCCTGGCCGTCTACGAGATGTTCCACTGCGAGGATGTGCCGGTATCGGTTTCCATCAACGAGGCGGTGGAGCTGGCCAAGGGCTTTGGCGGAGAAGACGACTCGCCCCGCTTCGTCAACGGCGTGCTCGGCCGCATTGCCCGCTCCATGGACGGCGAGACGGCCCTTGGCTGCGGTGACGCCGACGCCGAGCTGGCCGGCGGCCCCATCCCTGCCGTTGTGGGCGCCTCGGGCGCCGCGGCCTGCGTGCAGGTGGGGGTGTAGCCCCATGGCCGACGAGCAGGGCCGCACGTTCGAAGACGTGCACGGGCGCCTCGCTGATATTGTGGACGCCGTATCCGATGCGGATATCTCGTTGGATGACGCGCTCAAGCTCTACGAGGAGGCCGTGAAACTCGGTCTTTCCGCTTGCGATTTGTCCGAGCAGGACCTTGATGCGTTCATGGCCGCCGAAGAGCCTGAAGCTGAGGAGGCCGGCGATGCCGCCGCCCCGACGGACGAGGAGGCCGCCGCGCAGACTGCCGACGTTGGGACTGCGCCCGCAGAGGGCGATGTCGATTGTCTCTCTGCACCAGGGGAGGCCCCTTCCGTCGATGTGGCCAACGAGGCCTAAGGAATTGCCCATGGATACCCCGCGCATTCTCGACGCTATCACCTCTCCGGCCGATTTGAAGGTCCTCACCAACGAGGAGCTCGCCATTCTCGCCCGCGAGATTCGCCAGGAGATCGTCGCCACCACCTCGGTTACCGGGGGGCACGTGGCCTCCTCGCTCGGCGCGGTGGACATCATCGTGGCTCTGGAGAGCCTGCTCGACATGCCGCGCGACCGCGTGGTGTTCGACGTGGGGCACCAGGCCTACGCCCACAAGCTGCTCACCGGCCGTCGCGACGCGTTCAAGACGCTGCGCACCTACGGCGGCATCTCGGGTTTCACCAAGCCCCACGAGAGCCCCTACGACGTGCACTATTCCGGCCACGCTTCCGACTCGCTGTCCATCGCCACGGGCCTTGCGAAGGCGCGCCAGTTGAAGGGCACCGGCGAGAAGGTGGTGGCCCTTATCGGCGACGCGTCGCTGGCGGGCGGCATGGCCTTCGAGGCGCTGAACTACATGGGCAATGAGCAGCTGCCGCTCGTCGTCATCTTGAACGACAACGAGATGTCCATCTCGCGCAACGTGGGCGCCCTCATGAAGCATCTGGGCAACATCCGCGCCAACAGCCACTACCGTGAGGCGCGCGAGGGACTGCAGGCCGCCATGGAGCAGGGAGGTCCGGCGGCCCGCGGTCTTCTGGGCTTCGGCAAGAACATGAAGGAATCCCTCAAGCAGATGGTGATTCCGCACACCATGATCTACGAGTCGCTCGGTATTGTGTGCACCGCGCCCATCGACGGCCACAACATCGCCGAGCTACGCGATATCCTCTCGCTCGTATTGGAGATGGACGGGCCGGCGCTCGTGCACGTGGTCACGCGGAAAGGGGAGGGCTACGAGCCCGCCCGCCGCGACCCCGAGCGCTTCCACGGCACGGGGCCCTACGACATCGCCACGGGCAAGGCGGTGAAGAAGCCCGCGAAGCATCCCACGTACACCGAGGTCTTCGGCGCGGCTATGGCCGACGAGGCGGCGCACGACGCCGACGTGGTGGCCATCACGGCTGCTATGACTGGCGGCACGGGGCTCAAGACCTTTGCTGCCGAGTTCCCCGATCGCTTCGTGGACGTGGGCATCGCCGAGGAGCAGGCCGTGGGCATGGCGGCCGGTCTGGCCGCAGGCGGCAAGAAGCCGGTGGCGGCCCTGTACTCCACCTTCATGCAGCGAGCGGTGGACCAGCTCATCATCGATTGCGCCCTGCCCGAGGCCAACGTCGTGTTCGCCTTCGACCGCGCGGGCCTGGTGGGCGACGACGGTCCCACGCACCACGGCGTGTTCGACATGGTGTACACCCGCATGGTGCCGAACATGAAGGTGCTCGCCCCCTCCGACGAGGCCGAGCTCGTGCATGCTCTGCACACGGCGCTTGCGCTGCCCGGCCCTGTGTCGCTGCGCTACCCGCGCGGCGAGGCCGAGGGCGCGCCTTTGCCCGACGCCCCCGAGCTTCTGGAGGTGGGGAAGGCCCGTACGGTGCGCGAGGGCAAAGACGCGGCCCTGCTCGCCTTCGGACGCATGGTGGGGCAGGCCCGCGCGGCCGCCGAGCTGCTGGCCGCCGACGGCATCGAATGCCGTGTGGTGGACATGCGCTGGGTAAAGCCGCTCGACGAGGAGGCAATCGCTGCCGCAGCCGAGACGCCGCTCGTGGTTACCGTTGAGGAGGGCGTCATTGCGGGTGGTGCCGGCGAGGGCGTGCTGGAAGTGCTGGCGCGCCAGGGCGCCACCGTGCCCGCCGTCACGCTGGGCATTCCCGATCATTTCGTGGGCCAGGGCCCCGTGAGCCAGCTCTTCGCCGACCTCGGCCTGAACCCCGAGGGCATCGCCGCCACCGTGCGGGAACAGCTGCGGTAGTGCTCGCGCCAACACGTGCTGCGAAAAGGCCCGCGATTGCTCGCGGGCCTTCGTGCATTTAAGGAGTCGGTGCCGGCTTACTTCGCCTTCTTCTCCATAATGTAGTCGTCCATGATGAAGCCTTCGCCGATGTCGGTTTCCACAGCGTCGATGACTTCAAAGCCGTTGCCCTTATAAGCGCGTAGGCCCATCTCGTTGGCTTTGTTGACCGTGAGGTACATGGCACCTAGGCCCCGATTGCGGCAGAGCTCTTCGTAAAAGCGGATAGTGGCCGAGCACAGACCCTTGCCGCGATGCTCTTTCAGCAGGTAAATCTTCGAGATGAAGAAGCGATTCGTCTCGGCTTCCCTGTGTCCGCCAGTGTAGCCGACGATGTGCGGGGCGGGAGACGCCTGGCCCAGCTCGGCGGGCGTCTCGTCGTCCTGCTCCATGATGAACCAGTACTCGTAGCCGTTGTCGGCGATATCGGTGCGGAAGGCGTTCAGGCTCTGGAACTTCTCCACCATATAGTCGGTCTGCTCTTGGCCGATGAGCGCGGGCCAGTACTCGTTCCAGATGACGTAGGCCATGTGCGCCAGGGCCTC
Organism: uncultured Adlercreutzia sp.; assembly: GCA_947426355.1. GTDB lineage: Bacteria > Actinomycetota > Coriobacteriia > Coriobacteriales > Eggerthellaceae > Adlercreutzia. Next base: position 1,407 of record CANEDU010000116.1, on the reverse strand, counting down.
AACTTCTTCGTCTCTCTCAACCTGTCTGAATGAAACGCTCATGGGGCTCCTCTCCGATTTTCGCTCCAATGGGGGTGCTTGGGCGGGCTCGTGTCGTTTCATTGGCCCCAAAAGGCTTCGAGTGAACAATTCGAGGCGCTTCGTTGCGGTTTCAAGGGTCTGTGACGCCTGTTTCCGCGTGGTCTGGGGGCTTCTGGAGGCTCGAAACGCCCTTTTCTCCTTCCAAAAAAGTTCACTCGACATGGTTTTTGGCCAAAAAATCGAAACGAGCTCGCGCAACGGTCCCATTGTAATCGTTGCTACTGCGTTCGTCGCCAATCCCTCCCATTGTTTCTGCGTAGTAACAAGGATTGGTCGCGGATGTTAAGACTTGTTTTTGAGGGGGTTAACAATCATCGATGACCTTTCGGCTGCGCGAAGGGCCGTGGAACAATCGGTGCGTCCCCGAACATCGGGCTGCGGGTGATAAGGGATGGGGAGACTGTCGGCGGCGTGCTTTTTGAGTCTTGCGGCAAGTGGCGTCTTCCCATCTCTTCTCACCGGGCCCCGCCAAAGGAGGTCGATCGCTATGATTGATACCGGTTACACGGCGTTCATGCTCGTGTGCACCATGCTGGTGCTGCTTATGACGCCCGGACTTGCCTTCTTCTACGGAGGGCTCTCGCGTCGCAAGAACGTGGTGAACACCATGGTCATGGTGTTCGGCGTCATCGGCATCGCGGGCGTCGCGTGGGTGGTGTGCGGCTGGTCGTTCGCCTACGGCGGCGACGGGTCGCTGCCGTTCTTTGGCGGGTTCGACCAAATTGGCTGCTTGTCGGCGGTAAACGACATGGTGGCCGAGGCTGCGGTCACGCCGACGGCCTTCACGGTGCTGGCAGGTCAGGGCGCGCTCGCTGACGACCCGGCGCTTTCCGCGGGCTATCCGGCTCTTATCGACATCGTCTTTCAGATGGCCTTCGCGCTCATCACCTGCGCTATCATCACCGGCGCGGTGGCCGGGCGCATGAAGTTCGGCGCGGTGTGCGCGTTTGTGGCCGTGTGGGTCGTGGTGGTGTACGCGCCGCTCGCGCACATGGTGTGGGGAGGGGAAGGGTCGCTGATCGGAGAGATGATTGGCGCGCTTGATTTCGCCGGGGGCGATGTGGTGCACATCTCCTCGGGTCTCACGGGCCTTATCCTCTGCCTCATGCTCGGCCGTCGCAAGGGGTTCGCGGTCATGAGCTACCGCCCGCACAACGTGCCCTTCGTGGCTCTGGGGGCCGCGCTTCTGTGGTTCGGCTGGTTCGGGTTCAACGCGGGCAGCGAGTTCGCCGCCGACGGCGTGGCGGCGCTCGCGCTGCTGAACACGGTGGCGGCCAGCGCTGCCGGCGTGCTCTCCTGGATGGTCGTGGAGCGGGCGCAGGTGGG
>CANEDU010000115.1 GCA_947426355.1 uncultured Adlercreutzia sp. | reverse complement strand
CCACCACGGCGAAGGTGGTTGTGCAGCGGCCCAGAGCGTCCAGCTCGCCGTATTCCTCGGGGCCCGCCGCGGCGCTTCGCTGCGCATCGGTGAACGTCGGCTCGCCCTCATTCACGTAGACGTAGGGATTTCCCTCGAAGGCCGGCACATCGCGGTAGCTGATGGCCGAAGCGCTGGGCGCAGGCGCGCTCTCCTGCTTCTGTTCCGGTGCGGGTGCAGGTTCAGGCTCAGGGGCCGCTTCGGCTTGCTTTGAGCCGTTGGTGTCGGCCAGCTCGATGGGCTCGTCGGCTTCGTTTTGCGCCGGGGCACTCGTTGTCTCGGCGCTGCTGCAGCCTGCCAGCAGGCAAAGGGCGAGCACGGCTCCCAAAAGGGCAATCAAGTTCGAGTTACGTCGCATGTTCCACTCCGATGAAGACGGTGCATTTGGGCCACCTTACTAGATTGCGCGCCATTTCGCAAAGCGTCGTGGTAGATTGCCTGTAGCAGAAAGGACGGCCTATGGAAGATATCTTTGCGCGCACGCGCTTGCTGTTGGGACAGGAAGGGCTCGATCGGCTGGCGGCGGCCCGGGTGGCGGTGTTCGGCATCGGGGGTGTGGGCGGCTTCGCCGTGGAGGCGCTTGCCCGCAGCGGCGTGGGTGCGCTCGATCTCGTTGATTCCGATGAGGTGGACGTTACGAACCTCAACCGTCAGATCATCGCCACGGCGACTACGGTCGGCCGTCCGAAGGTGGAGGTGGCCGCCGAGCGCATCGCGCTCATCAACCCGGCGTGCACCGCGCGTGCGCACCAGTGCTTCTTCCTTCCTGAAACCGCCGCTCAGTTCGATTTTTCCGCCTACGACTACGTGATAGACGCCGTGGACACCGTGAGCGCGAAGATCGCGCTCGTGGAAGCGGCCCATAAGACCGGCGTGCCCATCGTGTCGTCCATGGGCGCCGGCAACAAGCTGGACCCCACGGCCTTTCGCGTGGCCGACATCTACGAGACTTCGGTGGATCCGCTGGCCCGCGTCATGCGCCGCGAACTGCGCCGCCGCGGCATTCCGGCGCTCAAGGTGGTCTATTCCACCGAGCCGCCTCTGACGCCTGAAGGCGACGACATCGTCGTGAAAGACGGCACGCGTCCCGCGCCGGGCTCTATCGCCTTCGTTCCCTCGGTGGCCGGCCTCATCCTCGGTGGGGAAGTGGTGAAGGACCTGGCGGGAACGGCGCAGCGCGCGCGGGGAGCGGTGCAGGAAAAATAATCCTTGCGCCCGCGCCTTTGCTTCCCTATAATTCTGCCTTGCGCGAAATGGTGGGTGTGGCCTAGTTGGCTAAGGCGCCAGATTGTGGCTCTGGAGATCGTGGGTTCGAGTCCCATCATCCACCCCAGCGCGCTTGAAAAAATTAGGGCTTGCATTCGCAGATTGCTTCGCCTAAAATGTTCAAGCGCTTTTGCGCAGGACCAAGTGCACCATTAGCTTAGTTGGTAGAGCAGGGGACTCTTAATCCCAAGGTCGAAGGTTCGAGTCCTTCATGGTGCACCACCGAAACACCAGGTCAGCCCGTTGCGGACTGGCCTTTTTTGTTGCCCTCGCGGGCTTTTCTGTCCCTTATCGTCCCAGAACGCTCACAGAGTTCAAATGGCACCACGTTACGGCTTGTCCCAACTCGAAGGCGCCGGTGCCATTTTGCGGCAAAGTGTGCCATACTTAAGCCCATGAGCCCCTTATTTCAGCAAGGAAACCTATCTTTTATGGAACCAAAGACAACCTCCGAGTCATCTGACCGCCGCTTTGCGCTGCTTATCGATGCGGATAACGTGTCGGCGCGCTATTTGAAGCCGATTTTGAACGAGCTCTCGAAGTACGGCACCGTCACCATCAAGCGCATCTATGGCGACTGGACGCTGACCCTGCATGCGAAATGGAAGGACGCGCTGCTGGAGAACTCCATCACGCCCATCCAGCAATTCGGCTACACCCAGGGCAAGAACGCCACCGACTCGGCCATGATCATCGACGCCATGGACATCCTCTACACCGACAACGTCGACGGCTTCTGCCTGGTATCGAGCGATTCGGACTTCACACGCCTCGCGAGCCGCCTGCGTGAAAGCGGCCGCATGGTCATCGGCATGGGGGAGAAGAAGACCCCCACGCCCTTCCGCCGCGCCTGCGACGTGTTCACCACCCTCGAGCTGCTCGTGCAGAACAAGCGCAGCGAGAAGGGCGGCAGCGGAAACGCGGTGCCCAAAGACTCGGTGGAGCAGGCCGTGGTGGACATCATCACCGACAACCCGACCACCGGCAAGGCCACCGGCCTCGGCGAGATTGGCAGCCGCTTGCAAAAGCGCTACCCCGACTTCGACGTGCGCAGCTACGGCACGAATCTGCTCTCGAAGCTGCTGGAAGAGTTCACGCGCGTGCGCATCACCAAGGACCACAGCTCGGTGACAGTGGAGCTAACCGAGGGCGAGGACAAGTCCGACAAGGCCGAGCGCGCGGAGAAAGCCGACAAGGCCGAGCGCTTGGAAAAGGCCGAAAAGCCCGAGCGAGCCGATAACGCCGAGAGGACCGAGGAAGCCGCCGAGGCGGTCGATGGGTCTGCTGCGGAAGAGAAGCCCGAGAAGACGGGCCGTCGCTCGCGCAGTCACCGCGGCACCCGCCGGGTCGTTACCAAGCCGGTGGGCCATCTCGCCGAGGGCCCCCAGCCTGCGGCTGCTCTGCCCGAGTCCGAAGGGGTCGAGCCCGAGCAGCCTCAACCGGAAGAAAGCCAGCTGACGAAACCGGAGCCGGAGGAAGCGGAGCTGCAGCCAGCTGAGCAGAGGGCGGCGGATGAGAAGCCTTCTGCCAAGCGTCGGTCGACGAAGAAGGCTGCCGTGAAGCAAGCATCCGAAGACGAGCGGGCCGCAAAACCCGCCCGCTCGAAGAGGGCCGCGGTGAAGAAGGCGGACAACGAGAAGGCTAAGGCGAAGCCTGACGGAAAGCCCGACGGAAAGCCCGAGGCGCCCGAGCCCGCGACGGAGAAAGCCGCTGCCTCCAAGAAGGACGCCGCGCCCAAGAAGACCGCCGCAAAGAAGACCGCCGCGCGCAAGAAGAAGCCCGCGGGCGATACGCCGGCCGGCTACATTCTCGAGCTCGTCACCGAGGCTGGCGGCGAGGGAATCATGCTTTCCACCATCACCGATGCCCTGCGCTCCAAGTTCAAGGACTTCAAGGTGCGCGATTTGGGCTATTCCCAGATGCGCCAGTACATGGCTTCCACCGGCGACTACGACTTGGAGAAGAGCGGACGCAACTTCCGCATTCGGCTGGCCAAGTAGCCTTTAGCCCGGCTATTCTTCGCTGATGGGCGCGTTTCAATGCGAAGTGCGCCCATCATGTTTTAAAATAGCTCATTCGAACAAAACGACTTGAAGGAGACGCGCCTGTGGAAGCCCTGACGCTTGGCCTGCTGTTGCTCGCCGCCGTGCTGGCGTCCTCGCTTATCGATCAGATCATCCCGCGCGTATCCCTTCCGCTCATCCAAATCGTCATCGGCCTGCTGATCGCTATCGTTGCCGGCGGCGAGGTGGAGGTGACCCTCGACCCCGATTTGTTCCTCGTCATGTTCATTGCGCCTCTGCTCTACGACGAGGCGAAGCACGCCGACAAGCAGGCGCTGTGGCGCGAGCGCAAGCCGGTGCTCTCGCTGGCCATAGGGCTTGTGGTGGCAACCACCCTCGTCATCGGCTTTCTGCTGCACGCCTTCGTGCCCTCCATTCCCCTGGCGGCGGCTTTTGCTTTGGGCGCGGCTCTCGGTCCCACCGATGCTGTGGCCGTCTCGTCGCTGGCCAAGCAGGTGGACATTCCGAAGCGCCAGGCGTCCATGCTCAAAGGCGAGCTGCTTTTGAACGACGCTTCGGGCATCGTGTCCTTCCAGTTCGCCATAGCCGCAGTGGTCACCGGCTCGTTCTCGCTTGCCCATGCCAGCGTCGACTTCCTCGTTGAGTTCGTTGGCGGCCTGCTGCTCGGCATCGTGCTGGGCCTGCTCGGAAACTGGGTCGTGAAGCGCGCCCGCTCTATCGGGGTTGAGAACACGAACTTCCACGTGCTGTTCGAAGTGCTCATTCCCTTCCTCATTTACCTGATGGCCAACGTGGTGCACGTGTCCGGCGTCATTGCCGTTGTGGTGGCGGGCCTTATCAACGTCACCTCGCCCAAGGGCGTCATCGGGCCGTCGGTTTCGCGCATGAACATCGTCTCGGGCAGCGTGTGGCACGTGCTGTCCTATGCGCTCAACGGCATCGTTTTTGTGCTTCTGGGCACCCAGCTGCCGTTGGCCATGCAGGATACGTGGGAAAACGTGCGCATCACGAACTCCACGCTTATTCTGCTTGTGTTCGGGCTCACGTTCGTCTTGCTTGCCACGCGCTTTGCGTGGGTGTTCGTCATGGATGCCGTTCATGTGCGTCGCGGCGAGAAGCGAAAGCTTTGCAAGGGCGATGTGCGCAGCATGTTCATCACGACGTTTTCCGGCGCCAAGGGAACTATTACGCTCTCCATCATGTTCTCCATTCCCACCTACGCGATCATCGGCCCGCCCAATGTGCCGTTCCCCCAGCGCGAGTTGCTCATCTTCCTTGCCTGCGGCGTGATTGTGTGCACGCTTTTGCTCTCGACGTTCGTGGTGCCGCTTCTGGCGCCGGCGCGCGACGAGGGGGAGGAGGAGCTGCGCCGCATCAACCAGGATGCCGCCACTACCATGGACATCATGCGCGAGGTCATCGAGATGCTCACGGCCCAGCAGACCCGCGAGAACCATGCGGAGACCCAAGCGGTCATCCGCTCCTACAACGACCGCCTTGCACGCATCAAGGCCAACAACGGCATCGAGGACGAGCTGAACGTGGAATTGCGCGTGCAAGCACTCATGTGGGAGTACGAGCGCGCCATGGACTTGGCGGAGCGCGGCGTGGTGTCCGGTGTCGTGGCCTACCGCTATATGAGTCGCCTTGAGCAGATGATGCAGCTGCTGCAACACGGCAAGGGCCACGGGTCGCTCAAGCGCTGGAACGGTCGTTTACGCGCGCTGTGGCATCGCGGAGTGCGGGCCATTTTGCGCGAGCTGCCGGGCAACACGGCTTTGGCTGAGCAGACCGAGGAGATGCGCTGGCTGCAGACGGCCACGCGCACCTACGCCATCGAGCACCTCGAGTCCGCCGTCGCCTCCAGCCAGGTGCCTACCGAGGATGCCGCCACGGTGCTCGTGGAGTACCAGCGCTCGGTGGCGACGTTGCACAACGTGCGGCCTACGGTGGCCTCGGTCATCAAGACGGGGGACCGCGCCGAGGACATCAAGCGCAAGGCCTACGCCTACGAGCTGGAGCAGATTCAGGATGCCTACGAGGACGACCGACTTTCCCGCGGCCATGCCCAGCGCATGCGCGAGAGCGTCCGTCTCATGCAGATGGATCTGGAGGATTCGGTCTAGCACGTCCTGGTGCCGCTGCGCCGTTCCCGCAAGCAAGAACCTTCAAACAAGAAGCCCCTCCGTAGAGGGGCTTCGTCGTTGTGCGTTTTGAGGCGATTGGCGCCTAGTACACCATGCCCATGGCCTCGCGCACCTCATCGAGCGTCGCGTTGGCGATCTCGTTGGCGCGGCGGTTGCCCTCATGCAGGATTTCGCGCACCATGTCGGGCTTGCCCTCAAGCTCGCGACGACGCTCGCGTATGGGGGCGAGGTAGGCGTTCACCGACTCGGTGACGTAGCGCTTGAGCGCGCCGGAGCCGTCGTTGCCGATTTCGGCGGCAATCTCCTCTTCGGTGCGGCCCGTGGTGAGCGCGGCGGTGGTGAGCAGCGCGGACACGCCGGGACGGTTCTCCTTGTCGAAGGTGATGAAGCGCTCGGAATCGGTTTGGCTCTTCTTGACGAGCTTGGCCGTCTCCTCGGCGGTTGCCGAAAGCGAGATGGCGTTGCCGAAGCTCTTCGACATCTTCCGCCCGTCCAGGCCGGGAATCTCCACCGCGTCGGTGAGCAGGCCCTCGGGTTCGGGGAACACGCGCCCGTAGCGCTCGTTGAAGCGCCGGGCGATCTGACGGGTCTGCTCGATATGGGGCAGCTGGTCCTTGCCCACCGGCACGATGTTGCCCTTGCAGAACAAAATGTCGCAGGCCTGGTGCACCGGATAGGTGAGCAGAAGCCCCGTAAGGCTGTGGCCCGACGCCTCCTGCTCGGACTTCACCGTGGGGTTGCGCAAAAGCTCCGCCTCGGATACCAGCGACAGGAAGGG
>CANEDU010000114.1 GCA_947426355.1 uncultured Adlercreutzia sp. | reverse complement strand
TTACGCGGCCCATCTCAGGCCGCCCGAGCTGTTAGGCAGCTTCCTTCTGGTCGGCCACGGCCTTGATGACCTGGGCCATACCGCGCGGCACACCGTTGATGGTGGTGGCCAGACCACGAGCGACGCCAGAGATGGCACCGGCGATCTGAGCCATGAGCTGCTCGCGAGAGGGCAGAGAAGCGATAGCCTCCACCTCCGCTGCAGACACAGCAGCGCCTTCCATCAGGCCGCCCTTGATCTCAAGGTTCTCGTTGGCCTTGGCGAAGGTCTTCAGGGCCTTCGCGGAAGCGGCCACGTCGTCGCCGGAGAACACGAACGCGCTGGGGCCGGCGAGCATGTCGTCGAGCGTCGGCAGCTCGGCCTCGGACAGCGCCAGGTGAACCAGCGTGTTCTTGTAGACCTTCAGCACCGAGCCGGTCTCGCGAATGTCGCGACGCAGCTGCTGCATCTCCTTCACGGTCAGGCCGCGGTAGTCCACGACCCACATGGCGGAAACGCCGTCGAGATCCTCCTTGATGCTGGCGAGCATCTCCTTGTTCTGAGCGTTGGGCATGTTGTACGTACACCTCCTTCTCAAAGCTTTCCGGGTTCCGCACCTTTGCTGGGTGGGCCGCAAGCCTTAAGAAGGAAAACGGCCCCCGCCCATAAGACGGAGGCCGTAGAAATTCACGGTTGCGAATCTTCGACCACCTCGGCGGGCCGCTTGCGCGATTAAACGGTGTGCCCTGCGGGCCCCGTGCCTGCTGTCTTAAGTAGCGGAACATATCTGTTCGTTGCACTGCTCTTTTGAGCAGCTTGTCCAGTTTAATGCGCCCGCGCCCGCTGTCAATGGGAAATTCCCAAAAGGTCGAAAAGTTCCTTGCGGGAGTTGATGCCCATTTTCTCGTAGATGTGCCGGGTATGGGCCTTGAAAGTGCCCTCAGCGATGAAGAGCTCCTGTTGGACGGTGCGCCCGGTCTTCCCCGCGGCCAGAAGCGCCAGCACCTCCTGCTCGCGCGGGCTCAGGCGGTACGTGCGCGAAAGCTCGTCCACCCGCTCGCCCACGCGCTCCTCCTCGGCCGTGCGCTCGATGAGGCCGCCCGTATCCAGAATGGACACGCCCCACTTGCTGGCGAGCTCTTTCTCGGAGAACAAGAGCAGCGTGGCCGCCAGGATGAGCACCGACACCACCACCGTTACCACCAGGGCCTCGGTGGATGCGGGGAGGCCCAGCGCGCCCAGCCCGTCAGTCAGACCGCCGCCGGCCATCTGTAGCAGTTGCTCGGCATTCTTCACCGCTATGAAGGCCACGATGGCCACGCCCAGGCGCTTCGAAATATCGAAGAGCAGGAACATCACGAGGAACGACATGAGCGAGTAGCTGATGGCGATGAGGTAGCTCGATGCCGCGGTGCCAAGCAGGCTCTCGGCCGGCACCAGCAGGAAACCGCACACCATGAGCACCACCGGCGACCGGTACAGAAGCCCGATGTTGAACCGCTTCGACGCGAAATAGGCCGTGGCGAACAGCACCGCCATGAGAATGAACGTCGATGCCGAGGAGTGCCGTCCCGCACCCGCCACCAGCTGGTTCGCGCGCATACCGTAGGCGAAGGCGTACAGGCCGTACAGCACGAACAGCTTCCAGGGCCAGGAGAACTTCGGCACGCTGCGCTTGGGCCGGTCGGCTGCCGGCACATGGTCGTAGGCGCTTTGCAGATAGGCGGCCGCGAGCACCGGCAGCAGCACCAGCATGGCCTGGGCCTGTATGCCAACAAGCCCCTCGCAGAAGAACGTGATAACCGAGCCCAGCACCATGGCACCCGAAAGGAAGAGGAAGATGCGCAGCAAACTGAAAGTCACGAGCACTTCGACAGCCAGCAGTAAGAAGAGGCCGTAGCCCACGCCCGCGGCAAGCGAGCCTGCGATGACGAGCGCGAACGACGCCTCGGGCACCCAGGCCGCCGCCACGCACAAAAGCGACGCTGCAGCCATGCACCCAAAGGACACGGCTTTCACCACGCGATTCTCGTTCAACGGAACGAATCGGCGGAACAGCAGTACGAGCAAGATGCTTACAGCAATGAAGGCAAGGTCGAAAGTGAAGTGCGGGTCGAAGGACCACGGCGCCGCATCCAACACGCCCGCGCCTGCAGTCGCGCCCGTGAACGTGAGCGTCGCCCAAGCCCGGGCGCACCCATACGCGCAAATATAGCGTCGCCCGCCCTTCAAAAGCGCACGGCGATCTTCTTGCATTTCGCTTCCCAAAGGCCATCCCCTCTCAAAAACAGCAAGCGTCGTATATTGTCTTCTTTTTTACCAAAAAGTCGAGTTGGTAGAGTCTGCAAGAGCTGAGGAGGCCCATAATGGGTCTTTCTTACTCAAATGAGACGCTTTTTCAGTCGATATCCCTTGTTCAGACTCTACTAACTCGGGTTTTTAACGAATTGAAGCCTATTGCGGTGAAAAAAGTGCAGGCGCAGCAAAGCCGACGCCCCGGATGAGGCGTCGGCTTGAGGGAGGGTATTGTTTGGCTCGGTGCTTACAGCCCGGCCACGTAGCGGCCCGTAGCGAAGCCGGTGGTGATGGCGCGGCCCACCGACAGGCCCTCGATGTCCATCGGGTAGTTGCTGTTGCCGAAGAAGGGGCCCGAGGCGTTGCCCACGGCGAACAGACCGGGGATGGGCTGCATGTCGGCGTCCAGGCACTGGAAGTTGTCGTCGCACCACAGGCCGTCCACCAAAGCGTCGATGTTGTTCGCGCCGCGCGGCACCGCGTAGCAGGGAGCCTCGATGGGCACCATGTACTCGTCGCGCTTGCCGAAGTCGGCGTCGCCCTCGCCGGCGGCCACCAGCTCGTTGTAGCGGTTGATGGACTCAACGATGGCCTCCACGGTGTAGTCGTGGGCCCAGCCTTCCTCGTCGGCGTAGGCGATCATGTTCGCGGCCAGCTCCTCCAGGGTGTCGCCCTTGATCCAGGCCTCCGGGTCCACGTTGCGGTAGGCGTTGTGGATGGAGATGTCGGAGAAGGGCTTCCAGGCCTCGTAGTGCTCCTCCCAGTTCGTGGGCACGATGGAGAAGAACTTCGCGGCGGTGGACTCGGCGAAATCAACCTCGGCCAGGTACTTGTTGGTGAACTCGTTCAGGTAGCCCATGCGGCAGCAGCCCTCGTCCATGAAGCGCTTGCCGTGGCGGTCCAGGAACAAGTACGGCATCTCGAAGCGTACCTTCGGGCCCTCGCCGTGCACCATCTTGGTGTGCGAGGCCGGGCACATCTGGGCGCCGACCCACATGGCGGCCTTGAGCCCGGTGCCGTTGCGGAAGTCCACGGCCTGATGCAGGCCCTTGGCGTCGGGGGTGTAGTAGTACAGCATCTCGGAGTCGCCCACGTAGTCGCCCGAGGCCATGATGACGCCCTTGGCAGCGCGCAGCAGCACGTAGCTGCCGTCCTTGGCCTCGCCGATGGCGCCGGCCACGCGGCCGTCCTCCATGTACAGCTGCACGCAGGGGGTCTCGAAGAAGATCTCGGCGCCCTCTTCCTGCACGGCATCGCCGATGATGAGCGCGCCCTTCTGGTGGCCCTCGTCATGGAAGTAGGTGTTGGCGTGGAAGTACACGTCGTGGCCGTTGCAGTTCACCACGTAGTCGTAGGGCTTCGACTCGCTGCCGCCCTTGGCCGCAGCCTCGGCCCACCAGGCCAGCGCCTCCTGGGAGTTGCGGGCCCAGGTTTCCACCTGGCCCATGTTGGCGCGGTAGTCGCTCTTGTAGTTGATGAAGGACAGCGCCGCCTTGATGCCGGCCTCGCTCGTCTTGGTCAGGTCGATGGAGGCGCCCATGTTGCCGGCGGTCTGCACGATGGACAGGCTCTGGAGCGCGCCCACGGTAGCACCGGCCTCCAGGGCCGCGTGGATGGCGGCCAGACCCGACTCGCCAGCGCCGACCACCACGACGTCGAAGTCGTGGGTCTCGGCGAAATCGGTGATCTCGGCGGGCTTCTGCAGGAAGCTCGGGCCCACATAGGTGGAGCCGTCGCCGGCGGCCGCGGCGTCGCCCGTGCCGGCGAGCTTGGGCTGCCCGCAACCGGCAAGCGCTCCGGCGGCGGCCACGCCCATGGCGGCCACGCCACCGAACTTGAACAGGTCGCGACGAGAAACATTCATAGCGTTCTTCATGATGGGTTCCCTTTCCCTCTCTCGTGGTGCCGGGCCCTTGCCGGGCTCGGCTGCAGCCTCCGTGCTGCCATGGGTTCGCGGCGAAGCTCCCTCGCCCGCCGCTGCAGCTCGCTGGCTGCACCACGCACTATGGACGCGACGCCGAAACCGCGCATCGACCGCAGAGGAAAAAGAAGTTTAAAGCTTTAAACCCCTCTATAAACCTTAGCTTTTACCTGGGAAAACGAAAAGCGGACGAGAATGCTCCCGTCCGCTTTAAACCTTGCGTCTCGCATGAAGACTGAACGCTTTTGCCCCTTCTGACGCTAAGCAAGAAGAGGCCGTTCCTAGATGGAGTCCCGAAGGCTAGGCAACTTTCTGGGTGTCCTCGCCTGCCGCCACCTCTTCGGGAGTCTGCGCGGCTCCGTTTTGCTGCACCACGTCGTCCTCGGATTCGCCGGAGGCGTTGCCCGCCGCGTCCTCCGCCGCCGGGGCCTTGTCGCCCGCGCCGAGAATCTCGTAGGCCGGGCTCACGTTGGAGCCAGCAGCTTCCACATAGGTGAAGTTAATCTCGTCGCCCACCTTGTAGCCGACGATATCCAGCAATCCCGGCAGCGCGAAATCGAAGATGGCCCCATCTTCCCCTTCCACGGTCAGGTAGAAGTGGGTGTTGTCCTCGATGACCGCCTGGTTCATAGAGCGAATGGTGCCCTTCACCGTAACGACGTCGGTGGCACCGCCGTCGCCCTCGGCCACCACGCCGTTGGTAGCGAGCAGCGCCTCGTAGGCCTTCTGGGTATCGGCCACGGTATCGCCCACGGCCACGTTCTGGTAGCGCTGGATGTCGATCATGGCGAACTTCTTCACCAGGCCCGCACCGTCTTTCAAAGCCATGAAGTAGGTGGGCTGGTTCCCCACGTTGATGAGCAGCGGGAACGTGGAGGTGTAGCGCAAGTTCTGCACCTGGCCCTCGGCCGATTCCATAGCCGAGTCCTCGGTGGCGCCGGCCACGGAGTAGAAGTGCGATTCCTGGGTGCGCTGGTTCACCAGCACAAATCCGATGATGGAGTTGTCGGCCGTGGCAGAGGTGACGCCGGTGTACACCCACACGTCGTCGTCCTTCGCGATGTAGTTGTAGCCGAGCGTGCCGTCGGTGCCGGGGGTCGTGCGCACCACGCCCTCCTGGCCGAGGAACGAGTTCAGCCAGCCGTTGTTGTAGGCGCCCCACCAGTTGTACTGCTTAATGAGCAGCTCGGCCGGGAACACGCGGTCCACCCACTCGGGGCACTCCTCCAGCGACAGGTCCTGGGTCTCGCCCGTGGTGGCGTCGCACAGCACCACGCGGCTGATGGTCTCACCGCCGAAGAGTCCGATGGTGAAGTCGCGCACGGGGCAGATCCACCAGGGATGGCCGTCTTCGTCAATCTCGAAGGACTTCTCGCCGAACATGTAGAAGGGGTACTTCAGCTGCACGTGGCGGTCGATGTTGCGGGCGAGCGGCTCAGAGGCCGAGTAGTAGATGGGCGAATCGCCCAGGCGCACGATCTCGGCGTCCTGGGTGGTCATGTTCACGAGCGCGTAGGCCGGAATGCCGCCGTCGCGGTTGGTGAACCACTTGAACAGGTCGGCATAGCCCAAGGGGCTCACGCGCACCGGCGTGCCCTGGTAGTTGATCTGCGAGTACAGGTTCGACACCTCGAACTGGCTCACGTACTCGGGGATGGAGCCCATCTCGCGGTTGCCCAGCAGAATGGCCGAGTCGCGGTCGATCACCGGGATCTCCGAGTAGTTGACCTCCTTGATGTCCTGGGCGAACTCCAAGGTATCGGTCTTCAGCACGTTGGAGTACTTCTCCGCGTTGCCCGGCACGATGGCCAGGGAGAGCACGCTGCCCACCAGCGCCACCAGCACGATGGCCCCCGGGATGGCCAGCAGCCACTTGTAGGTCTTGGCCTTGGCGGCGTTCTTGCTCACCTTGCTGGTGCCCTGGCTGTAGGTCCGGTGCTTCGACCAGAACGCCAGCGCCAGGGGCAGCACCACGATGATGATGACGAAGCCCCAGGTGTCAGCCGAATGGATGTTGATGGGCGGATGGAACCACCAGTACAGCGCCGCTAGCACCAGCAGCGCCACCACGATGAGCC
>CANEDU010000113.1 GCA_947426355.1 uncultured Adlercreutzia sp. | reverse complement strand
AAAGCGCCAGTCCCTCCCGCGACTGGCTCAATATCGTGAAGACGCCCTCGGCGCGCAGCAAGATTCGCTCCTACTTCTCGAAGATTACCCGCTCCGACGATATGCAGCTGGGCCGCGACATGCTCGTGCGCGAGATGCGCAAGCACGGGCTCGGTCTTTCCAGCGCCCAATCGATGCGAGCGCTGAAGCTCGTGGCCGACGCGCTTGGCTTCAAAGACCCCGACGAAATGTATGTGCATATCGGCACGGGCAAGGAGAAGGCTCAGCACGTCACGAACCGCCTGCTCAAGATCTTGGTGGATAAGGGCAACGAGGAGGCCGAGAAGCCCACGGTGGGCATGTCCGCCTCGTCCACGGGTATCATGGCCCCCATGCTCACGTCCGTGAAGCGCCCGAAGAAGCACGAGACCCATTCGTCTCAGGGCATTGTGGTGAAGGGCGTCGACGATGTGCTCGTGCGCCTGTCCCGTTGCTGCAACCCCGTGCCCGGCGACGACATCTTGGGCTTTGTGACCCGCGGCCGCGGCGTGTCGGTGCACCGCGCCGACTGCCCCAACGCCCTCGATCTGAAGCGCCATCCCGAGCGCATCATCGAGGTGGAATGGGAGGGCACGCCCACGGCGGCCACCTATCAGGTGGAGATTTACGTGGAGGCCCTCGATCGCTTGAATCTGCTGCTCGATGTCACGCGCGTTATCTCAGAGATGGGCGCCAACGTGCTCTCGTGCAACACCACCACCCATCGCGACGGCATGGTGGAGATGCGCTTTTTGTTCCAGCTGTCCGATTTGTCGGTTATCGAGCGGATGACAAAACGTCTCTCAGAGGTCGATGGCGTCTTCGATGCCCGTAGAATGATGCCCGGACAGGGAGCCGGGAAGAAGGGATAGTCATGGCGACTGATCTGTACAGCGTAAGCGGCCTGTGCGTCGATGTTGAGTATCTGGTCATGGGCGTGCTCGCGAACAACGTCTATATTGTGTCCGATGGCGAGGGCACGTTCGTGGTGGATCCGAGCTGCTCGGCGGATAAGATCATGGCGGCGCTCGGGGGCGAGGCGCTCGATGCCATCGTGCTCACGCACTCCCATTTCGACCATACCGGTGCCGCTGCCGAGTTGCGCGAGGCCACGGGCGCCCCGGTTATCGCCTCGGCCAAGGACGCCCCTCTGGTTGAGGATCCCTCCGACAAGGACTTCGCTATGCGCGGCGTGCCCTGCAAGGTGGACCGGACGGTCTCCCACGGCGATGTTGTAGAGATAGGCTCCATGAAGTGGAAGGTCATCGAGACCCCGGGGCACACGCCCGGTTCCATCTGCCTGTTCAACATCCCTCCGTTCGGGAACCATCCCGAGGGCCTGCCGGTGCTCATCTCCGGCGACACCCTGTTCGCCGGCACCGTCGGCCGCACCGATTTCGAGGGCGGCTCTCTGGCCGACATGCGCGCCTCCCTGAAGAAGCTCGCCGCGCTGCCCGATGACACCGCGGTGCTTCCCGGCCACAACAACCTCACTACCATCGGCGCCGAGCGCCGTCGCGTCTTCGCGCTGTACGGCGATCCGGAGTAGGGGGCTGCGGGCGCAGGCGCGCCGTTCGTCCCCACGGGGGCGGCGCTCGCGTTCTCGGCTTCTCGAAAAACATGGCGGTCTGTCTCGCAGACGCATCGTCATAGGGTAGACTTGATGCAATGCGCTTTCGCGCACGGACCTTGTTGGAAGGAACCTCGTGACCATCGAGTGGACATTTTTCCTCTCCGAGCTTATGCAGAACCCCATTCTGCTGGTGGTGACGCTGCTCAATATCGGCGTGATCGTGGTCAATGGCGCGACTGACGCGCCCAATGCCATCGCCACGGCGGTATCCACCCGGGCCATGAAGTCCCGTCACGCCATCATCATGGCGGCGGCGTTCAACTTCCTCGGTCTGCTTCTGGTGTCGCTGGTGTCAACGGCGGTGGCCCACACCATCTTTTCCATGGTCGATTTCGGCGGCAACGCCCACCAGGCGCTCACGGCGCTCATGGCGGCCATGGTGGCTATCATCGTTTGGGGCGCAGCGGCCTGGTGGTTCGGTATCCCCACGTCCCAATCCCATTCGCTCATCGCGGGCCTTACCGGCGCGGCCATCGCCGTGCAGGGCAGCTTCGATGCCGTCAACGGCGCCGAGTGGATCAAGGTCATCTACGGCATCTTGCTCTCGACGCTGCTCGGCTTTGGGCTGGGCTGGCTGAACTACAAGGTCATCGGGAAGCTGTGCGCGGGCGTCGACCGCCTGAAGGCGAACAAGTTCTTCAAGTGGGCGCAGATCTTCTCCGGCGCCGGGGTGGCTTTCATGCATGGCGCCCAGGACGGCCAGAAGTTCATGTCCATCTTCATGCTGGCCATCATGATGACCGCCGGCATGGGCATGAACCTGTCGGATGTGGCCATGCCCATGTGGCTCATGATTTTCTGCGCCTTCAACATGGGCCTCGGCACGGCGGTGGGCGGCGAGCGCATCATCAAGTCGGTCGGCATGGACATGGTGAAGCTCGAGTCGTTCCAGGGCTTTGCCGCCAGCCTCTCGACGTTTGTCAGCCTGATGCTCGCTACCTTCGGCGGCCTGCCGGTATCCACCACTCACACCAACACCACGGCCATCATGGGCGTGGGGGCGGCGAAAAATCCCAAGAGCGTGAAGTGGTCCATCGCCATCGACATGGTGAAGACCTGGGTGCTCACGTTCCCGGGCTGCGGTATTCTTGGCTTCGTGTGCGCGAAGCTGTTCCTCATGATCTTGTAACGCGAGAAGGGAAAACCAGTGGCTAAGAAGCACAAGTACGATTATTTTGACGCCTACGAGGAGCTGTCCGATCTGGCGGTGCAGGAGGCAAGCGTCCTTTTGCGCGCCATGGAGAACTTCACCGACGCCGCATCGCTGCGCGCGGTGCTCGATGAGGCTCACGAGCTCGAGCATGCGGGCGACATGATCAACCACGACATCTACAAGCATGTGGGCAACGACTTCATGCCGCCGTTCGACCGCGAGGACATCGTGGCTTTGGCAGGCGCGCTGGACAACATCCTCGACGAGATCGAAGATGTGCTGCAGTACTTCTACATGTTCGACGTGCACCAGATTCCCGACGACGCGCTGCGCTTCGCGAAGCTCATTCGCAAGTCGTGCAAGGCCGTGGACGCCGCCATGGAGGACTTCCGCAACTTCAAGAAGTCGAAGAACTTCAAGCAGCTCATCATTCAGGTCTCCGACAACGAGGAAGAGGCCGACGGGCTGTACGTGGAGGTCATCCGCAACCTGCATGTGAATCACGCCGACGAGCCCATGCACGTGCTGAAGTGGTCGCGCCTGTACGCGTTCATGGAGAGCTGCTGCGACGCCTGCGAGCATACCGCCGACCTCATGAGCACCATTCTGCTGAAGAACATGTAAGCGCGGACCGAGCGCCTACTTCTGCTTGGGGCGCTTGTGGTCGCGGGGGTTGTGCTGGGGCCTTTTCGGGTCGGGCGTTTGAGGCTCGAAGGGGTCGAAGGCGGGCGCGGGCGTCTTGGACGGGTCCGCGCCCGCCTTCGCGTCTTCCTCCTCGACGGGTGCCTGCTCGCCGGTGCGACGGGGCTCCTGCTCGAGGCCGATGATGCGGTAGAGCTCGTCGCGGTCGACAAAGAGGCGGTCGGAGGGATCCGGCGTCGCCTCGACTACGTGCTCGTCCTCATCGGCCAGGGGAACTTCCAGCTGGTCCATGAGAATCGTGGGCTGGAAATGCTCCGAGCCGTCATCCATCCAGTGTCCGCTCATGCGGTCGTAGAGGCGCTTGCCCTTGCGCTTGAAGCGCTCGAACTTCGTGGTGCCCTGGCGCTCGCGGGCAGTTTTGCCCATGGGCACATGGACCTTGCGGGCGATGAAGCGCACCGGGCGCGCGACGCTTTCCACCACCGTGTCGGAGTAGTCGCGGGGCGGCTTGGTGCGCCAGCCCATGATGAGCGACAGATAGCGCAGGCCCATGATGAGGCCGGCGCACAGGGCTCCGGCTGCGTCGGGCAGGATGCCGTTGACCTTTAGCGGGCAGTACACGATGCAGCCGATGAGCGCCGCGCTTCCGTAGATGGGCCCCGCCTGGAAGGCCACGGGCTGGCGGTTCATGAGCACGTCGCGGGAGATGCCCCCGCCAATAGCGGTGATGGTTCCAAGCACTACCGAAGGGATAATGCCCAATCCCGCCGAGAGGCTCTTCGAGGCGCCGATGATGGCCCATAGGGCTACCGAGATGTTGTCCAGCAAGTCGACGATGGGGTCCAGGTAGGTGGCGAGCTTGCCGAAGTAGAACACCACGACGCCGGCAAGGGCGCAGGAAAACAGAAACCAGGGGCTTTGGAAGGCGTAGAGCCCGAATTCACCGTAGCCCTGCAGGAGAATGTCGCGGATGATGCCGCCGCCCATACCGGTGATGCACGCGATGGCCACGGTGCCGAAGATATCGTAGCGAGCGCGCACGGCGGACATGCCGCCGGACAGGCCGCCGGTAACGGTAGCGGCAAGCTCGAACCAGAAGGGAAGGGCGAAGGCTGTCTCAAGAACGGGGCCGGTCATGGTCTATCCTCGCTCGGCCGCTTGTGCGTCCGCGGCGTCTTCCACGCTCACGATGAGGGCGCGCACGGGCTCCCCGTAGAAGTTCACGTCCGCGGTGAGGCGATGGGCGGCGGCCAGGTCGAAATCGTCGGCATCGACCACGGCCATCGCGTCTCGGGCCGCGCTGCGCGCCTGGTCGTACAAATCCCAGAAGCTCGCATGGCTTTCGGCCTCGGTGGCGGGGTGGCGCCAGGGGGCGCGCGCGGCGTTGGCGAAGGCCGAGTCGGTGCGCTCGGCGGCGCGGTGGCTCATGGCGCCGGTCATGGCGTGGGGGCGCACGAGGCGCTCGGCCGCGGAGAGCACGGCGCGCTTGGCGCCGGCGGGGGAGTAGAGGGCCTGCTGGGCGAGGCGGTCTGCGCGCACGGCGCTCTTGAACAGGGAAGCGGGCACCTCAAGGCCGAAGGCCTCCCGGGTTGCCGTGGCGTACAGGCGCCCCACGGCGCCGATCATGGCGTCTCGTCCCTTCAGAATAGCCGTTGCCGGGTTGTAGGTGGCCACGGTCTCGCCGCGCTTGACGGTGAGCACCATCTCGTCGAGCTCGGTTTCCGCCACGGCGTGCACCTCGGCCGCGTCGTCGGCGCCGAGCCCTTCCACGCCCGCGCCGCACAGCGCTTGCACCTGGCTGAGGATGAGCGGGTGAACGGTGCGGTCGAGCAGGTAATGGCACAAATATCCCAGCACGTAGGCGCGGCCCGTCGATCGCTCGCGGGCCGGCAGCTCGCGCACGGCGCTCTTAAGGGCGACGAGAAACTCCGCCGGTCGCGCGCGGTGCAGCGTGCGCGCCAGCCCTCCCACGCTGCGGTAGCGCGGGTCGGGCGCAACGAAGAACAGCGGGTCGGGCCCTTGGTTGCCCAAGAGGAAGGCCTCGGCTTCGTCGCGGGAGCCGCCGACGGACTCGAAGGTCTCGCCGTAGATGTCTTTAGCGAACAGATCGTGGGTGATGATGGCCGGCACCGTTCCTCCCTTCCTATGGAATCTTCCAAAAAAAGCGAAGCGACCATAATAGGCACTGGGCTCATCATAAACAATGGGTTGGGCGTAAGCGGCTTTGGTGCCGCGTCCGTCGGAAAACCGACACACGCGACCCGCTCATTCGCCGTGCCGTTTCCTGCCTCCTGCGGGCGCTTCTGCCACAGAAACGACCTTACGGGCCGCAGACTTTCTCTCGCGGCGGTCAATTTTGCTATAGTGGTGCCCACTGCATTCAAAGGATTTTTCTTTCGAAGCGAAGGGAAGCAAGCGCAATGGCTCTGATCGTCGCGAAATTCGGAGGCACTTCGGTGGCCTCCCCCGAGCGCATCAAGAACGTCGCCAAGCGCCTGGTGGGCATACGCCAGCGCGGAGATGAGGTGGTAGCGGTGGTTTCGGCCATGGGCAAGACCACCGACGAGCTCATGGGGCTCGCCTCCGCCGTGACTGCCGCGCCCCCGGCCCGCGAGCTGGATCGCCTGCTCTCCACCGGTGAGCACGTGTCCATGACCCTTTTGGCCATGGCCATCGAGGCTCTGGGCTACAAGTCCATCAGCTTCACGGGTCGCCAGGCGGGCATCGAGACCGATGGCACCCACAACAAGGCGCGCATCGTCAAAGTGCACAACGAGCGCATCTTGGACGCGCTGGGCGATGGCGCCATCCCCGTCGTTGCAGGCTTTCAGGGCATCGACGCCAACGGGGACATCACC
>CANEDU010000112.1 GCA_947426355.1 uncultured Adlercreutzia sp. | reverse complement strand
ACTGGGCGATGCGCACGCGCACGAGCGCCCCGTCGGGAACATCCGGATAGTCGGAGCGCATGGTGAACACATCGTAGGGAATGCGCGGGTCGGCTGGCACCACCACGCCGAAGGGCTCGGCCACCTCGTAGCGGCCCACCACCGTATCGTGGGCGCGATCGACCACCGAGAGCACCCGGGCCGCGGGCCGGCCCGACATATCGCCCTCATCGGCCGTCGAGCGCCCCTTTTTGCGCGCACCGGAACGCAACGGGGCAATTTCCACCAGGTCGCCGTCGAAGGCCCCGCCCAGGGACGAGGCGGGGATGAAGTACTCCCCCTCGGCCGTCTGCACGAAGCCGAAGCCGCCGGCGCTCACCGACACGACGCCCCGGGGGTTCGCCTTGGGACGGCGTCGGGTGCCAACGCGTTTCCTAGCCATTCGTCGGCACCAGGGCGCGGGCCATGTCCACGCCAGTTGAGAGCTGGGAATCGGGAGCATCCTCGGCCTCGCCGTTCACCACGCCCACCTGCGGCACCACGCCCACGTTGTCGATGGGCTGGCCCTGGGGCGTGAGGTAGTAGGCGGCGGTGTAGCGCACGGCCCCGCCGAAGTCGAGCTCGCGCACCACCTGCACCGAGCCTTTGCCCACGCTCGTCTCCCCTACCACCTCGGCGCGCTGGTTGTCCTGCAGCGCCGCGGCGAGCACCTCGGCGGCGGCGGAGGTGTAGCGGTTCACCACTACCACCAGCGGCGTCTTCTCGAAGGGACAGGTGCCCGAGGCTACCTTGGAGGTGGGAGGCCCGTCGTTGGTTTGAATCTGCACGAGCACGCCGGAGTTCACGAACAAGCTCGCGATATCCACCGCCTGGGTAAGATAGCCGCCCGGGTTGTCGCGCAGATCGAGCACGATAGCGAGTGCCCCCTGCTCGGTGAGCGACTTCACCGCCCGGTTCACCAGCTCGGCGGCATTGCTCGTAATCTGGCGCACCTTCACCACGCCCACATTCCCCAAAAGCTCGGTGGTGAGGTTGGCCTCCTCGTACACCTTGCAGGTAAGCTCCGTCGTGTACTGCTCGCCGGTTTGGGCATCCAGGCTCGAGGGCCGCATCCAGGCGATGGAGACGCTCTCGCCCTCGTCTTTGGCCAGGGCGTTCACCACTTCGGTCATCGACCAGGTGGATACATCCACGCTGTCGATGGAGGCGAGGAAATCGCCCTGCTGCACCCCTTTGGCCTCGGCCTCGGAGCCTTCGAACACATCGGACACATAGGCGCGCCCGTTGTAGTCGGCAAACACGACGCCGATGCCGGCGTAGCTGCGCTCGGTGGTCTCCTTGATGTAGCTGTTGTACAAATCGGGGTTGTAGTAGGTGGCATAGGGGTCGCCGGTGGACTTCATCATGTCGTCGAGCATGGAGTACGTCGCCGAGGTGAGGTCGATGCTATCCATGGAATAGGTAGACAGGATGCTTTCCACATCGCCCACACGGGCCGAAATGGACTCATAGGTGTTGTTGGCCGCCGCGGCATTCAAGGCCTCCTGCTCACTGTCGGACACAGGAATGCCCCAGCTGGCCACCAGCTCGGTCTGGCTACGAAGGGCAAAGCCCCCCACAAAGGCCACGGCCACCAGAATGACCATGGAGAAGACCTTGAACATCATGTGGTTCGTCGCCTGCTCCATGCGCCGCTCGCTGCGCGCCTTGGAATTCGGGGCGAAATGCCGTCCACCTTGCTCTCTGGCCATGGTCACTCCTCAAACTGAAGAGCGACCCCCTCGGCATCGCGGTGCCGCGGGGGTCGCATCGATTGCTCTGTTCGTTGATTTTACACCTTAAGGTAGAGCCTCATGGCGAAAGCGGATCCAAGAAGTCCAATAACCAGGCCCGCCACCACCAAAACAATGTAGATCATGAGGTAGGTGTTGCCGCTCACATCAAGAGACAGGAACGACAACGCGCTCTGCAGACGCGGAATACCGTACATACGCAGCAGCTGCAACACGCCGACGGCCAGCAAAGAGCCGATTAAGGCATGCAGCGCGCCCTCCATCAGGAAGGGGCCGCGGATAAACCCGTTCGAAGCGCCCACCAGGCGCATGATGGCAATCTCCTTGCGGCGCGCCATAATGGCCAAGCGAATGGTGTTGTTGATAAACACAAGGGCGATGAACACGAGCAGCAGCACCAAGGCCACGCCCAGGTAACGCACGTACTTCGTCACCGAGAACAGCTTGTCCACGGTCTTTTGGCCATACTTGAGAGAGTCCGCCGGATTGTCCGGCTCATCGCAAATGGAGCGGAACGTCTCATCGGCCTCGATAGACGCGGCAATCTCATCGACCTTCTGGGGATCGGCCAGGTCCACATCGATGGAAGCGGGAAGCGGGTTCGTACCGTCCAGCTGCTCGATGATCTCGGGATTGGTGGTCATGGAGTTGCTGAAATTCTCCAGCGCCTGCTCCTTGGTGGTGAATCCGACACTCGCCACACCATCAATGGACTGAATCTGGGCCATAAGCCCATCGATGGACTCCTGGGGCGCATCGTCGGCCACGTACGCGGTAATGGAGACCTCCTCCTCGATTGATGAGACGAGGCGCTCGACAATAGAACCGCTGACGAGGAACACGCCGATAATGAGCAGCGACAAGAAGATCGTGATGATAGAACCGAGTGTCGTGGAGAGGTTGCGCGCGAAGCCCTGCAGCGACTCCTTGAAGAAGTAGAAGAGACTAGACATCGAAACCGTACACCCCCCTGTCCTGGTCGCGGGTCAAATGCCCACGGTCGAGCGCGATGACGCGGCGACGCATGTTGTCCACCATCTCGCGGTCGTGGGTGGCCACGAGCACCGTGGTACCCGTGCGGTTAATGCGCTCGAGCAGATCCATGATGCCGCGGGAGGTCTGGGGGTCCAGATTTCCCGTGGGCTCGTCGCAGATGAGCAAAGGCGGGCGGTTCACGATGGCGCGGGCGATGGACACGCGCTGCTGCTGGCCGCCGGAGAGCTGGTCGGGGTAGCTGTTAAGCTTGTCCGACAGGCCCACCAGGCGCAGCACCTCGGGTACCTGGGTCTTGATGACATGGCGGCTCTTGCCGATTACCTCCAAGGCGAAGGCGACGTTCTCGAAGACCGTCTTGTTCGGCAGAAGCTTGAAGTCCTGGAACACGCAGCCGATGTTGCGGCGCAGATAGGGCACGCGCCAGTTGCGCATGGTGGTCAAATCCTCATCGGCCACGTAGATCTTGCCGCTCGTCGGCTTGATCTCGCGCGTCAGCAGGCGGATGAAAGTGGATTTGCCCGATCCAGAATGGCCCACGAGGAAGATGAACTCGCCGGCGAAAATCTGCAGCGTGACATCGTGCAAAGCGGGCTTCTTCGGCTGGGCCGGATAGGTCTTGGTCACATGGTCGAAGGTGATGACCGGGGCGCCCATGGGGGCGGCCATCTCATCCACTTCGAGCATGGGCAGCGCTTGAGACAACTGCGAGGTCATCGACGCCTTCGGCGCATGACCTGGCTGAGTGGCACCCGCGCGAGCGCGCGGATTGCCCTGACCTGCCGCGCCGGCATGGCGGCCGGTGCGACCAGGGCTTGCCTGGTTCCTAGGATTCGTCACAGCTTGCTCCGTTCAGGTTGTTCGTTACTGAGACTGAGTCATTCTATCAAAGGGCCGCGCGTTCACGAACCTTTTTCACAGCTTCAACAATGGAGGCGGCGTCGATGGCGAAGTAGGCGAGCAGTTCCTCGAACTCGCCGGACTTGCCGAAACGGTCGCGCACGGCCACCTGCTCGACGGGCACCGGGTCGCTGGCGGCGAGCAGCTCGCACACAGCGCTGCCCAAGCCTCCGATGACGGAATGCTCCTCGGCCACCACCACGCAACGGGTCTTGGCCACCGAGGCCAAAATAGTCTCGCCATCAAGCGGCTTCACCGAGAAGGCGTCGATGACCTCGGCGGAGATGCCCTCGGCGGCCAGCGCCTCGGCGGCAGCCATGGCCTCGCGGATTTCCACGCCGTTGGCCACGATGGTCACATCCGCGCCCTCGCGCAGCACGTAGGCCCGACCGATTTCCAGCTCCACGTCGTCGTCGTAGACGCAGGGCACCGCGGCACGGCCCATGCGCACGTACACCGGGCCGGGGGTTTTTGCAGCCAGGCGCAGGGCGGCCCGGGCAGCGGCGTAGTCGGCGGGCACGAGCACGCGCATGCCGGGAAGGCCGCGCATGAGGGACACGTCCTCGAGCATCTGGTGCGATCCGCCGTCAGGCCCCACGGAAATGCCCGCGTGGGTGGGAGCGATCTTCACGTTCAGGTTGGAATAGCACACCGTGTTGCGAATCTGGTCGTAGGTGCGGCCCGTGCCGAACACAGCGAAGGAGCCGGTGAAAGCGATATTGCCGGCCAAAGACAGGCCCGCGGCCACGTCAATCATGTTCTGCTCAGCGATGCCGCAGTTGAACAGGCGGTCGGCATAGCCCGCGTCAGCGAGCTTCTTAGTGGTGGTAGAGCCGGTCAGGTCGGCATCCACGGCGACGACGGGCAGGCCCTCGCCGGCCAGCTCCGCCAAGGTGGCGCCATAGGCGGCGCGGGTGGCCTTCTTCTGGGCAGCAGCCTCAGCACTTGCGAGTTTCACCATGACAGGCCTCCTATTCCGCAGCGGCGGCAAGCTCCGCCAGGGCCGCTTCGAGTTCTTCAGGTTTCGGCGCCTTGCCGTGCCAGCCGGCCTCGTTCTCCATGAAGGAGACGCCCTTGCCCTTCACCGTCTTGGCGATGAGCGCGAGCGGGCGGGCATTTTCCTGGGCCTTGCGGGCCGAAAGCACGTCCACGAGCGCCTCGATGTCATGGCCGTCCACCCGCTGCACGTCCCAACCGAAGGCGGCGAACTTGTCACCCAAATCGCCCGGGTCGCACACGTCGTGAATGCAGCCGTCAATCTGCAGCTCGTTGTTGTCGATGATGGCCACCAAACGCCCGAGCGCCTTGTGGGCACCGAACATGGCGGCCTCCCACACCTGGCCCTCTTCGCACTCGCCGTCGCCCAGCACCGTGAAGACGAACCCGTCCTCGCCGGAAAGGCGCAGACCTGCCGCCAGGCCGCAGGCCACGGAAAGCCCCTGGCCGAGCGAGCCGGTGGACACCTCAACACCGGGCAGAAGGTTCGAGTCGGGATGTCCCTGCAGGCGCGTGCCGAGCTTGCGCAGGGTGTGGATCTCTTCCTTCGGGAAATAGCCGGCCTCGGCAAGGGTGGCGTAGAGCGCCGGAGCCGCATGGCCCTTGGCCAGGATGAAGCGGTCGCGGCCGACCATCTTCGGGTCGCTCGCATCGTGGTTCATGACACCGCCGAAGTAGAGCGCCGTCAGAATGTCAGCGCAGGAAAGCGACCCGCCGGGGTGCCCGCTTCCCGCCTCGGTGATCATGGTCAGGATGTCCCGACGAATGTCGGTGGCCTTCGCCTGCAAGGCGGCAGTATCCATGTGTCTTCCCTTTCCCGTATGGCACTATGAGTTGGCTACACGCCACGTATGATACCCGATGATGAAGGGTTCCAGGGCGCCGCCGAGGACGGCGTCCACATTTCCCGTCTCAATGCCGCTGCGCAAGTCCTTCACGAGCTGGTAAGGAAACAGCACGTAGTTGCGAATCTGGCTGCCGAAGGAGTTCTCCATGCGCTCGCCGCGCAGCTCGTCCAGCTCGGCTTGGCGCTTGCGCTCCTCCAGCTCGTAGAGCTTGGCGCGCAGCACGCGGAAGGCGGCTTCCTTGTTCTGCAGCTGGCTCTTCTCGTTCTGGCAGGTGACCACGATGCCCGTGGGCTCGTGGGTGAGGCGCACGGCGGAATCGGTGGTGTTCACGCACTGACCGCCCGGGCCGCTGGAGCGGTACACGTCCACGCGCACGTCGGCGGGGCTCAAATCCACTTCGATGTCATCGGAGATGACCGGCAGCACCTCCACCGAGGCGAAGGTGGTCTGGCGGCGCTTCTTGGCGTCGGTGGGACTGATGCGCACCAGGCGGTGGATGCCGATTTCGCTGCGGAGCATGCCATAGGCGTAGCGGCCCTCGATTTGGATGACCGCGCGGTCAAGGCCTATGCCCTCGCCGGGCACCAAGTCGAGCACGGTGACCTTCCAGTCCTTGTCCTCGGCGTAGTGCACATACATCTGGTAGAGCATCTCGGTCCAGTCCTGGGCCTCAAGGCCGCCCTGACCGGGGTTCACCGTAAGGATGGCGTCGCCCGCATCGAACTCGCCGGCAAACCACGACTCTATTTCCAGCTGGTCGAGCAGCTCGGTCAGCTCGGAAGCGGCCGCCTCTGCCTCG
>CANEDU010000111.1 GCA_947426355.1 uncultured Adlercreutzia sp. | reverse complement strand
CCGCCGACGTCGCCAACGGCCTGTGGTACGCCGCCGAGGGCAACTATGTGGACGCGGCCATGTCCTTCGTCTCGGCTATCCCCGGCGTGGGCGACGCCGCCGGTGCTGCTAAAATGGGAGCCAAGGCCGGCTTGGCCGCCCTGGATGCCGCCGACGCCGCGGCCGTGGCCACGCGCGCCGCCAAGAAGCTGGAAGCCGTCCATGGAAACAGCAGGCTGAGCACGAGGCCGCAGCATTTGTACGAGATTTACGACACCAGAAACGGAGACGTTGTCAAGACGGGTATCAGCGGGCGTCCCCTCAACCAGAATGGAACATCCCCGCGAGCTAATAGCCAGGTCAACAAATGGAACCGCGAGGACGGCGAGGGAGCTTATGCGGCTCGCATTTTGGACGACGAGATTCCTGGACGAGCTGAAGCGCTGGAACGTGAAGCCTCTCATGCGAATGAGCTCAGAGAAGCTGGTAACTCGATGAGAAAACATAAAAGGCCGTAAAGGAGTGGCCATGCTCTGGAATTCGATAAACCTAATTTGGATGCGGCCGAGAACCGCTGGGCCAGAAGAGTCCGCCATGGATGATGTGAACGAAGAGAGCGGCCGCCTTCGGCGCACTGCCGAGAACGGCTTGGGCGTTCTTCCCGTCTGCATGCTCGACATGGTGTGCAGGCTCATGGAGCCTGTCCGCAACGACAAGTTCCATCTTCTTACCATCAGTGTCATTGACCCGGACGATGAGATGAGATCTAAATGCTACGATGGATGCTGCGAGATAAGCATTCCCTGGTGCATGGAGGGATTTTTTAATCACGATGATCTCGGTAAAAAGCGAGAAATAGTGATGCTTCTCGAAGCTGGGCTGAGGGCGATGGATCGAGAATACAGGGTAGATCCGTCGTCCGCGCTTGACGCATGCCGTAAGGTCAAAGAGGTCGGGTACCGAAATGTTTGGATGTTAGGTCGCAAGCGTTCCAAGGGTGGTGCAGAGGCCGTGGTGACGGCAGAATGCTCCACCGAAAGGACCGTAGTGACCCTTTCCGTCTTTCAGAAGCAGGGGCAGCTGGTCAGACAGGAGGTGGTCATCGATCTGGGGCCGGAGGCCGGCGGCCTCAAGCAGCAGTATCTCGCTGAGTTGCTATGGGAGGACGACGAGGTGGTGCTTCGAGGCAAGTATGGCTTTGAGTATCGGCTCGATCTGCTGTCGGCTACAAGGGGGCGGGTGCGTTACGGCTTGCGTCCGTATGAGAGCGTTGGCTCCATCATTCTCGGTTTCTCTGGGCCGACGACGATTCCTTGGGCCATCGGCGAGGCGCCACGGGAGGTCCTTTGCGACGGGGATTGCATTTCGAGACAGGTGTTCGCGAACGTCAGGACGCGGTTCTCGCGCGAAGGGAAGTGCACGCGAGTGGATTTCTTCGGATCCGCGGACTTGCAATGTTGCGGGATCTCCGTGATTGGAAGGGCGTTCGAGGAGGTTGTCCGCGAGCTGTGCGCAGTTGACGGTAATGTTGTGGTGCGTGGGAGCATGGCTGCTTCGGGGAAGTTTGGGCTGATGATTGCCTGTCGAGACGAGAAGCTGGGGTTGGTTGATGAGGCTAGCGTGTACTGTCTAGAGGCGTGGGAGGCAGAAGGCGCCAAGATGTTTAGGAAGCTTTTGTTGCCCTCGGAAGATGATTAAGCGTTGCGCATCCGGATTTGGAGACATTAAAGAAGGTTATCAGTGGTACCGAGGAGGGTCTGGTGGGCGAGGGCGATGCTGCTGTCGTAGGTGAGTCCCTCGTGACATATCTGGCCTCTCTCTGGCAGGGAGCTGTTCGCCTTCGACGATGCGCTGGCGGCCCATCTGCACGTGCTTGACAGGCGCGACGTGGCCGATCGGGCCTTCGGCTCTTTTCGCGACCGCTTCTTTCCCGACGAGTTCCTGGGTTGGCGGTGCGCGTATGTCGCGGGTGAAGCGCGGCGGCGCGAACGCAAAAAGAATAAGCAATCTCTCATACAACCCGAAGCGGGGTGTCGGCAAATCTGCGGGGACGTGGTGGTCGCGCAGCTACACCCAAAAAGTGCTCAGCTCGAAGAAGAAAGGGTCGCTGACCACCAAGCGCATTTCCAATCCCGTTTTGGCCTCTGGGGGCAAGTCTCGCGTGCCGGCGTACGCCGCCGGGGGCTCCATTATCAGCACGGGACCGAGCGCGCTTCAGGTATGGGGAGTGGCCCAAACAGCCGCGCGCTCTCTGTCGCTGGCGCTGTCGAAAGGTTGGAAGTCTAATGCCTCCAAAAGCCGCAGTACCCTGCACAGAGAGGCGTGCCGAATCCGTGAGCGTCAGATAGAGCTCTTCTGCTCGACATCCGAGTACTTCGGCGCTCCCAAGCAGAGGAGCCTAGACTCCGACCCCCACACGACGCTGGACGTCTTGGGCATGGCGAGCGGCCCGTTGGAGCCCGTTGGGATGGCGGCCGACCTGCTGAATGCCTTTCTGTATGCCTCAGAAGGGGACTGGGGCAACGCGGGCATATCTCTAGGTGGCTTTGTGCCTGTTGCGGGAACGGTTGCAGCGGGTGCGCGCCTGGGCAAGAAGGCTTACAATGCCTTGGATGCCGCCGATGAGGCCGAGGCGATTGCTAGGGCGGCAAAAGAAATTAACATAATAGCCGATAGCGGTGAAGCAGCTTCAGTCGTTGGCAATAAGCGCCTGCAATTAAATCAAGGTTCGAATGGACTTGAGTCGGCAACACGAAATTCTGAAACGATAATCAATAATCGACTATACTCTGATCATGCTATCGATAGGATGCAGGATCGCGGCATCATGCCTTCCGTTGTCGAGGAAGCGATAAGCCACGGAAAGAGCAGGCCGGATTCCAAGCACTCCGATCGTGCGCAGTACTACGATAAAAAGAATGGTATTCAAGTAATCGTATCACTTGAGGGAAAGGTTATCACTGTCGAATACAACTCAAGAGGGTGGTGAGACTGTGTCTTTAGAAGAATTTGCGAACAGGGATGCTTCGACATTGGTTCCGAAACGGCGCGCTTCCATCGTGGATGCGATTGTTGTGTCGTCGACCGATGCAGCCTGCGATTTCCGTAGATTCCGCCGGTTCGCGGGGCTGGTGTCTCAAGTGTACGGGTCCTCCTACGGAGGCTACTTGACCCCTTCCGAGAGAGCGGAGTACGGCGATTTGCACTTCGAGGCTGAGGCGGTGGTGGGCCTCTACCTCGATGCGTTCGCGAGCGCAGGTAGGTGGGACGAGGGAAATCTCTGGAAAAAGTGGGCGCAGGAGGCGAGCGAAGTGGCCGAGGCATTGGCGGCTCTCGCCATCAAGATGAGGCGCGGCGTCGACGAGGAGGCAATTCGCCGCCGACTGGCGCTGGCCTCTATGGCCCGTGATGTCGGGCTCCCGGAGGACGAGACCCACGCTGTCGATCGCGCCTTCGATGACGGGGGAGAGCTGGACGCGTTCGAGGTGCTGTGCAGCTGCCTGTTCGCAGACGGCGTCTCGCTGACACGTGGGCAAGCGGCGCTCCTCGCCTCTGTTGGCGCACGTATTGGGGCCGACCCGCACCTCTGGAAGATGGTCATGGTTGAGCCGGCGGATGAGGTTTGTGCTGAAGCTCGAAGGAATGCGGACGAAACGCAAAGCGTTAGTCTGTAGCAATGTTTGGAAGGCGGCAAGGCGATAACGGTGAAAGAATACGCGAGAGGGTCTCTTTAATTGTGGCTATAGGGAAACACTGAGCTTACAAGTTATGCTAAACAAGGCCGCAGCAGCACCAAAAACCATTACGGGATGGTTTAGCGGATCCGTTGCTCGTGCCGCTGCTCTTCCAACTACGGTTACGGGGAGCTTTAATAATCGTATAGCAGGAAGGGCATCTAAGCGACGGGCTGCTGTACAAAGCTCCCGTTATTCCTCCTATCCGGATCGTCTTGGGGCTGGAAGACTGCTGTTGAGTGACACTCTCGGCAGCAAGCTAATCGGGGCACGCTGCAGGCGCTACCAAGATAGCGAAGCGCATGGAAAGGATGACAAGCGCAGGCAACGCTGTTCTCGATCCTACCAGCGCTTCATCTCAGGCTGCGCTTAAAGCGGCTCTGAATTCTCCGACCAATATTGCCAGTAGTAGCAGAACTACGCATATTCTTTTGGGAAGCCAAACAGGGGGAGGTCACCTTTATCCAGCAGCCGAGGGCAAAACGCCATTTCCTTCTTCTTGGAGTGGCGAAAGGGTGATGGCAGAAATATCCGACCTGATCACTGACCCATCAGTAACATGGAAATATAACAGCACCTTTAAAGGTCGTGATCGGTACGAAGCCATTGCGGTTCGAGATGGTATTGCGATAAGAGTGATAACAGACGGAGAAGATATAATTACTGCACACCCGCTTCTTTAGAAACGAGGATAGTATGTGGAAGGTGGTTCCCTATCGGAGTGTGGGCCCGGTGGCGTTCGGGATGACACAGGGGGAGGTTTCGGTGGCTCTGGGCGCGCGGCCCGATGCCGTCTTCGACCGTGGACCCCGGCTGACGGAGATGAGGGGGGAGGTGCTCTTCTTCTACGAGGGTCGACCCGGCGGAGAGAAGGGCTGCGTGGCTGTCCGCGCTGACGATGCCCACGTGTTCTATGTTGACGGGGTGGGCCCCCTCGGTGCGCCGTGGGAGGAGGTTCGCAGGGCGATTGAGGGGCTTGGGGGAGAGTGGGTTGCATGGGAGGAGGGCATCGCCTCCTTTTCACTCGGGATGATAGTGACGGTCCCGTCCTCACCACTGCGGACGTCTGTCTTCGCCTATCGGGCACCAGAGCTGGAGGCCCAGGTGATGCGGGGTCTGTGCCGGGATCTGGGGGTGGACACCGCTGCAGCCCAATCCGTCGGTGAGGCGCTTGACTACGGCGAGCGGGGGATTGCGTTCGAGATGTTGTACGATGCCTGGGAACGCGGGTCACGCGGGACGGATCCCCTCCGATGCGCCGGAATCCTCCATAGAATAGCTGAGATGCTCGGCTTCCACGAGGAGGCCGAGGCGCTCGAGGGGGCTGCAAGGGGCTGTCGTCGGACGATCTGCCGGGAAAAGTGCGATCGAGGATAAGATGCGTTGAGGATTCGGGGGCATGGAGGTAACGCGTCGGCAGCTCCCTTTTGCTGATACGCTTCAAGCGTGGCGGTCGGGCGTAAAGCCGGAAGGACGCCCGCATTTTGCAAGGGTGCGCTTCACGACACGATAGCCTGGCTCCTCTCCCCATCCGCCTCACGTTTTTGTGCGCGTTCTTCCCGGCAAGTTTTCGAGCTTTTCGACATGGTCTGTCTGCAGTAGGGCGTCTGTCGGCGTTTAAGCTGCCCAGCTCTAGCGAAATGCGATGGTGTACCGGAGGCTTCGCCCCGGATGCCTTCGCATGATGGCGTAAAAAGAAAGTTGTTCTAAGTGGAAGGTTCCCTAAATGGGAGAAGTGGAATTTTCGAATGGATTGTTGACCCCGATCCGGCAAAAGGCGTTACACACAGACGATTTATTCCGGGCGGACGCATAACAGGTAGCCCTAATCAGTATTAAAACGAAAGGAAGAGCATTGCTAAGTGATTTTAGTAAGGTGGTTCCTGAAGTGTCCTGGGGGGACATAGCCTTTGGCGTAGCGCGAGGTTTGATTTCACGCAAGGAAGTGGCTAACTACGCATTGTCGTGCATAAACGAGTCTACCGAAGATAAAGATTTGCCTGCTCTGCTGAATCTCGCGTATGACGAACCGTCGAAGAGCGAAATGGTGTCAATATGCGAGTCGTTCTCGTCTCCTACTGAGCTGTTGGGCGCTGAAGAGCGTTGGCGGTATGCGCTTGTGTACGATGCTCTTTTCTGTGATGAGGTGAGCGGGCAAAAATTAGAACGATTAGCTGAAATCTACGCCTTTTTCGGATATCCGGAAGAAATGTCTTATTTTATTTACTATATGCCACAATTAAATAATTCTATTGATAATGATGGGATATGGGAATCATCAGGGGAGCGAATTCTTGCTAAAGCGAGGCGCTATTTGGCGGAGAAAAAACCAAAATTATAATTCGATAGAAGCTGACGCTGGCAAATGCGAGCTGGGAGCAAGGGGTGTATATTGCTAGAATCAAAGACAAAAACACGTTCTAACAAGCGTCAGATAGCCTGCTTGATGCTCCTAGTGGCGATGGTGCTCTTCGCTATAGGCGCAGCCAGCTGCGTTTGCGAT
The DNA here is from genome assembly GCA_947426355.1 of uncultured Adlercreutzia sp. Lineage (GTDB taxonomy): Bacteria > Actinomycetota > Coriobacteriia > Coriobacteriales > Eggerthellaceae > Adlercreutzia. The sequence continues at coordinate 104 of CANEDU010000111.1, read as the reverse complement.
CTAGCCGCCCGAAGGGAAGTCGCGCCCGCCTTTGCGGTGATAAAGACGACCTCCGAGGGCATCCCGACGGAAGATGGATCTGTTCGTGAAGGTGTTGATAAATT
>CANEDU010000110.1 GCA_947426355.1 uncultured Adlercreutzia sp. | reverse complement strand
CCATCGGTTGCCATCTGTCCAGCGCCAAAGGCTATCTCAAGATGGCGAAGGATGCGGTTTCCATCGATGGGAACACGTTCCAGTTCTTCACGCGCAATCCGCGCGGGGGCAAGGCCAAGGCTATCGACCCGGCCGATGTGGCCGCCTTCCGCGAGTACGCCGGCGAGCACGGCATTGCCACGTTTCTGGCCCATGCGCCCTATACCATGAACCCCGCGGCGGCCAAGCCCGAGACGCGCCAGTTCGCCATCGAGCTGTTGACCGACGACCTCATGCGTATGGAGAACACGCCCGGCCAGCTGTACAACATGCACCCGGGCTGCCATGTGGGCCAGGGCATGGAGGCGGGCATCGAGCTTATTGCCGATGCCCTGAACCAGGTGCTCACGCCGGCGCAGTCCACCACGCTGCTGCTGGAGACTATGGCGGGCAAGGGCACGGAAGTGGGCGGCCGTTTCGAGGATTTGGCCGCCATCATCGAGCGCGTGGGATTGTCCGACAAGGTGGGCGTGTGCCTGGACACGTGCCACGTGTGGGACGGCGGCTATGACATCGTCGGCGATTTGGACGGTGTGCTGGAGGAGTTCGACCGTGTCATCGGGCTGGACCGATTGCGCGCCATTCACCTGAACGACTCGAAGAACCCCCTTGCGGCCCACAAGGACCGCCACGCCCCCATCGGCGAGGGCTGCATCGGCTTCGACGCGCTCGCTGCCGTGACGAACCACCCGGTGCTGCGCGATCTGCCCTTCTTCCTGGAAACGCCCCAGGACGACTTGGCCGGCTGGGGCGCCGAGATCGCCGCTCTGCGCGCGGCGCACATCGAATAGGTGCCGCGTTTCTAAATCACGCTTTCCTAAACCACGAAGAAGTACACGCTGAAGAACTGCAGGATGCTTCCGGCCAGCACGAACAGGTGGAAGATGGAGTGCAGGTAGCGCACCTTCTTGAAGATGTAGAAGACGGCGCCCACGGTGTAGCTGATGCCGCCGCCGGCCAGAAGCCAGAAGCCCGCCGGGTGCAGCTGCGCGTACAGCTCGGGCAGGAAGAACACGATGGACCAGCCGAGTGCCACGTACAGCGCGGCCGATATCCAACGGGGACGGAAGGTCCAGAAGGCCTCGAAGGCGATGCCGAGAAGCGCCACGCCCCACACGAAGGCCGCAAGCCACAGACCGCCCACATGTCCCAGCGAGATGAGGCAGTAGGGCGTGTAGGTGCCGGCGATGAGCAGGTAGATGCCGGAGTGGTCGAGCACCTTGAACACGCGTTTGGCACCCTCGACAGCGATGGCGTGGTACAAGGTGGACATGAGGTATTCCACGAGCATGGCGATGCCGTACACAAGCGAGGCCGCCAGCAGGATGCCGCCGCCGTCGCTCACCGACTTCACGATGAGCAGCACGAGCGCCGCCACGGCAAGCCCCGCGCCCACGCCGTGGGAGACGGCGTTGAAGATCTCCTCGCCCAGGGTGTACTCGCGCACGCTTTTCTTGCCGGAACGGCGCAAGAGCTCCCGAATCTCGGGCGACACCTTGGCCGCCGCCGCGGCGGCATTAGGGGAGAGCTCGGGATGGGCAAGGGCGACATTGGGCATGACGGCTCCTTCGCGTCGGGGAACTATCGCATCATAGATTACCGGCCTGGGTTTCCGGGTGACGATAGATAAACCGTAGGAGAAAGGCAAATCGCGAAAGGACGATGCAAGGAGGGCTTCGATTGCTTTGAAAACGACGAGTAGCGTAGTTCTCGCGGTTATCAAGCGACTGAGCGAAGGGAGTTTTCCCAGTTCATTTTCCTCAGTCGGAAGTCATCGACATCCCAAAACTACGCTACCCGTCGTTTTCAAAGCAATCGGGAGGGGTGCGGCTTATTGCTGCTCTCGCAGAGCCTTAAGAATGGCGCGCTTGCGGGCCTGCGCCTCGGCATAGGCCCGCTTCTCGGCGCGGTTGCGTGCGCGCTCGGCTTCCGCGGCGGCACGCTCGTCGGCATGGGCGGCAAGCTCGGCCTTGCGGGCGGCGCGACGGGCGGCGCGGCGCTGATCGCGCTCGGCGGCGGCCTCGGCGTCCGAGAAGCGGCAGCCGCAGTAGTTCTGGCGGTACATGCCGCCCTCGCGCGAGCGCCGGGTGGCCTCGTCGTAGTAGGGGCGGTAGTCCGCGAAACGGGCCTTGACGCCCTCGCGCTCGCAGGCACGCTCCAGCTCTTCGCGGATGATGCGGGTGTACTGGTGGGGGCTTACGGAAAGCGTGGTGCCCACGGCGGCAAAGCCGTGCTCGCGGGCGTAGCGGGCGGTCTCTTCGAAACGCAGGCGGTAGCAGGCGCGGCAGCGGGCCTCGCGGGCAGCGCGAGCTGCTGTGGGCGAGGCGCCTTTGTCGGCGCACTCTTCCGCAGAGACGGTGCCTGCTCCGCCCTCATCAGGTGAGGTCGCCTCGCTTGATGAGGGGCGACTGGCATCGTCCCCCACGGGCTCGAGGTCGCCCTCCTCGCCCGCAATCACGCCGAACTTCGCCTCGGCGGCATCGCCGATGCGGCCGACGACGGCCTCCCATGCTTCGGCATCGTAGACGCCCTCCGCCACTTCCAGTCCCTCGCCTTCGGCCCACGTGCGCAGGGTTGCCAGGCGCTGGGCGTACTCGTCGGCAGGGTGGATGTTGGAGTTCGCGTAGAACACCACGGGCTCGGCCCCCTCGGAGCGCAAAATGCGGACCGGCTCAAGCGAGCACGGTCCGCAACAGGCATGTAGCAGTATGCGTTCCAAGGCCTACTTGCCGGCCAGCGGGCTCGGCACGGAGTACACGCGGGCGGCGCACTCGCGGTCAAGGTCGTACAGGCCCTTCGGATCCTTGCCGAACAGCTTCATGTTGGTGATCATGGTGTCGGCGTTGTCCTCTTCCTCCAGCTGCTCGTCGATGAACCAGCCGAGGAACTTCTGGGCGCGGTAGTCGTGGGCCTCAAGCGCGGCGGCGTAGATGTCGTTGATGAGCGCGGTCACGTATTTCTCGTGCTCCATGGCGGCCTCCAGCGGCTCCAGGAAGTTCGAGAAGGTCTTGTCGGGCATATCAATGGCCAGAAGCTTCACCTTCTCGCCGTTCTCATGCAGGTAGTTGCGGAAGATCATGGCGTGGTCGCGCTCCTCGGCCGCCTGGATCTCGAAGTAGTTGGCGTAACCCGAGAGGCCCTCCTCCTCGTAGTAGTCGGCGAAGGACAGGTACAGGTAGGCGGAGTACAGCTCCTTATTGATCTGGTCGTTGATGAGTTCGTACACTTTGGCGTCCATGGACGCTCCTTTCTGCTTGCGCGCGGCTTATGGGCCGGCGGGAAATGGAACTTCGACAGAATACCGCGAAATCGGCCGCTGCCGCGGCAAATCTGTGCAAATAACTCGCTTTTTGACGAAAGCGTTAGAAGCCCTCCACCGAGAGCATCATAATAGGCGCGATTCGGAGAAGAGGGAAAGAGACGCGTATGCTCCAGCTGAAGAATATCTGCAAATCCTACCGAACGGGCGACTTCACCCAAGTGGCCTTAAACGACGTTTCCATTGCGTTCCGCGACAATGAGTTCGTGGCCATTCTCGGCCCCTCGGGCTCGGGCAAGACCACGCTTTTGAACGTGATGGGGGGTCTGGACCACTACGATTCCGGCGACATGGTCGTCGACGGCGTTTCCACCCATCGCTACAAGGACCGCGACTGGGACACCTTCCGCAACAACCGCATCGGATTCGTGTTCCAAAGCTACAACCTCATTCCGCACCAGACTATTTTGCAGAACGTGGAACTGGCGCTGACGCTGTCGGGCGTAGGGAAGGCCGAGCGCACCCGGCGGGCCAAGGAGGCCCTGGCCAGCGTGGGGCTTGCCGAGCACGTGAACAAGAAGCCGAGCCAGCTTTCCGGCGGCCAGATGCAGCGCGTGGCCATTGCCCGCGCGCTCATCAACGACCCGGAGATCGTTCTGGCTGACGAGCCCACCGGCGCTCTGGATTCCCATACCTCCGTGCAAATCATGGATCTGCTCACCCAGATTGCCAAAGATCGCCTGGTCATCATGGTCACCCACAATCCGGAGCTGGCTGCTGCCTACGCCACGCGCACGGTGAACCTGGCCGACGGCGTCGTTAAGTCCGACACCGACCCTTACTTCCCCACGGAAGAGGAGATGCACGCCTCGCGCAAGCCGGTCCGCAAGACCTCGATGAGCTTTCTCACGGCGCTCGCGCTTTCGGCGAACAACCTCATGACCAAGAAGGGCCGCACCATCATGACGGCGTTTGCCGGTTCCATTGGCATCATCGGCATTGCGGCCATTCTGGCTTTGGCCAACGGTGTGGACAACTACATCGAGCGTACCGAGGAGGAAACGCTGTCGGTGTACCCGCTGCAGATTATGTCCACGGGCTTCGACATGACCGCGCTCATGGGCATGACGACCGACGAGGGCGACGATGCCGGCGTCGACTCGACCGAAAGCGACGGCAACCCCTTGGAAGAGGCCGGCTTCAAAGGCGGCACGGAAGGGGACGAGAACGACCCCGAGGCGAGCGGCGAGGTGCCCGAGACGCGCATGGTCACCGACATGTTCGCCAGCCTGGAGAACAACGACCTCGCCTCGCTGAAGCTGTTCTTGGACGAGAACGGCGGCGATATCAACCGCTACGTGAACTCCATCGAATACTCCTACAACGTGGCGCCCCAGATCTTCGACGGCAACACCGAGGCCGGCGTGCGCCAGATTAACCCCGATACGACGTTTTCCTCCTTCGGCATGGGCGGCACGTCCTCTAACGCGCTTATGTCCACGATGTATTCCACCGACGTGTTCAGCGAGATGATGGGCAACACGGCCATCGTGGAAGACCAGTACGACGTGAAGGCCGGCCGCTGGCCTGAGGCCTACAACGAGTGCGTCGTGGTGCTGACGGGTCGCGGCACCGTGCCCGATTTGGTGAGCTACGCCCTCGGCCTGCGCGACCATGCCGTGCTCGAGGACATGATCAAGCAGTTCATGAACGAGGAAGACGTGGAAAGCCCCGAGGACGACCTCTCGTTCACCTACGACCAGATCATGGGCGTGTCGCTGAAGATGGTGCCTGCCGCGGACTTCTACAGCTACGATGAGGCGAACAAGGTTTGGATCGACAAGACCGGCGACGAGGACTACATGAAGAACCTTGTCGACAACGGCGAGGAGCTGAAGATCGTCGGCATCGTGCAACCGCGTCCCGATGCGAAGGCCACGGCGCTCTCCATGGGCATCTATTACACCCCGGCGCTCACTCAGCATCTCATCGATCAGGCCAAAGACGCTGCCATTGTGCAGGAGCAGCTGAACTACCCGACCATCGATGTGTTCAACGGCAAGGAATTTTCCGAAGAGGACAGCTCGTCCGATTCCGGCTTTTCCATGGACAACCTGTTCAGCGTTGACGAGGACGCCATCCAGGACGCCTTCAAGTTCGATGAGTCGAAGCTTTCCCTGGACACAAGTGCGCTGCAAGACGGCATGTCCGCCGACGATATGCCCGCCCCGCCGGCTCTTGACCCCAGCTCGCTGAACCTGGATATGTCCTCGGCGTTCAACAGCGACGCCATGGGAGAGATGATGGGGTCGGCTCTGGCCGGGTACACCCAGGCCCTCGGCGCGGCCTACCAGCAGGCGGCGGCATCGGGCACGCCGCCGGATTTCCAGCAGCTGGCCCAGTCGACGCTTCAGTCCTACGCCCAAAGCCCCGAGCTGAAGGCGCTCATGGCTCAGTATGCGGGGAAGATCGTGGATGCCAACGCCATGCAAAAGGAGATGACCACGAAGATATCGGCAGCGCTTCAGTCCACCATGACCACCTACATGGAGCAGGTCATGGCCCAGGTGGCTGCCAAGACCGAGGCCTCTATGGCCCAGATGACGGCTCAGCTGCAGAAGTCCATTCCCTTGGCGATGTCGGTAGATACGAATGCGTTTCAGAACGCCTTCCAAATGAAGATGACCGAAGAGGAGCTTACCGAGCTGATCGTATCGCTCATGACCGGCGAGACGCGCTCTTACGATGCGAATCTGAACAAGCTGGGGTACGCGGAGCTTTCGAAGCCCTCCCAGATTGACATCTATCCGGACAATTTCGAGGATAAACAGCAGGTCATCGCCATTCTGGACGACTACAACGACCGCATGGTGGCCTCGGGCCAGGACGATAAGAAGATTTCCTATACGGACTTCGTGGGCACGCTTATGAAGTCGGTCACGACCATCGTGGACATGATCAGCTACGTGCTCATCGCCTTCGTAGCCATCTCGCTGGTGGTCTCGTCCATCATGATCGGCATCAT
>CANEDU010000109.1 GCA_947426355.1 uncultured Adlercreutzia sp. | reverse complement strand
GCATTTCAAAAGGAACCACTCCATTATAAGCCTGCCCTGTTGCGCCTACTAAAAAACAATGTGCGTGCTACCTGGGCAAAGGGCGATTTCACCTTCTCGTGGTGAGGCGTTTAGAGGCGGTTTCACCATAGCGACGGTATGGTCGGACGGCTCTGGCGCCCCCATAGTGGTCTGCAGGGCCGCAATCCTCGGCTCTGTTAAGGCCATGAGAAAGAAAGGGGATGGGGAATGGAGAACCATCACGAGATTGAGAAGCTGCGCGAGACGCTCGCTGGCAAGCGCGGCCGCATCGCGTTGAGCCGCCGCAGCTTCCTGCAGGGTGCCGGCGTCATGGCGGCCGGCGCTGCTGCGGCGGGCATGGTGGCCGGCTGCAGTCCGCAGACTGAGGGCGCCTCGGCCTCCGGCACCGCAGGGTCTGGCGAGGCCATGGCCAGCACCGGCGCGTCCGCTGCAGCCACAGGCAACGAAGGCAAGACCATGGGCGAGGTGCTCGGCGCCGGCTGGCTCGGCGAAGAGCCCGAGATTGCTGAAGACGAGATTGCCTCGGTCCAGGAAGCCGACATCATTGTGTGCGGCGCGGGTCATGCCGGTACCGCTACCGCCCGCCGTGCCGCCGAGCTTGGCGCGAGCGTCATTGTCGTCGAGATGCAGCCCGAGGACACCTTCAGCGCCCTTGGTAACGATATCGGGCACCTGAACTCCTCCTGGCAGCTCGATCGCGTCGGCATTCCCGAGTACTCAGTGGTCGACTTCATGAACGAGTACCAGATGTACGGTGCCGGTCGCGTGCAGCCGACGCTGCTCTCTCAGTTCGCGAACCGTTCCGGCGAGGCCCTGGATTGGTTCATCGAAGGGTACACCGAGGCCGAGAAGGACGAGCTCATTCCTCTCAACTGGCCGGTCGTTGAGGGCTACACCTACAAGAAGGGCCCCTTCACGTCCTATGTGGGCACCTGCCAGTTCGGCGGTTCGGTGGGCATGACCGATGCCGTGAAGCGCTCCCAGGAGAAGGCCAAGGCCGCTGGTGCCCAGTTCTTCTTTGGGCAGCCCGCCGTGCGCCTCGTGCACAACGACGATGGCACTGAAGTTACGGGTGTCATCACCAAGGATTCCAGCACGGGTGAATACACCCAGTACAATGGCCGCGCCGTCGTTCTCGCTTGCGGCGACATCGGCAGCAACTCTGCCATGTACAACGCCATTTGCCGCGAGAACTACGAGCTGGGCGAGTACAAGGACTGCTCCGCTATGTCCGGGCGCGACGGATCGGGCATCGCCATGGCCATGCGCATCGGCGCCAAGGTGGAAATCGCCACGGGCGGCGATATGGGCAGCCACGCCTTCATTCCGCTGTCTCCCATGGAGGGCGTGGAGTGCCTGTGGCTCAACAAGTACGGTGAGCGCTACTGCAACGAGGCCTTCGGCGGTCCGCTGCTTTCCGGCTGCGCCGGCGCTCGCGAGCCTGGCGACCGTGCCTATTTGGTGTGGGGCAACGACTGGCAGGAAGTCTTCCTGAACCAGCTCGCCGGCCACCTGGCTCCCAAAGAGTGGGATGATGATGCCATTGCCAACGTGAAGTCCTATATGGACGCCGCCGTGGGCTCGGGCCCGGAGGGCGACGACACGTCCGGCAAGTTCCTCTACTGCGCCGATACCCTCGAAGAGCTTTGTGATTACATGGGCATGGAAGAGGGCGTGAAGGCCAACACCCTGGCCGCCATTGAGAAGTGGAACGCTGCCCACGATGCCGGCGTCGACACCGAGTTCGGCCGTGACCCTGAGACCATGTGGCCCATCAAGGACGGCCCCTTCTACGGCTATCCGTGCTCTAAGCGCGTCGGCGGCGGCTCGCTTGTAGCCACCTCCGGCCTGCTCGTCACTGGGCGCCAGCAGGTGCAGGGCCAGGGCTTTGAGCCCATCAAGGGCCTGTTCGCCTGCGGCAACACGTCGGGCGGACGTTTCCCCATGGGCTACAACGGCATCATGAACGGCGTGTCCATCGGCATGTGCCTGTGCCTCGGCTACACATTGGGCGAGTTTCTCGCCACCGAGGACTTCGACCGCTACTGCACCCTGGGTGCCGGCAATGCCGACGTCAAGCAGTCCGACAAGGGCATGCAGGGACCGCCTCCCGGTGGCGACGGCGACGGCGAAGGCGGCGCCGAGGGCGGTGCTCCCGCCGGTGACGGCGGAGCCCCCGCAGGTGAGGGCGGTGCTCCGGATGGTGGCGCTCCTGCCGGCGATGGCGGCGCGCCCGCAGGCGGTGCCCCTGCCTAATCACCGGCCGATAACTCCATGATGGCTCGGGACGCGAATCCTCTCCCTCCCTCCACGCGTTCTTGGGCATAGAATGAGAAGGACCCCTTTACGGGGTCCTTCTCATGAGATTATGATGCTGAGCTTTCCCAAGGGGCAAGTACGCGACCCCTTTAGGCGCGCGTGATAATCATGTCGCTGAAAACGGGTCCGTACTTGACGACATCGCCAGGCTCGGGAGCGTGAATCATCTGGCCGCCGCCCACGTAGATGCCACAGTGGTAGCTATTGCAGCAGATATCACCGGGCTGCGGGTTGGAAACCTGGGGATAGCTCATAAAGCTGGCCGCCACGCCAATGCGACTGTGATGACCAGTGAGACAGTAGCCTACAAGCCCCGAGCAATCATAGCTATCAGGGCCCGTGGCGCCCCAAACGTAGGGCTTGCCGAGCTGAGCTTTGGCGCGACCCACGATAGTGCCATCATCGGCCGCGGGCGGCGGAGTCGAATTGTTGTTATTGTTGTTGCTGCTGTTGTCGTTGTCGTTGTCGTTGTTGGACTGTTGCTGCTGTTGCTGGCGACGCGCCTCTTCTTCGCGGGCGGCGGCAGCAGCAGCTTCGGCGGCCTCGCGAGCTTTGCGCTCTTCCTCCAGAAGCTCAGCAGCTTCGGCGGACAGAGAGTTGTAGACTTGTTCCGTTTGCTCAACGAGTCGCTGAGCCTCTTCGGCCACTTCTTCGGCTTCCTTGGTTTTTCGGTCGGCCACTTCGCGCTGCTCTTCGTAAACAGCCTTCTCGGACTCAACGTGCTCGCGAAGCATCTTGGTCTCCTCGACCATTTCCGCGTCGTTCTCGTTCATATCGTTGAGCAGATCCCAATTAGAGGCGAAGGCCTGGAATGTCGTAGATCCAAGCAACAGGTCGAGAAAAGACGTAGAGCCCGAGCGGTACATCGAGCGGGCGCGCTGCCCCAGCTGTCCTTGAAGGTCGGAAATGCGTGAAGAAGCCTCGTCGATACGACCTTGGGCCTCATCCATCCGTTCTTGGGCGGCCTCGAGCTCCTGCAGTGCGGCCCAGTGATCGTTCTCGGCTTGACCGAGCTTCTGCTGAAGTGCATTGAGCTGATCGAGAGCCGCATCGGCTTCGGCTTGTTTTTCTGCCGCTGTGACAGCATGGGCCTCTAATGGAGTGATTGCGGGAAGAAAAAGAGACGCACCGACGATTGCGGTGCCGCCTAGAAATGTTCGTCTGCTAAGAATGAATTCATGCTCTCTCATACGAAGGTGCCTCCTGGTTGAGCATCTGGTGCGTTTTGCAAGTTGGTTCGTGCATGATAGCATGGTCAGTCCTTCTTCACGAGCCTTTCAAACGGTAACCACAGAAGCCCGACTGTCACTGGTCGGACCTTGTGCGTAGTCCGGAAGTCGTCCCCTATATGTTGGGGCAAAAAGAGGGGGACGCAACTGGGCTGCGTCCCCCTCTTTGAGCTGCTTAGTAGCGTACGTACCACATGCCAGCTTGCACGGGGCCGACCTTGACAACGTCGCCCTCTGTTGGGGCGTGGATCATCTGGCCGCCGCCGATGTAGATTCCCGTGTGCCCCCAATCAATGCAGATATCACCAGGTTGCGGATTAGTGACAGCGGGCCAAGCGGCAATGGTGTAGGTGGTGCACCAGTGATTCCCCATAGTGCCGGTCAGGCAGTAGCCCACAAGCCCCGAGCAATCGAAGCCCTCGGGACCGGCGGCTGCCCATATGTAGGGCTTTCCGCATTGGCTGTAGGCGCGGTCGACAACAACGTTGCCGGTGACCGTTTGCGGTCGCGAATTGTTTGAACTGCTGGGTCGGCTCGATGAGCTGCCGGAGTTGGAGCTGGAGCTGGAGCTGGAAGAACCGCTGTTCCAGCCGCCTCCACCGCCATCGCTGTTCCCGCCGTTGCCGCCATCGTCGCCATTGCCGCTGTCGTTGCCGGCATTGTCGTTACCGCCGGCTTCCTCAACCGCGGCCTGCTGCCGCATTTCTTCCTCCGCTTTCAAAGCTGCTTCGAGGGCGGCCGCCTCGCGAGCTGCCTGTTCCTCGGCTACGAGTTGAGCGGCTTCAGCGGAAAGGGAGTCGTAGACGTCGCGCGTTTGCTGGACCAGCCCTTCGGCCTCCTGCTTGGTGTCTTCGGCCTCCTGGGCTTTCTGAGCGGCAACATTGCGCTGCTCCTCGTAAACTGCTTTCTCAGCTGTGACTTCCTCACGAAGCGTTTTGGTCTCCTCGACCATTTCCGCATCGTTCTCGTTCATATCGTTGAGTAGGTCCCAATTTGAGGCAAAGGCCTGAAAGGATGTGGATCCCAAAAGGAGATCGAGGAAGGTGAGCGATCCCGAGCGGTACATAGACCGCGCGCGCTGTCCTAGCTGGCTCTGAAGATCTGAAATGCGCGATGAGGCTTCGTCGATACGTCCTTGCGCTTCGTCCATCCGGCCTTGAGCCGCCTGCTGATCGCTAAGCGCGGTGTAATAATTGTCAGAAGCTAGGTTGAGTTTCTCCTGAAGGGCGTTGAGCTTTTCAAGGGCGGCATTAGCCTCAGCTTGCTTTTCCGCTGCGGTTACAGCGTGAGCCCGAAGGGGGGTTGCGAGAGGGAAGAATAAGGAAGCGCCTATGACTGCGGACGCGCCGACGAAAGCGCGTCGTGTTAAGGCGGGGAACATGCTGCTCTGCTCACTCATATCAGAAAGCCTCCTGGGTTGAGCATCAAAGTTTCGTATCGCGCTATCATAGCACGGACGGGATTATCGCCCTAGGGCTTTCAGAAGGGATTCATATTCGGTTGCGCCGCTCGCGAAGGGCTCAGTGGTTTTGAGTCGAGGACGAACGGTCGGGCCTTCCTCGGTTTCGGTTTGTTGGAACGTGCGGAAGCGGACGCCCCAACACGTCGTTTCAAGCCTCTACATATATATAGTAAAGGGGACGAATGGGAGGCGGCGCTCCGTTTCGCTTCCTGTGGTTTAGGGAGGATTGATGGAGAGACGCCCGGGGGCGTGTAAACGGTTGACACCACCCGACTCGTACCGTATTATTCCATTCGCTCGCTTTTCCCGGGCATTCGGGAAGCGCGAGTGGCAGCTTGAAAAGTACACATGAATTAAGCGCCGAAATGGGCGTGTGCCCGAGTGGTTAAAGGGGACGGGCTGTAAACCCGTTGGTTATGCCTACCTAGGTTCGAATCCTAGCGCGCCCACCATTTCGCCTGTGTAGCTCAGTCGGTAGAGCACTTCGTTGGTAACGAAGAGGTCACCGGTTCAAGTCCGGTCGCAGGCTCCACTTGGCGGTGTAGCTCAGTTGGTCAGAGCACACGGTTCATACCCGTGGCGTCACTGGTTCAAATCCAGTCACCGCTACCATTTAGATTTACCGCGTCCATCCTGGGCGCGTTTATTTTGTTGCAATTCGTTTCGCTATCACCCTTGAAGGAGGATGAAACATGGCTAAGGAGAAGTTCGAGCGCTCGAAGCCGCATGTTAACATCGGTACCATTGGTCACGTTGACCACGGCAAGACGACGCTGACGGCCGCCATCTCCAAGACCCTGTCTGAGAACGACGGCTCTCATGGCACCGCCAACGCCGACTTCACTGCCTTCGACATGATCGACAAGGCCCCCGAGGAGCGCGAGCGCGGCATCACCATCTCCATTGCTCACATCGAGTACGAGACCGATACCCGTCACTACGCTCACGTCGACTGCCCCGGTCACGCCGACTACGTGAAGAACATGATCACCGGTGCTGCCCAGATGGACGGCGCCATCCTGGTTATCGCTGCTACCGACGGCCCCATGGCCCAGACCCGCGAGCACATCCTGCTCGCCCGTCAGGTCGGCGTGCCCTACATCGTGGTCTTCCTGAACAAGTGCGACATGGTCGACGACGAGGAGCTCATCGAGCTCGTCGAGATGGAAGTTCGCGAGCTGCTCGACAGCTACGAGTTCCCGGGTGACGACACCCCGATCATCCGCGGCTCCGCCCTGAAGGCCCTCGAGGGCGACAAGGCGTGGCAGGAGAAGGTCTGGGAGCTCATGGAGGCTGTTGACTC
>CANEDU010000108.1 GCA_947426355.1 uncultured Adlercreutzia sp. | reverse complement strand
GCCGGGCCGGGGGCAAGGAGCGTCGGACCGGCGACACCGTTATCTGTCGTAGAGCCTTCCGCGCGGCACGCCCGCGTGGTTGCCTCGTTTCCGGCCCGGTGCATCTTGCAGCGGGTTTTTTCGTTTTAGGGACTGGTCCGCATCGGCCCTTTCGGGACGGATACGGGGCAAGCGAAAGGAAGCGAGGCCTATGGAGCCGAGAAGCGAGCAGATCAAGCAGGAGACGCCTCAGCGCCGCAGCGCCGCCATCTTAGGCGCACCGCGTGGGGCCGGTTCGCGCACGGCCAAGCAGGGCAAGACCATGCTCGGCGCCGAGGCGCTCATCGCGTCGCTGGAGGCCGAGGGGGTCGATATCGTTTTCGGGTATCCGGGCGGCCAGGCCATCAAGATCTACGATGCACTCTACGATTCCGACCAGATTCACCACATCCTCGCCCGTCACGAGCAGGGGGCGGTGCACATGGCTGATGGCTATGCGCGCTCTACGGGGCGGCCCGGGGTGGTCATCGTCACGTCGGGCCCGGGGGCCACGAACACGGTGACCGGCATTGCCACTGCCTATATGGACTCGGTGCCCCTCGTCGTCATCACCGGCCAGGTGGGCAGTGGGGTCATCGGCACCGACTCGTTCCAGGAATCCGATATCGTGGGCATCACCATGCCCGTGGTGAAGCACTCCTACCTGCTGCAATCCACCGACGAGCTCACCCGCACCGTTCGCGAGGCCTTCCATATCGCGAGCACCGGCCGCCCCGGCCCGGTGCTCATCGACGTGCCGAGCGATCTGGCCGGCGCCAAGATGGTGTTCGAATATCCCGACGGGGTGAACTTGCCTTCCTACAAGCCCACCTACCGCGGCAACGCCAAGCAGATTCGCGCCGCCTGCCGCCTTCTGGAGCAGTCCGATCAGCCGCTGCTCTACGCCGGCGGCGGCATCATCGCGTCGGAGGCCACCGAAGAGCTCGTGGACCTCATGGACGCGATGCAGATTCCCGTCGTGGTGACGCTCATGGGCAAGGGCTGCGTGCCGGAAGACCACCCTTTGAACCTGGGGCCTGTGGGCATGCACGGGGCGAAGTACTCGAACATGGCCATGACCGAGGCCGACCTCATCATCGTGGCCGGTGCGCGTTTCTCCGACCGCGTCACCGGGCGCGTGTCCGAGTTCGCGCCGAACGCGAAGATCGTCCACATAGATATCGACCCGGCCGAGATCGGCAAGATTCGCGATGCGGACGTGCCCATCGTGGGCGATTTGAAGGGCGTGCTCGCCGGCATGCTGGCCACCCTCGAAAAGGACGGCGCCCGTCCCCGGGACGCCCAGTGGATCGCCGATATCAACGCATGGCGGGCTCGCTACCCGTTCTACCATCCGAACATGGCGGAAAACGAGGAGAACGGCGAGATCGTACCGGAGCTCGTGCTCGCCGAGCTGGGGCGGCAGCTGGATCCTGCGGCCTCCATCGTCACCACCGAGGTGGGCCAGCACCAGATGTGGGCCCACCAGTTCCTGTTCCGCAAGTTCCCGCGCACGTTCCTCTCGTCGGGCGGTCTGGGCACCATGGGCTTCGGGTTCCCGGCGGCTATCGGCGCTGCCGTGGCGAATCCTGACAAGACCGTGGTCTGCATCGCCGGCGACGGCTCGTTTCAGATGAACTCCCAGGAGATGGCCACAGCCGCCATCAACGGCGTTCCGGTGAAGGTCATGATCCTCGACAACCGCTGCTTGGGCATGGTGCGCCAGTGGCAGAAGCTGTTCTACGAGAAGCGCTACTCCGAGACGCTGCTTGCGCCGGTGCCGGATTTCGTGAAGCTCGCCGCGGCCTACGGCTGGGAGGCAGAGCGCGTGGAGAAGCCGAGCGAGGTGGCCGACGCCATCCGCCGCATGCTCGCGGCGACGGGCCCCTATCTGCTCGACGTGGCCATCTCGCGCGAGCAGAGCGTGTATCCCATGGTGGCCCCGGGCGCGGCCTTGGACAGCGCCATGGGGGCCATCGATGTGGCTGTCGGCGCCGTGAGAACCGATATGCCGGCCGGTGCTGCCCCCGCATCGCCCTGCGCCAAGATTGATGCCCAGTTCGGGGGCCGCTGGGAAGTGGACCCCGAGGACACCGGCGCTCGCCTCGGCCAGGACGGATCCGCGCTTGACGTGCGCCCTGAAGACTGGAAAACCCTCTTTCGAGGAGGCGACCTCGGTCGCCCCTCGTCAAGGGAGGCTGGCGAAGAGACGAAGGGTGGCGAATAATGAAGCATATCCTCTCGGTGCTCGTCGAGAACAAGGCGGGCGTGCTCTCCCGCGTGACCGGGCTCATCTCCCGACGCGGCTTCAACATCGAATCGCTTTCGGTGGGACCCACCGAGGACCCGACTATGTCGCGGGTGACCGCCATCGTCGTGGCCGACGAGGTGGCCTTCGAGCAAATCACCAAGCAGCTGCACAAGCTCATCTCGGTGCACAAGATCACCGACCTCACCGATGAGGGAGCCATCCAGCGCGAGCTGGCGCTGTTCAAGGTGAGTGCGCCGGCGGAGCGCCGAAGCGAGATCATCGAAATCGCCAACATCTTCCGTGCCAAAATCGTCGACGTGGGCAAGAACACGCTGACGGTGGAGGCCACCGGCGACGACTCGAAGCTTCAAGGTCTTGAGGATTTGTTCCGCGCCTACGGCATCAAGGAGATCGTTCGCACGGGCAAGGTGGCGCTCTCCCGTTCGAGTCACGACTAGCGCCTCAAATCTGCAAAGGAAAGGCCAGACACGCAGCTGGCTTCTTCATGCGCTCTTGAGCAGGGAAAACTCCTTTTGTCACGTAAAGATGTGACGTGGAGATTTCTCTGGGACGTGACAAAATCATGGGTCTGCGTGATAGCCAGCAGCTGCTTCGGGGGTCATAGTGGGCGGCGTCGAAACGCGAACCATGAAGCGCGGCGGAGGGATGGACACCGGCCCGCTTCGAAACTAAGAAGGAGACCTACCTTATGAAGATTCTCGGATTGGGCGTGCCTGAGCTCGTTATCATTCTCGTCGTCGTGCTGCTCATCTTCGGCCCCAAGAACCTCCCCAAACTCGGCGCCTCTCTCGGCAAGACCGTCAAGAGCCTGCGCGAGGGCATGGCCTTCGATAAGAAGGACGATGAGGCCGAGGAAATCGTCGAGGTCGTCGAGGACGACGAGCCCGAGGTTGCCTCTGCGAGCGAGACCGAGACCAAGGCCGTGAAGAAGGTCGTCAAGAAAAAGGCCTAGGAACTTCGCTGACTTTCCCAAAACGGTAATTCGCGAACCCAAGTATTCATTTGATACTTGGGTTTTTTCTATTGCGGTAGAATGGGACGACTTGATTCGTTGAGCGATTGGAAAGGGGAGGGCATGGCGTCTTCGTTGCTGCCGCGGGTGCGGCAGGCTCGGCTGGCTATTGCAGGCTTCGGCTGCAATCAGGCCTTCCTTTTCGCCATGCTGTATCTCGGCTCTTACAACGAGGCGGCCGAGCGCGGCTTCCTCGTCGATCGGGCCGATCTGCTGTGCGTGCTGCTGGTCATGGCGGGCACCTTTGCTCTTATGACCCGCGATGGCGCTCGCCAAAAGCTCATGAGGGCGGCCGATGGGCTGGTCCGCTGCCTGGCGGCCCCTCTGGTTGGAGCGCTCTTTCTGCTTGTGGCGGTGCGGGCTTTGATGCCTGGCGTGCCCTGGCTGGCCCTCGCCGTGATCGAGGGCGTCGTGGCGGGCATTCCCCTTGCGCTTCTCCTGTGCCTATGGGGACGGGTGCTCGGCGAGGTGTCGATCGACCAATCGGTACCCGAAGTGTTTATCGGCAGCGCCTTGGGTGCCGCCGTGTGCTTCTTCGTGGCGGCCATTCCTCTTTCCGGGGCCTACGTCATTTTGTACGTGCTGCCCTTGGGGAGCGCCTGGGCCTTGAGGGCGCTTAGCGAAGGGGAGCTCGGTGCAGGAAAGGCGCCAAAGCCAGAAGCCGTCGAAGGGGAGTGCGGCGTTTCGGAGGTGGCGGGAGATGCGGCCGGATCGGCTGAGGCCAGCAAGCTTTCCGGGCGCATTCTCGCAGGCACGATTGTCTATGGGGTGGCAACCGGTGCCGTGGAGGCTTTGGCGACCAGCGCCGCGGGCGCAGCCTACGCGTCGCTTTCCGTCACCTTCGTGCTCTTCGTGCTCTACTGCGTCGCCGCGCTGCAGCTCTATGGGGGACGCCCTCTGTCTTTGGGCGTGCGCGCCGTGTTGCCTACGGGCGCCGATCAGGACGTGGGGCCGCTCGGCGGCGCCTATCGTTTGGCCATCCTGCTCATGGTGGGCGGCTTTGTGGCGGTGCCGCTGCTCGAGAGCGTGGGCGTTTCCGGCGTATCGGTGGTGCTCGCGGGCTATTTGGGCGTCTTCTCGGTGCTCGTGTCGCTGTTCCTCATCATGGGCCGCATTGCCGGGCGCGATGCCGTGCGCTCCTTCGCCCGCGGTTTTGCGGCGCTGTTCTGCGGCGAGATTTTCGGCGTGCTCATCGGCGGCATCGTCGGCGCCATACCGGGCACCTTCGATGTGTCGGCGGCCTTGGTGGCGCTGGCCGGCGTGGCTGTCATGTACGCATTCTTGTTCCTGTTCACCGACCGTGATATGGCGGCGCTCTCGGTGGTGGTTGCCCAGACCGATCGCTTCGAGGAGGCCTGCGAGCTCATCGCGCGCACGGCCAAGCTTTCGAAGCGCGAGGCGGAGATTCTGCCTATGGCCCTGCGCGGCCGCACGGCGGAGCGCATAGCCAGCGAGTTCTTCATTTCAAAGAACACCGTGGACACTCATTTGCGCCGCATTTACGCCAAATGCGGCGTGCACACGCGCCAAGAGCTCATCGATTTGGGCGAGAAGACCGAAGCGGAGCTGTGATCTTGTGACCATGCAACAAGGACTAAGCTTCAATGAATTGACTGAGGCCGGCCTGGTTTCAGAGGGCCGCGCCGGGCGCGGGGGAGGTGCCGTTATGGAAGTGACGCTGTATTCTGACGGGTCTTCGCGAGGCAACCCCGGCCCGGGTGGTTACGGCACCATCTTGCGCTACAAAGCCCCCTCGGGCGCGGTGCACGAGAAGGAGTTCTCCGAGGGCTTTTCCTGCACCACCAACAATCGCATGGAGCTGCTCGGCTGCATCGTGGGCCTTGAGGCTCTCAAACGCCCGTGCACGGTGACGGTGTATTCCGACTCGCAGTACTTGGTGAACGCCTTCAATCAGAACTGGGTGGCGGGCTGGCTTCGCCGCGGCTGGAAGAACGCCCAGAAGCAGCCGGTGAAGAACGTTGATTTATGGAAGCGCCTGCTCGCTGCCAAAGAGCCGCACACGGTTACGTTCGTCTGGGTGAAGGGCCACGCGGGCCACCCCGAAAACGAGCGATGCGACGAGCTCGCCACCACCGCTGCCGACAACCCCTCCTGCCATAAAAAAGACACGGGATTCCGGAATTGAAATCACCTTACGGGTAAAGAAATAGCCGCCCCCCCAACCTAAGGAAAGCGGCTCTTCAATCACATTACCTCAACTAATGTGAAGCAGCCGCCCGTTGCCCCGGGTGACCGCCTGGCTCGCATTATAGCGAATTCGCCATGGCTTTTCAAACAAGATCGGCGCAGTAGCCGCGGGTTTGGATATGGCGCGGGCTTTCGGGGAACAGATGCGCGTAGATGGCCATGAAGTAGCTGTCGGTCATGGAGGCCATGTAGTCCACCACCACTTGGTTCGGGTCGCCGGCCAGGTACTCCTCGGGCTTGATAGTGCGCGAGGCGGCGCACAGGCGCTTCACGTGATGCTGGAAAATGGGGCTTGTGCGACGATCTTCCACCAAATCGCGCAGAAGCCGCGCGTACATCTCCTCGAACATCTCCTGGACGAGGTTCTCCGTCTCGTCCACCATGCCTTCTTTAAGGTAGATCACCTCGTAGTTCTGCTTCTTGGCCCGCTTGAGGTCTTGGAACACCGCCTCGCTCATGGCAATCTCCGGCTTGCCGTAGGAGTTGTTCACGATGTCCACGGTAAGGTTGTTGATGATCTTAGCGTTGGTGGCGCCGATGATGTCGGCGTCGAAGACATCGAGCGAGTCGATGACCCCCATGGCCAGAGCATCCTGGCGATCCTTGCCAATGTAGGCGATCATATCGCTCACGCGCACAACGCAGCCTTCCAACGTGGAGGGGCGCAGCGTCTTGATGGTGGTCTCATCGGCGTTGCAGGCCTCCACCATCTCGTCGAGCTGCTCGAAGGACCCGCAGGTGCCGCGCCCAAGGCGCTGCTGGGCGAACTCGCCGTTGTGGCAGAGCACGCCATCTAAGGTCTGCAGCGACACGTTGCGGCGGTAG
>CANEDU010000107.1 GCA_947426355.1 uncultured Adlercreutzia sp. | reverse complement strand
GGGCGTGAGCTCGGTGATGGACGTGATGCGCGCCGGCCACGGACGGTAGGGATTCGCGTGCATCATCTCGGCGCCGGTGGCTTCCCGGCCCATATCGCGGAAGGGATGGACGGCTACCGTGGTGCTATTTGGCATCCTTAAGCCCCCTTTCTATCGAAGAACTTCAGCACCTCGATGGGACTGATGTCCACCTTGCAGGCGGAAACGCAGCGGCCGCAGCCGACACACAGGCTTCGGTCGTGCTTGGCCAAAAAGCCGTTGAGCTTATGGTACATGCGGTGGCGTACGCGGGTCGCCGGTGTCGGGCGAAAGTTGTGCCCGCCGGCCACCATGGCGAACTGCGGCGAGGTGCAGGCGTCCCACACCCGCTCGCGACGACCGGCTTCCGCACCCGGGTCCAGCGTGTCGCGGATATCGAAGCAGTAGCAGGTGGGGCACACGTTGGCGCAGGCGTTGCAGGACAAGCAGCGACCGCCCAGTTCCTCCCAGAACTCGTCGTCGTGGAAGGCGTCCATGAGCATGGGGATTTCCTGAATGTCGGGGATATCCTCATTGAAAGCGCGCTGGCGGGCGCGGGTGACCGCGCGAAACGCGATGCGATCCTCATCGGTGGCCTCGCGCACGTTGCAGGCCGCCTCCAGGATGTTCGCCGCCACCACACTGCCGATGGACACGAGATAGCGGCCGCCGATATTCGTGAGGAACAAATCGTAGGCTGGACGCGCCTCTTCCGAATCCATGAGATTGCAGAAGCAGTTTTCGGAGGGCATGCAGTTCACGCCCACGATGAGCGTGGCCGCATTGTGTGCCTCGTAGTAGGGATCGGGATAGCGCGGGTCGGTGAAGACGCTGCTCAAGTTCAAAATGCCGTTGATGTCGCAGGCATGCACGCCGAAGAGCACCCGAGGGCGCACCTCTTCCGCATAGTCGGTCACCTCGTTGGTTTTGGCATCGAACTCAAAGAGGGTCTCTTTGGACGGTAGGAAGTACTTCTTCGGCGAAGCGATGGTGGTGGGATAATCCAGCACGATGTCGTCGAAGGAACCGACGGCGGAAAACACATACTTGCTTCCCCGCTTGACCGGTGCCACCACTTCGTAGCGTTCCATGAAAGCAGCGACGAGGGCGGGCATTTCCGCCTCGTCGATGACGCGATACAGCATAGGCGATCTTGTTCCTTTAATCGTGAGCGCGCACAAGCCCCGCGCAGCTGATCCGTTGCCCCTATAGTAACGGGTCGTGCCCTCCCCCGTCACCGCCCTTCGACTGACGGCCCCGAAAAACCAGATGAGAAAATAGAAAGGGCGAGCCCGCAGGCCCGCCCAAACGTTCAAAGCATGAGCTCTTAGGCGAAGAAGATGCCAATCTCACGCTCGGCAGACTCAGGAGAATCGGAGCCGTGAATGACGTTCTCATCCATGATAAGGCCGAAGTCGCCGCGGATGGTGCCCGGGGCCGCCTCGGCCGGGTTGGTGGCACCCATGAGGGAGCGGCACTTGGCCACGGCGCCCTCGCCGGAGATGACCATCTTCACCACGGGGCCGGAGGTGATGTAGGAGATGAGGCCGTCGTAGAAGGGCTTGCCCTCGTGCTCGGCGTAGTTGGCCTTGGCCTGCTCGGGGGTGACCATGCCCAGCTCCATGCGCTCGACGGTGAGGCCGGCGCGCTCGAAGCGGTTGATAATCTCGCCGATGTGACCGTTGCGCACACCGTCGGGCTTGATCATAGAGTAGGTCTTCTGAATTGCCATGGGAATCCTTTCCTTTTCAAGAATCATCTTGTATGCAGACGGCCCGCTGAATGCGGGCCGAGTTTGCCTGAATCAGTCGCTACGCCTGGCTCGGGAAGTACAGCTCGACGTTGCTTACCTTCCAGGTGATGCCGTCGCGCACCATGGAAACGCGGTACTGCACCGACCCGCCCCCCTCGGTGGCGGCAGTAGCGTAGACCGTGGATTCGGTCATAGAGCGACTCACGCCATCGACGGTGACGTTGGGATCAGTCACCACCGGGTCGAGCATGCCGGGGATGGCCTCCTTGTCTACATCAGCGGAAAACACCGTGTCAGCAGCAGCGGCAGGATCGCTGAACAATTCCTGCGTTACCGTCTGCACCGTCGGGTAGCCATAACCCTGGGTGTAAGCGAATACGCCAGCAGCAGCAGCCAGCACAATGAGGACAACGAAGAACAGCAGGATCTTCAGACCCACGTTGCGGCGCTTGCGATCCTGCTTGGCCAAACCGCGTGACCACTGCTCAAGTTCAGCATCGGTCGCCGTGAAGAAGCGATCGTTGTCGACGTTCTCGTAGGCACCTACATAGCCGGGGAAGCTGGCCGGATCGGCCTCGTACGCACCCTCGTCATAGTAGAAAGCCTCAGAACCGTCACCTTCGAAGACGCCCTCGTCGTAAACGGCCAATCCATCGGCAGCCACATCGAGTCCGGACATATCGGCCAGCTGCAGCACCTGGGTGGCCTGGTTCTGCTCGCTCGTGCCTTGGGCCACCGCACCCACGGCGCGCTGGTAATCGACGCTGGCGGAATCGGACAGGAAATAGGTCTTGTCAGCGATGGCCTCTTCGAAGGCGTGCACGGCCTTCTCCATCTGGCCGCAGGCCACGTAGGCCTGGCCGAGGGACGCCTGCAGCTTGTTGCGCGTGGCCGGCTGCATATCGAACTGCAGCGCGCTCTCGTAGGAGGCCACGGCATCGGCCGGGCGATTCAGAGCCATAAAGCACACGCCGAGGTTCAAAAGCGCCTTAGTGGGATCGGGATTCGACTCATCGAGAGCCGCCTCGCGGAAGGCCACGCCCGCCTCGGCGGACTTGCCAAGCTTCATAAGCGCGTTGCCCATGCCCATATAGGACTTGTACGGCGTGGGGTTGGCGGCATCGGCGACAGACTTTTCGAAGCAATGGATGGCGTTATCGTAGTCGCGCAGCGAGGCATAGGCCATGCCGAGGTTGCACTCGACCGTGCCAATGGCGCCATAGGCCGCATCAGCCGTGGCCTGGCTGTAGGCTTGGATAGCTTCGCGGGGGTTCTTCAGCTTCACCAGACAGTTGCCGATCTGGTGATAGAGAAGACCCATCTCCCCGGGGGCCAGCGGGAAGTTCGTGTCCTGCAAGCATTCCGTGAAAGCCATCAGCGCGCCGCGGTAGTCACGCAGGCGGTAGCGCTCATTTGCTTGGTCGAATAACTCGTTGTTCATAGACTTCCTTCGCTAGACATTCGGGGCGGAGCGCTTGGGGCGCACAGTGCGACCAGGCGCGGGAAGCGCGGCGGGACGTATGCCCACGGCCACGCGGTGGGGCTTACTCAGCGGCGTTCTCGATGACGATAGACTCGATGACATCGCCGGCGCGCAGCTCCTTGATGACGTCGAGGCCCTCGAGGGTCTGGCCGAACACCGTGTAGCCGGAGTCGAGCATCGGCTGGGCGCCCAGGCAGAAGTAAAACTGGGAGCCGGCGGAATCAGGCATGGCCGAGCGGGCCATGGCCAGCGTGCCATCGAGATGCTTGTTGTTGGGGTTGGTGGTGTACTCTTCCTTGATCATGTAGCCAGGACCACCGGTACCGAAGCGGCCGCCGCGGGCCACCTGCTCGGACGAGGCGTCGCGGGTGAGCGGGTCGCCGCCCTGGATAACGAAGTTCGGCACGTAGCGGTGGAACTTCAGGCCGTCGTAGAAGCCCTTCTGCGCCAGCTCCACGAAGTTGCCCACGTGGATGGGGGCGTCGTTGCCCGCCAGCTGCACGCGGATGGGGCCCTTGGAGGTGGTGATGACGGCAATCTCCTCGCCGGTGGGCTGATACTCGGGGGTGTAAAGAGCCATGGGGCTCCTCCTTCTTATCTCGGCGACGGCGCTGCGGCGATTCGAACATCGCGACGGGAGCACGTCTCATTGCATACGGGGAATGATTCTAGCAGGTTAGGAGCCGCACCGCTCAAAAATGCTAACCACTTCCACATGGTAGGTCTGCGGAAAGAGGTCGACGGGGGTTGCAGCCACCAGGCGGTAGCCCTCCCCTTCGAAACGGGCGACGTCGCGGGCCCAGGTGGCCGGGTCGCAGCTGACGTAGGCCACGCGACGCGGTGCCGCAGCGGCAATGGAGGCGACGACCCCGTCGGCCAAGCCCGCCCGGGGCGGATCGACCACGAGTGCGTCCAAATCGCCCAGCTCAGGGAGCTCGCGGGCGGTGTCGCCGCCGATGACGTCGATATCGACCCCGGCGCGCTCGGCGTTGCGGCGCAGATCGCGCACGGAGCTTCCAGCCGATTCCACGGCCACCACCTCAGCGCCGGCAGCGGCCAAAGGCAGCGAGAACGTGCCCGCCCCGGAGTAGAGGTCGGCCACGTAATCGCCTTCCCGCACCTCAAGGCCCGCAAGCACCAGCTCCACGAGCTTCTCGGCCTGGGCGGTGTTCACCTGGAAAAACGACGGGGCGCTGATGAGGAAGCGCTCGCCGGCAAGCTCTTCTTCCCAGCAGCCCTTGCCCGATATGGCCTCCACCTTCTTCACCTTGCGGGCGCGCCCCGGCTCAGCCACCACGCGCACCACCGAGGTGTTCTTGAGCGCGCTGGAAAGGGTCTTTGCCGCCGCGGCCCGCGGGAAGGGACCCGGCGTGGTCCACAGGGCGATTTCCACGTCTCGGGTGCGCAGGCTGCCGCGCACGCCGACGCGAAACAGGCCCAAATCCTCGCCACCGGACAGGTATCGCAGGGCGCCGCGCAGAGCCTTCGGAGCTCCCTCGATGGTGCGGTGGGCTAAGGGGCACGTGTCCAGCGAGACGACGTCGGCGCCGGACTCGGGACGCATGCCAAGGATGAGCCGGCCGGCGGCGTCGGTGCCGCAGGACAGCTCCAGCTTGTTGCGGTAGCCCCACTGGCGCTTGGAGGGCACACACGGCGCCACAAGGACCTCAGCGCGGGCGGCGTCCATATGGGCCGTGCGCGTGAGGGCATCGACCACCGAGGCGCGCTTGGCGGCTAGCTGGACGTCATAGGAAAGGACCGCCCAGGGACAGCCGCCGCAGGCCCGGTCGCAGGGCGGCGCCACGCGCTCGGGCGAAGGGGCCACAAGCTCGGCCACGTGCCCGCGGGCGAACCGGGGCTTCTCCTCGTCGAGGGCCACGCGCACCTCATCTCCCGGTACCGCGCCTTCCACGAACACGGTCTTGCCGCTCGCAAGACGGCCCACCGCGGCCGGCCCATAGCTCATGCGCTCGATGCGCACGGTTTCGGACGCGACGGCAGGGAACTCTGTCTTCGGGCGGGCATCCTCGCGGGCCTGACCCTTCGCCCCAACGTGCGGGGTTTCCCCTGATGCCGTTGCCGGCTGCTGATGCGCGGGACGCTTTTTTTCCACGAGGGGCTCCTGTTCCATCCATGAGGTATTTTGCCGATTTGCCGCCTGGGGCGGCACAATTGCCCTATAATAGCGCAGCACCCCGCCCGACGGGGACCTGATTTACGTGCCCTCGTAGCTCAGGGGATAGAGCACTTGCCTCCGGAGCAAGGTGCCGCAGGTTCGAATCCTGTCGAGGGCACCATCTTTCTTAACGTGGACACCTTCGTGAAGTTAGCGCTGGCCGACGATGACGGTTAGGGCGTCGGGCACACAGTCGATGACGAAGTGGGTGCCGGTGATCTTCTCGCCGTCCATCTGGGCCGGCGGCTCTTCTTCGAAATCGAGCACGAGACGTTTGGCCCGACGGAAATGGATATGGGAGTTGCCCGTGTGCTTGCCGCCGCGGGCGCGCAAAAGAAGCGCGAGGGCGCGCATGGGAGTCAACTCCGGCGTGGCCCAGCAGATGTCGAACAGCCCGTCGTCGAGGCGCGCTTCAGGCGTGATACGGAAGTGACCGCCATAGGTGGGTCCCACCTGCACAGCCACCAGATAGGCCTCGTCCTGCTCGGGATGGGGCGCACACCCCGGCTCCGCCTCAAGGATGTCCATCTTAAAATCGTAGAGGCGCAAATGCTTGAACAACTGGTCCACGGCGCTTTCCAAATAGAGCATGGTGCCAGCACGGCCCGACTTTTGGCGACGATTCATGGTGTCCAAGGCGATGGCGGCATCCAGTCCGAACGAGAGCGTCTCGGCGAAGTAGCTGCCGTTCACGCGGCCCACATCGGCGCGCTTGGTCTGAAAGCGCAGAATCTCGGTGACCGCTGTGGGCACCGCGTAGGCCATGCCCAAGGTCTCGGCGTAGTCGTTGCCCGAGCCCACGGGAATGACAGCGAGCGCCGGACGGTCCTCAGGCTCACGGGCCATAAGACCGTTTACCACCTCGTTCACGAGCCCGTCGCCGCCCCGCGCAAGGACACAGCCCACATCAGCGGGCCA
>CANEDU010000106.1 GCA_947426355.1 uncultured Adlercreutzia sp. | reverse complement strand
GTGCCGTCGCCGCGCAGGATGGCCATCTTGTACAGCGGCACGGGCTTGCCCATGGAGCCGGGGCGCGGCGTTGAGTTGGTGAGGTTGGCCACGGTAAGGGGCGTTTCTGTCTGGCCGAAGCCCTCATAGATGGTAAGGCCGGTGTGCTCGCGCCAGAAGTCGAACAAATCGGGGTTCAGCGCCTCGCCGGCGGTGGTGCAGTACTCCAGGCTGGACAGGTCGAAGGCGTCCACGTCCACCTCGGTCATGAGGCGGTACATGGTGGGCGGGCAGCACAGCGTGGTCACCCCGTACTTCCCCAGAAGCGCGAGGATATCGGCCGGGTTGTAGCGGTCGAAGTCGTAGGTGAGCACGGCGGCCTCCATGAGCCACTGCCCGAAGAACTTGCCCCACACCGCCTTGCCCCAGCCGGTGTCGGCGATGGTGAAGTGCAGCCCCTCGGGGTTCACGTTGTGCCAGTGCTTCGCCGTGATGAGGTGCGCGAGCGCGTAGCCCGAATCGTGCAGCACCATCTTGGGATTGCCCGTGGTGCCGCTGGAGAAGTACATGAGCATGGGGTCGGCCGCGGCGGTCTCGCGCCGCTCGAAGACGTCGGAGGCGGCGCGCACCTCGGTGTTGAAGTCGCGCCAGCCGGCGCGCTCGATCGGTGCGGCGCAGATGCCCTCAGGCCCTGAGAGCGCAGGGCCGGCCGGCTCGCCCTCGCCGATGAGCCAGTTGCCGTCGGCGTCCTGGGGCGTGAGGCCCGCGCCGGCGGGGTTCACCAGGACGAGCGCCTGCACGCTCGGGCACTCGGAGACCACCGCGTCCACGGTGTCGGCGATGTCGCCGGCGCTCGTGCACACCACGGCCTTGATGTCGGCGCCGTTCAAACGGTAGGTCAGGTCGTGTTCCTTCAGCATGAAGGTGGCGGGCACCGCCACGGCGCCCAGCTTCTGCAGGGCCAGCATGGTGAACCAGAACTGGTAGTGGCGGCGCAGGATGACCATGACGAAGTCGCCGCGGCCGACGCCGCAGCCAGCAAGAAAGTTGGCCGTCTTGTCGGACCACTTCTTCATGTCGGCGAAGGTGAAGACATGCTCCTCCCCCTCCGGGTTACACCACACCATGGCGCGGCGGTCGGGGTCGGCCTGCGCGATGTCGTCCACCACGTCGTAGGCGAAGTTGAAGTCGGCCGGCACCTTCACGTCGAATTGGGTGAGCAGGCCCGCCTCGTCGTAGGCCTCGGTAGCGTAACGCTCGTTGATATGTCGCATAAGAATTCCTCGTTATGAAGTCGCAGATGGGAAGATGATCGGAAATGAGGCGGCTCCAGCACCTGCGCGTCCTGGCAAAACGCGCAGCGCCGGGGTCGCCTAGATAATCTTCTCCCCCTCGGGCTTCATCACGATGGCGAGGAACACGCAGGGCTCCCCTCCCGTGGCGACCATGCCGTGGCCACGGCCGGAGTCGTACATGACCACATCGCCCGGGTTCAGGATCTCCTCATGGTCCTCGTAGGCGAAGCGCATCTGGCCGGAGATGATGAAGTCGAGCTCCTGGCCCTCGTGGCGCGAAAGATGCACCGGCACGCCCTGCTGCTCTTCCAGGTAGGGGGCCGTCACCACGAAGGGCTCGGCCAGCTTGTGGCGGAAGTGCGGCGCTTTGTGCAGATACTCGAAGCCCGCGCGACGCTTGATGGAAAGACCGCCTCCCTCGCGGGTGAGCGAGTAGCCCGTCAGATGCGGGTTCTCGCCGGTGAGCAGCTCGATGACGTCCACGCCGAACTTCTCGGCGCACTTGTACAGAAACGTGAAGGAGAGGTCCTCCTCGCCGGATTCCTGGGCGGCGTACTCGGCAGCAGAACGCCCCGTGGCCTCGCCCATCTCCTGCAACGTGAGGTCCATGTCCTCGCGCAGAGCGCGAATACGCCCCGCCACCTCTTTGATATTCGGCTCCACGACCAGACCTCCTTTTCAAACAACGCGTGATGACTGTAACAAATCATTCTAATGACACCGTGCCAGTCATCGTTTCAAACTGGTTAAATCATCGGCCATCTGCCCATAGATTTTGCCACAGGCCCGCTATAGGCTCGCGCGAAGGCCCAACGAAAAGAGGCAGCCTCTCGACTGCCTCTTAGGATAACCTAGGCCTTTCTTCGCATGAGGGCGAGGAAGTGGGCATCCGAGCCGCCGGGGACGAGGCCCACGGAGAAGAACGGCGTTGTGACGCCCAGCTCGGGGTTGTCGTAGGGCACCAGTTCGAAGGCGGCTCCCTCCTCGCTGGCGAGGAACTTCTCCACGGT
This sequence comes from uncultured Adlercreutzia sp., assembly GCA_947426355.1. GTDB lineage: Bacteria > Actinomycetota > Coriobacteriia > Coriobacteriales > Eggerthellaceae > Adlercreutzia. Next base: position 4,191 of record CANEDU010000106.1, on the reverse strand, counting down.
ATCGGCGTTCTCCTCGTGGGTGATGGTGCACGTGGCGTAGGCGAGGGTGCCACCCGGGGCCACATGGGCCGCCGCCGAGGCGAGCAGCGCCCGATCGAGCTCGGCCTGCTCGGCAATGGTGCCGCGGCGAAGACGCCAGCGGATCTCCGGATGACGGCGCAAGGTGCCAAGACCTGTGCAGGGGGCATCGATGAACACGACTTCGAAGGTGCGGTCGCCGACAACGGCGTCCAGGTCGCAGCCGTCGCCTGTGAGCGCCTCGTCCACGCTGATGCCGTACTGCTCGGCGCGCCGCTCCAAAAGCTTCGTCTTGAAGGCGTGGTTGTCCACCGTGACGTAGGCGGGCACCTGCTCGCCGAAGCGGCGGGCCGCACAGCTCTGGTCGAGGATGGTCTTGGTGGCGCGCCCCGCACCGATTTCCAAGAAGGAGGCGGGGAGCGCCTCCCCCACCACGAGGCTCGCCACGGCCTGGGAAGTGGCATCGGAGACAAGCAGCAGGCCCTGGTTGAGCATGCGCCTCACGCGCCCGTCGAGAAGCACCATGCCCGAGCTGAGGCGGTAGCAGCCCGCTACAGCGCGGCCGGCCACGACCACCGGCTCCGGTTCCCCGTGGGCGTCGCGCAGCACGGAAACGACCTCATCCTCGTTGGCCTTGGCGGCATTGATGGCGACAAACACCGGCGCCGGCTCGTTGGAGGCCTTCATGAAGTCGTGAGCGCCCTGGGCACCGAGTTCCTTCAGGAGGCGCTCGGCGAGCCACTGGGGAAAGCCGTGCAGACGCGCGTAGGCGGCGAAATCGGTGCGCGGGTCGCCGAAGGGGAACGACTCTTTGGCGTGCACCACCCGGCGCAGCACCGCATTGGCCAGCCCGCTGGCGCGCGGAGCCACCGAACGCACGAGCTCCACGCCCTGGTCGACCGCGGCATGAGGGCTCTTGTCCAAATAGATTATCTCGTACACGGAAAGATCGAGCGCGTCGCGCACCGCCGGGGACACATCGTCCGGCGAATCCATGCAGGAGTCGAGAACCTCGTCCAAGGTGCCGCGCATGGAGACGACGCCGAGCACGAGACGGGTGGCGAAGGCGCGGTCCTCGCGGGAGAGCTTAGAGGTATCGATGGTCTTGGCGATGACGTCCTGGGCGAACGCCTCGCGCTCGCGCAGCTGATGGATGGCCGAAAGGGCCAGCTCCCGGGCCGACGTGGCGCGCTTGCCGTAACCTTTGCGCTTGTCGTGCTGCTTGCGGGCACGGTGATCGTTACGCACGGGACCACACCCCCTCTCTATTGCGCAGAGCCGGGACGCCGGCGGCGAAGGCCTTGGCCTCCATCGCCTTCTTCCCGTCGGGCTTGAGCTCGGTCACTTCCAAGGCGCCGTCGGCAAAACCGAGGTAGAGACGCTTGGCGATAAGGGCCGCCTCTCCTTCTGCGAGCGAGACGTCCGAATCTGCCGGCTTCGCACCGAGCACCGTGACGGGCTTGCCGGCGATAGCGCACTTGGAAGGATGCGCCTCGCTCGAGGCGCGCACCTTGCGCCACGCCTGAAGCGTCGGCTCGGCGGAATCCAGATTCAGCTCGCCTTTGGCGAGCTTCTCGGCGTAGGTGACGAGGCTCTCGTCCTGGGCCACCCAGCGAACGTTTCCGGCCTCGGCCTGGGCCAGGGCCGTAATCAGAGCACTGGCGCCAAGGGCGGCAAGCTCGCTCGTGAGCTGAGCGGCGTTCATATCGGCGGCGGGCACCGAGCGGCACACGCAAAAGTCGCCGGTGTCGAGCCCCTCCTCCATGGCCATGATGCACACGCCTATTTCCTCATCGCCGGCGAGAAGGGCCCGCTCGATAGGAGCGGCGCCGCGCCAGCGGGGCAAAAGCGACCCGTGCACGTTCAAACAGCCCAAAGGCGGGATGTCGAGCACTTCCTTGGGAAGAAGAGCCCCGTAGGCCGCCACGCAGATGACATCGGGGCGAAGGGCTGCGAGCCCTGCCTGCTCATCGGCGTCGCGCAGCGTGCGCGGCGTGCGCACCTCGATGCCGCGAGATTCGGCCACAACCTTCACCGGCGAGGGCACGAGGCTCTTCCCGCGACCGCGCACGGCATCGGGACGGGTGTAGACGGCGACGACCTCGTGGCATTCGGCCAGCTCGTCTAAAATATCGGCCGCGAAGGACGGCGTGCCCATGAAAACGATGCGCACCCTATTTCACCTCGATATCGGTGTCGCCGGGGCGCGCCCCGTTGGCCTTGGCCTCCTCGTAGGCGCGCAGGGCCTCGATGCGGGTCATGGGGTCGCAGCTCTCGAAGAGCGTTTTGCCGTTCAGGTGATCAATCTCGTGCTGCAGGCAGCGACCGAGCAGCCCGTCGCCCTCGATCTCCCACAGCTCGCCGTCCAAGTCGTAGTACTGCACGCGCGCGAAGGGCTTGCGCGTGACGGGCACCGTGACGCCGGGGCAGGACAGACAGCCCTCGCCGCCCTCCACCGGCTCGCCGTCAAGCTCGACGATCTCGGGGTTCACGAGCACGATGGGGTTCTTCTCCCCCTTCTCGCCGTCCCAATCAACATCGATGACGATAAGGCGCTTGGTGACGCCCACCTGCGGCGCGGCGATGCCGCACCCGTAGTTCTTGTACATCGCGTGGGCCATCTGCTTGGAGAGGCGACGAAGCGACTTGTCGGCAAGATCGCACGGCTCGCAGACCGTGGAGAGAATCGGGTCGGGGGAAATGACGATGGGAAGCACGTTGTTCCTTACTCTATAGGTTCTAAGGTTCCTGACTGCGGATATTCTGATGCCCTGCCGCTTTCCTGTCCAGATGACGCGCGAAATCTACGGAACGAGGGCGCAGGCGACGGCTAGCTGGCCGGCAGGGCGCGGTGGGCGACGCGACGGGTCGCGACATCCATTTGCAGGGTAGTGACGGCGGCATGCAAAAGCTCGGCCTCTTCCCCTTCGGCGCCTGCGTTCATCTGGGCCGTGAGCGCGCCGATGGCGTCTTCCGCATCGCCCAAGGCCAGCTCCTCGGCCAGATAGGCGCCGATGGCCTCGGGGGTGCTCGTCGGATAGGACGAGCCGGCCGTGAGCACGCGAGCAGCATGGGGTGTGACAAGGGCCGCCTTGGTAACGACATCGGCCGCCGATATCCCAGGGTTTTCGGACAGGGAGGCCAGAATGCTCTCGGCGAGAAGACGGTGCACCTCCTCGTGCCACTGCACCTGGGCCAGGGCATCGGCATGGGTCAGGCCCACCAAGGGATGCTGGGCCGCAAGCGCAAGGAACTCCCGCTCGAAGCGCAGGCGGTTGAGCTCGGCCTGGGAGAGCGCCCGGCGCGGAGCACGGGGTACGGGCGTCTCGGCGCTGGCGTCGCCCTCGTCGCGCTGGAAGGGCCGCGGCGGCTCGAGGGCGGCGAGGCGATCGAGCACGTCGGCCTCCTCGATGCCAAGCCGCCCGAAGGCGCGCAGGCGCGACCAGGTGCGCACGGCGTAGTCCTTCGCCACCAGCGAATCCTTGATGGGGGCGAGTACGGCCAGACACTCAGCCAGGGCGCGGTCGCGGCCCTGGGGCGTTTCCAAATCGCAGCTCTCCAACCGCCGCTCGATGCCGTATTCCACCAGCGGCATGGCGCCGTCCACCACCTCGCGCAGAGCGTCGGCCCCTTTGGCCTGGACGAACTCGGCCGGGTCGAGGTTGTCCGGCAGCGTAACGGCCACCAGCTCGAGCTGGGACTTCCCCACCTGCTCGGTCATGGTCCGGTCGATGAAGGCCAGGGCGCGGTCGGCGGCGCGCTGGCCGGCGGCATCGCCGTCGAAAAGGTAGACGATGCGCTTGGAGGCGTGGCGCGAGAGCACGCGGATGTGGCGCATGGTGAGCGCCGTGCCGAGCGTGGCCACGACGTTTTCCACGCCCGCCTCGTGCAGCGCGATGACATCGGTGTAGCCCTCCACCACGATGGCCACACCCGTTGAGGCCATGGCCGCCTTGGCATGGTCGAGGCCGTAGAGCACCTGGGACTTGTGGAACAGCGGCGTCTCCTGCGAGTTCAGGTACTTCGGCTCGCCGGCGCCGACGACGCGGCCCCCGAAGGCGATGACGTCGCCCTGCACATCGCGAATGGGGAACATCACGCGGTTGTAGAAGCGGTCGCGCAGCCGCCCGTCGCGCCCATCGAGGGCCACGTTGGCATCGACCATCTCGGCGG
>CANEDU010000105.1 GCA_947426355.1 uncultured Adlercreutzia sp. | reverse complement strand
GCCGCCGGCTGGGTCTCGCGGAAGAAGTCGGTGGCGATGATGGGCAGAAACACGTTCACCGTGATGCCGTATTTGCCCCACTCGTTGGCCGCCGTGCGGGTGATGGCGCGGATGGCCTCCTTGGCCATGCCGTAGGCACCGAAGCCCGCGTTGCCGTCGTAGCCGGCCGCCGAGGCGGTGTTGATGACGCGCCCGTGGCCGCTCTCCTTCAGATAGGGGAAGCACGCCTTCATGAACATCATGGAAGCGAGCGGGCCGCTTTCGAAGGCCTCCAGCGCATAGGCCTCGTCCACGTCGTTGATCTCGCGGTACTGCATGGCGCCCTGGGCGCAGTTGATGAGGATGTCGATGCCGCCGAAGCGCTCGACGCACTGGGCCACCACGTTGTTGATCTGGTCGATGTCGGTCACGTCGCACGCCACCGGCAGCACTTCGCCGCCAAAGGCCTCCACTTCCGCCTTCAGCTCTTCGAGCTTCTCCACGCGGCGGGCGCAGGCGCAGATTTTCGCGCCGTTCTCGGCGAGCACCTTGGCAAGCCCGCGGCCCACACCAGAGCTGGCACCGGTCACGATGGCGACGCGTCCTTCAAGTTTCTTCATGGGGAATCTCCCGTCTGTGCGAATTGCTTTGCCCTCCGCAGTATAGGACAAAGTGGCCGCAAGGCCCCGCGATACCGTCGGACGAGAGAGCCCGTCGGCGGCATCATCCGCGCCGCGGGGCACGCAGGCCGCGGGCGAGGGCTACAATGGCACCAACAGGAAACCCGGCGGCAAGGAGGCAGCGGTGGCCACGATCGTGATGGCGGACTTCGACTTCGACGACTGCGACTTCGAGCGCACGATGGTGGAGGCCGCCGGCATCCGCTTCGCCAGCTTCAACGACAAGGCGGCCCGCACCCCTGGCGACCTCATAGGGCATCTGCGTAAGGCCGACGGGGCCATCACCTCCTACGGGCGCTTCACGGCCGACGTGTTCGAGGCGCTGCCGCATCTGAAGGTGGTCAGCAAAACCGGCACGGGTGTGGACAACATCGACGTGGCCGCCGCCACCGAGGTCGGCTGCGCCGTGTGCAACGTGCCGGCCTACGGCACGGAGGTGGTGAGCGACCATGCCATCGCGCTGGCCCTCGCCTGCCTGCGGCGCATCAACGAGATAGACGCCGACATGCGCGCCGGCGTGTGGGACTTCCATCGCCGCCGGCCCTTGGGTCAGGTGCACGGCCGCACCTTCGGCGTAGTGGGTTACGGCAACATCGGCCGCGCGACGGCACGCAAAGCCGCAGGTCTGGGCTTTTCCGTGGTAGTGTGGGACCGCAAACACGCCCCCGGCACCGCGACGGCGGAGGGCTTCCCCTGCCTGGCCTTCGAAGAGCTGCTGCGCGCGGCCGACGTGGTCAGTTTCCACACGGCGCTCGCCCCCGAAACCCGCCACCTACTGAACGCCGGGAATATCGGACTTATGAAGGACGATGCCGTCGTGGTGAACACCTCGCGCGGCGCGGTCATCGACAACGACGCCGTGGCCGCCGCGCTTTGCTCGGGGAAGCTCTGGGGCGCGGGAATCGACGTGTTCGAGCACGAGCCCGTCTCCCCCGACGCGCCCATCATGGGCGCGCCCCGCACCGTGCTCACCTCGCACGCCGCCTACTGGTCCGAGGAGTCGGCCGCCGAGCTGCGGCGCCGCTGCACGCAAAACGCCATCGACGTGGTGCTGGGGCGTAATCCCGAGGCCTGCGTGAACCCCGAGGCGCTGCCCCGCGCGCTCGCGAAGTAGTTTCTTGCAGAGAACCTACCCGTTCATGGCAAAAAAGTGCGTTTCGAGGCGCAAGATTTACCTTAAATAACGCCACGGCGCTGATTCAGAGGGGGAATCTTCTGAATCAGCGCCGTGTTGATACCGCTTTCTCTCTGGTTTCGCTCTTTCGTGCGCCTCAAAACGAAAGAAATTGCCAGAAAGACAGCTCTTTTGCGACGAGCACCTCGAATGCGATACCTAAGCCAGGCGGCGGGCGATGGCCTTGATGAAGTCGCCGGTGGAGAGGGTCGTGGGATTCGGGAGCGTGGTGATGCGGGCCAAATCCCCGGTCATCTCGCCAGCCTCGATGGTGTCGAGCGTCGCCTTCTCCAGACGATCGGCGAAGGCGACCAGCTCGGGCAGCTCGTCCAACTCGCCGCGCTTGCGCAGGGCGCCCGACCAGGCGAAGATGGTGGCCACGGAGTTCGTGGACGTCTCCTTGCCCTCCAGATGCTTGTAGTAGTGGCGCTGCACGGTGCCGTGGGCCGCCTCGTACTCGTAGATGCCGGCCGGGCTCACAAGCACCGAGGTCATCATGGCCAGCGAACCGAAGGCCGACGAGACCATGTCGCTCATCACGTCGCCGTCGTAGTTCTTGCAGGCCCAGATGAAGCCGCCGTCGGCCTTCATGACGCGGGCCACGGCATCATCGATGAGCGTGTAGAAGTACTCGATGCCGGCCTCCTCGAAGCGGGCGGCGTATTGGTCGTCGTAGATCTCCTGGAAGATGTCCTTGAAACGGTGGTCGTACTTCTTGGAGATAGTGTCCTTGGTGGCGAACCACAGGTCCTGCTTGGTGTCGAGCGCGTACTCGAAGCAGCTGGTGGCGAAGCTGGCGATGGAGGCGTCCAGATTGTGCATGCCCTGGGCCACGCCGGCCGCATCGAACTGGTGCACGAGCTCGCGCAGCTCGGTACCGTCGTCGCCCGTGAAGACGAGCTCCACCTTGCCGGGGCCGGGCACGCGCATCTCGGCGTTCTTGTACACGTCGCCGTAGGCGTGGCGGGCGATGGTGATGGGCTTGACCCAATTGCGCACGCAGGGCTCGATGCCCTTCACGACGATGGGGGTGCGGAACACCGTGCCATCCAAGAGGGCGCGGATGGTGCCATTGGGGCTCTTCCACATCTCCTTGAGGTCGTACTCTTCCACACGCGCGGCGTTCGGCGTGATGGTGGCGCACTTCACGGCCACGCCCAGACGCTTGGTGGCCTCGGCGGATTCAAAGGTGACCGCATCATCGGTGGCGTTGCGGTTCTCCAAGCCCAGGTCGTAGTACTCGGTCTTGAGGTCCACAAACGGGCAGATCAGCTCGTCTTTGATCATCTGCCAGATGATGCGAGTCATCTCGTCGCCGTCCATCTCCACGAGCGGCGTCTTCATTTGAATCTTGGCCATGGTGCTCCTTTACTTCGAACTTGCTGGCGCTAATGCTACCGCGAAACGTAAGCGATTCACTCCGCAATTCGTCTAGAAACAAGGTTGTAACGGGCAGGGGTCGTCCGGGCGCCCTACTCTTCCACGGTTGCTTCAGGAGCCGCTGCAATTGCCTCCAGGAAGGCCTTTCCGTAGGCGGCGAGCTTTTTCTCGCCCACCCCGGGAAGAGCGAGCAGCTCGCTTTCGGTGGCTGGGCGGGCGAGGGCCATGGCGGCCAAGGTGGCGTCGTGGAAGATGACATAGGGCGGAACGGCGGCCTCCTGGGCCAGGCGCAGGCGACAGGCGCGGAGGCGCTCGAAAAGCGCTTGGTCCTTTGCGGAAAGCTCGGTGGCGCCGGCGCGCTTGGCCACCTTCGACGCTTTGGCAGCAGCGCCTTTGCGCACCTTGGGCGTCTGCTTCATCGTGAGCGAGAAATCCGGCTCGGCGGCCATACGGTAGCGAGGGCCGAAGCCGACGAGCGGGAACTTGCCCTCGGTGATGGCGAGGTAGCCGTCGGCGGCGAGCAGCTCCACCACCTCCATGAGCAAGGGGCGCCGCGCCTCGGACGTGCCGTAGACAGGCAGATCCGTAAGTCCCCATTGGCGCAGGCTTTCCGTATCGGCGCCGCGCAGCACGTCCACCACCGTGGTCTTGCCGAACCGGCCGCGCAACGCCTGCACGCAGCGCATGACCGCGCGGGCCTCGGCCGTCACATCCACCGCCTCGAACTCGCCGGCGCAATTCGAGCAGCAGCGCTTTGCCAACGAGCCTGTAGGAGCTCCCTCAGTCGCCCCTCCCTGCGACAGATGGCCCTCGCTTGCAACGTCTTCGCCAAAGTAGCGCAGCAGGTAGGCGCGCAGACAGCCGGTGGTATAGCAGTAGCCGACCATGGATTCCAGCATGCGGCGCCGGCTGGCACGTACCACTTCGGCCTCTTCGGGCGTGAGGCCCTCGTGGGCCGATTCCTGCTCGATGAAGAAGCGGCCCGTGGCGATATCGCCGTCGCACCACAGCAGCAGGCAGTCGGCCGGCTGCCCATCGCGCCCAGCACGGCCCGCCTCCTGGTAGTAGGCCTCCATCGAACCGGGCATGTTGAAGTGCGCCACATAGCTCACGTTCGATTTGTCGATGCCCATGCCGAAGGCATTGGTGGCCACCATAACCGGCGCCTCGTCGTTCACGAAGGCCCGCTGGTTGCGCTCGCGCTCGGCGGCGGACAGGCCCGCATGGTAGCGCGTGGCCGCAATGCCCCGCTCGCGCAGATGGTCGCAAACCTCTTCCACCGTCGCCCGCTTGGCGCAGTAGACGATGCCCGATTCGGCGCGCCGCTCATCAATGAAGGCATCCAGGCGCGCGAGCTTGCGCTTCGGCTCGTGGCGCTCCACGACAAAGCGCAGATTCGGCCGGTCGAAGCCGGTCACGACCTCGACGGGATCACGCAGGCCGAGCAGGCGCACGATATCGCGACGCACCGGGCCTGTGGCCGTAGCCGTTAGAGCCGCCACAACCGGGCGCGTCGGGAGCGAGGCTATGAAATCCCCGATAGCCAGATAGGAGGGGCGGAAATCCTGGCCCCACTGGGACACGCAGTGGGCCTCGTCCACCGCCAGAAGCGAGAGCGCAACCCGCTCGGCGAACTCAGCGAAGCGCGGATCGGCCAGGCGCTCGGGGGCAACGTACATAAGGTCGTAGGCGCCCGCCTCGGCACGTCGCAGCACCTCGGCCTGCTGGCCCAATGTGAGCGTCGAGTTCAAATAGGCGCCGCGAATGCCGGCCTCCTGTACGGCACGAACCTGATCGGCCATAAGCGACACAAGCGGGCTGATGACCAGGGCAAGACCGTCGGTTGCCACGGCGGGCACCTGGTAGCACACCGACTTGCCCGCGCCCGTGGGCATAACGGCCAGCACGTCGCGACCCTCGAGCACCGCGGACACCACGGCGTTCTGGCCCGGCCGAAACTCGTCGTAGCCGAACCGTTCGGCCAGCACCTGCTGCGCCCGTTTCATTGCCGCTGATTCCATGCTGCTCCTTGCCATCGGCGTCGTACCCGCAACGTCAGTATACCCCGCCCGACAAAAGCCGTGGTCCCCGCAACTTCTCCCCCGCTTCTCAGCGTCGTCTCACCTTTTCCACCGCGCGCAGAATCAGTACTCGACCACGGCCAAATCGGCCGGACCGCTCACGATGAAGCCGACATCGCGCACGAACTCGCCGGCGGCCACCTTGCCGTTGTGGGAGGCATTCGCAAGAATCAGGTGTTTGCCATCGGCCGACGCTTCGCAGTTCCACGCGTCTTCCAGGGTTACCTCGCTGTTGAAGGGCACATCCATCGACCAGCTCTTCACGCCCGCGCCGTAATTCGATCCGGCCATTTCATAACGGAAGAAGGTGCGGCCGCCCTCTTCCCAGCGGTCGGCCACCTGGAACGTCCACTGCAGGGTGCCATCGGCCGACACGAGCATCTCGGAGCCGGCGGCGTTCGGCTTCACCTCGGCCCGGGCCAGCGCCACATCCTCCCGCGAGAACCCGGGGCTTCTCAGCGCGTCGATGAGCCAAAGGCCCTCGTCGGACAAATCGTCCAGTGCAAATCCCGATGTTTTCGCACAGCCCGGCTTGAACAGCGCCGACGTCTCGTCTTTGTTGGAGAGGTTCCAGCAGATATAGCTCACGTTCAGCTCGTTCATGAGACGCACCCACAAGTTCGCCGAGGCGTAGTCAATCTCGCCCGCACCGTTGGCCTCGCAGATGCCGAACTCGGTCACGAATACCGGAAGTCCGCCAGCCACTGCCGTGGAGAGCGCCTTGCGCAAGTCGTCCCCGTGGGTGGCCGCATAGAAGTGCAGCGCGTACATAATGTTGGCGTCGGTCAGCGGGTCGGCCGCCGCGGCCGCCAGGTCCTGGGACCACGTGGGCGTGCCCACCACGATGACCGCATCGGGGTCGTTGGCGCGAATAAGGGGAATTATCGCGGACGCATAGGCCTTGATGTCGGCCCAGGTGGTGGCGCCGTTGGGCTCGTTGCAAATCTCGTAGATGACATTGTCGGCATCGCCCAGCGCTCCGGAAACCATGCGGAAGAACTCCTCGGCGGCCCATTGGTTCGTCGCCGGGTTGGCGTCGGAGAGCGTATGCCAATCGACCACCGCGTACATATCGGCGGCCGCAGCGTACTTGACGCCCTGCACCACCAAATCGCTCAGCGCGGCCCGGTCGCTCGTCTCCGTGGCATAGCCGCCCTCTTCGGCAGAGTAGGTGGCCAAACGCACGACGTTGGCGCCCCACACCTCGTGCAGTTCGGTGAAGAACTCCTGGTTCACGTACTGCGGATACCAGGCCACGCC
>CANEDU010000104.1 GCA_947426355.1 uncultured Adlercreutzia sp. | reverse complement strand
GCTGGCGTCGCGGGTCGGGGGCGCTGCTCGTGGTGACCCACGACCGCTGGTTCCTCGACGAGGTCTGCGAGACCATGTGGGAGGTGCACGAGCGGCGGGTGTGGCCCTTCGAAGGCGGCTTTTCCGCCTACATCATGCAGCGCGTGGAACGTGACCGCCTGGAAGCGCTGGCCGAGCAGAAGCGCCAGAACGCCCTGCGCCGCGAGCTGGCCTGGCTCTCTCGCGGCGCCCGGGCCCGTGCCACGAAGCCGAAATTCCACGTGGCCGCCGCCCAGGCGCTCATCGCCGACGTGCCGCCCTTGCGCAACGAGCTGGAACTCAAGCGCATGGCCATGGCACGCCTCGGCAAGCGGGTGGTCGACCTTAAGGGTGCCTCCCTGCGCTTCGGCGATCGGGTCATTTTGGACGATGTCGACTGGATTATCGGCCCGGGCGACCGCTATGGCATCGTGGGCGCCAACGGCATCGGCAAAACGACGCTGCTGCGCATCATCCAGGGGCTGCAGCCGCTCGATTCTGGTCGCGTGAGGATTGGCCAGACGGTGCGCTTCGCCGTGCTCTCCCAGCACTTGGACGAGCTGGCGAAGCTGGGCGACGACCGCGTGCGTCAGGTGATCTCGCGTTACTCGCGCCGCACCATGCTCGATGGCAAGGAGATGACGCCCGGGCAGCTGCTGGAGCGCCTGGGGTTCACGAAGGACGACCAGAACGAGCCGGTGTGCGACCTGTCGGGCGGCCAGAAGCGCCGACTTGCCCTCATGCTCATTTTGCTGGACGAGCCCAACGTGCTCATCTTGGACGAGCCGGGCAACGATTTGGACACCGACATGCTGGCCGCCGTGGAGAGCCTGCTCGACGGCTGGCCGGGCACGCTTCTGCTCGTCACCCACGACCGCTACCTCATGGAGCGCGTGACCGACCACCAGTTCGCCCTCGTGAACGGGAAGGTGCGCCATCTGCCCGGCGGGGTGGACGAGTACCTGCAGATCGCCGAGGAGGCCGAGCGCGAGGCCGCCACGGCAAGCTCCGGAACTCACTCCGTAGGGGGCGACCTCGGTCGCCCCTCCGCCGCAACCTCCAACGGCACCGGGGGCGCCTCCGCCCCCACTCTTTCCGGCGGCGAACAGCGCACCCTGCGCAAACTCATGGCCTCCAACGAGAAGAAAATCGAGACCCTCAAAGGCAAAATCGAGGCCAAGCAGCTGGACATGGTCGCAGCCGACCCGTCGGACTACCTGACCCTCACCGCCATGCAAGAGGAGATCGCCGACTTCGAAACCCAAATAGAGGCCCTCGAACTCGAATGGTTCGAAGCCGCCGAAAAGCTGGGGGAGTAGTGGCTGCTTATAACACCATCGCCGCTCCTGCACGTGCGGAAATCGTTGAGAAGAAGAGTCGCTTCATTGGCCAGATTGCCCCTGTGACCACCGAAGAAGAGGCGCTTGCGTTCATCAACGGAATAAAGGCCGAGCACCGCATGGCGCGGCATAACGTGTACGCCTACGTGCTGCGCGGCGGCCGCATCCGCTACACCGACGACGGCGAGCCGGCCAAAACCGCGGGCATGCCCACGCTGGAGGCCATCCAGCATGCGGGCCTCGAAGACGTGGCCGTGGTCGTCACGCGCTATTTCGGCGGTATCCTGCTCGGCACGGGTGGTCTTGTGCGCGCCTACACCGATGCGACGAAGGCGGCCATTGAGGCGGCCGAGGTCGTCACCGTGTCGGTTTGCGTCGATATCATTCTGGAGGTGCCCTACGCTCTCTATGAGCAGATAGTGCGCATCGCCGATGCCTCCGGCGCCAAGCTTAAGGAGAGCGACTTCGCCGAGAACGTGCTGCTCACCTTCCGTATGCTCGACGGTACCCAAGCCCCCTTCCTGGAAAAGCTCACCGAACTCACCCGCGGCCAAAGTGAAATCATCGTGACCGACCCCTTCGACGCCGCGTTCTAGCGGGTTCAGCTATGTTATAATCACTCTTGCCTAAAGAAGGGCGCCCCAATGGGAACGCCCTTCGACGAGGGTGCCTAGTCCTCGTCTTTGTTGTTGGAGTTCCCGCCATTATTTGGCGGGTTCTCTTTTTGTAGCGCCAGAAGGGCTACAATAAATGTGGCAACTCCAACTAAGACTTGGGCCAAGGCCAGCGCTTCGCTCATCTGCATCACCCCCTTTCTTAGCTAGCCTAACGTGGGGGTATGTGCAGTGGGCGTTGTGCTCCCTGCGGGGAAAATTGTAGCATACAAATGTTCGTAGATTGGTGAGAATTCGATATGTACGGATTGAAGACGGAGAGCTCGTTCGATGCTTCTCATTTTCTGACGGATTACCATGGCAAGTGCGAGAATTTGCATGGTCACCGCTGGCGTGTGGTGGCCTATCTGGAAGTTGAAGAGCTGCAGACCGAAGGCACCTGCAAGGACATGGTCGTCGATTTCGGCGACTTCAAAAAAGAGGTGCGTGCTCTTACCGAGTCGCTCGACCATCATTTCATCGTGGAAGAGGGCTCCCTTGCTCCCGAGACGATGGCCGCTTTGGAAGGGGAGGGCTTCGCGCTGTACGTCATGCCCTTCCGCACCACGGCCGAGAATTTGGCGAAGTGGTTTTTCGACGCTTTGGCTGAGCGGGGGCTGCCTGTGGCGCAGGTGGACGTATACGAGACGCCGAACAACTGCGCCTACTACCGGAAGCAGCGCTAGTCATGGTGCCCGAGGAAGAGAACGACGGCCTGCTTGATGCCGAACGCCACCAGGCCCGCCACACCATTGCGGCCCGGGCGCAGCTGTTCCCCGTGGCCGAGAAGTTCGTGTCCGTGAACGGGGAGGGGCTCGCCGCCGGCCGTCCCGCCGCCTTCGTCCGCTTCGCCGGCTGCAACATGTGGTGCACCTACTGCGATACCCGCTGGGCGAACCATCCGCTCGTGGAAGTGGAGGGCTGGAGCGTGCCGCAGCTGGTGGCCTGGGTGGCCGAGACGGGCGTGTCGGCCGTGACGCTTACCGGCGGCGAGCCGCTTTTGCAGCCCTACCTGCCCGATCTGGTGCAGACGTTGCTCGCGGTGGGCGACCCGCGCCCGCTGCGCGTGGAGATAGAGACGAACGGCTCGCGGGATTTGGCCCCCATGGCGCATCTGCGTGCGGCGTGCGCTGAGGCGGGGCTTTCCGGCAGCCTGCACTTCACGGTGGACTGGAAGACGCCCGGTGCCGGCGAGGCCGTATCGGCCGCCATGATGCGCGAGAACTACGATTTGCTGGACGCCCGCGATGCCGTGAAGTTCGTCGTGGGCAGCGTGGACGATCTGGCCTTCATGGAGCGGTGCGCCGACGAGGCGGACCTGTGGGATCGCTGCCAGGTGCTCGTGAGTCCCGTGTGGGGCGCCATCGAGCCGGCGGAGATCGCCGCCTACCTCATCGAGCATCGCCTCGACCGAGCTCGCCTCCAGCTTCAGCTTCATAAGATCATCTGGCCCAACGAAACGAAGGGTGTGTAGTGAACAGCGAAACCAAGGCTCTTGTGCTGTGCTCTGGGGGCGTCGATTCCACGACGCTTCTGGCCATGGCCGTTGAGGAATACGGCGCGGCGAACGTGTTCACTCTGTCTATCAGCTACGGGCAAAAGCACGAGCGCGAGATAGAGGCGGCGCAGGCCGTGGCGGCCCATTACGGCGTGCAGCAGCGCTTTCTGAATCTGGCTGCCATCTTCGCCGACAGCCACTGCGCGCTTTTGGCCCACTCCGATGAGGCCATCCCCGCGTCCACCTACGCTGAGCAGCAGGACGCGGGCGACGGCGGCCCGGTGAGCACGTACGTGCCCTTCCGCAACGGTCTGTTCCTGTCGTCGGCGGCCTCCATGGCGCTCTCGCTTGAATGCTCGGTGGTCTATTATGGGGCCCATCACGACGATGTGGCCGGCAACGCCTACCCCGATTGCTCGCTGGAGTTTGTCGAGGCCATGAACCGTGCCATTGTGGAAGGCACCGGCGGCGAGCTTCGCCTGGAGGCTCCGTTTGTGACCTGGTCGAAGGCCGACATCGTCCGCAGGGGCCTGGAGCTGAGCGTTCCCTACGAACTGACCTGGTCGTGCTACGAGGGCGGCGAGACCCCCTGCGGCACGTGCGCCACCTGCCTCGACCGCGCCTCCGCCTTCGCCGCCAACAGCACAGAGGACCCTGCGTTAGGGTAGCCCGCTTCCGGTGAATTACAACGAGAAAAGGATTCAGAGATGAAACCAATGGATATGGCTGAAGCGCTGTTCGGTAACGATGGAAGCATCTCGGATGCGTCCGAGGGCTCGGTGGACACCTCCGCCATGGCCGCCATCGCGGCGCACCTGGCTCGCGAGGATGCGGGAGCCGGGTCGGCTTCGGTGCAAGCTGGGCGCGACGAGGGCGAGATCCGCGAGGGCGGCGTCACCCTGCTCGGCAACCAGCGCACGAACTATCCGACCGATTACGACCCCTCGGTGCTGGAGACCTTCGAAAACAAGCACCAGGGCAACGACTACTTCGTGAAGTTCAACTGCCCCGAGTTCACGAGCCTGTGTCCCATCACGGGCCAGCCTGACTTCGCCACCATCTACATCTCCTACGTGCCCGACGTGCGCATGGTGGAGAGCAAGAGTCTCAAGCTGTACCTGTTCAGCTTCCGCAATCACGGGGACTTCCACGAGGACTGCATGAACATCATCATGAAGGACCTCATTGCGCTCATGGACCCGAAGTATATTGAGGTGTGGGGCAAGTTCACTCCGCGCGGCGGCATCTCCATCGACCCGTACTGCAACTACGGCCGTCCTGGCACTTGCTGGGAGGAAGTGGCTTGGACGCGCCTGTCCCAGCACGACCTGTACCCCGAGAAGGTGGACAACCGCTAGGTGCCAAAGGGAGGTTGCCGCGACGGGCGCGGCGCCTCTTGACGCGATGTGAAAAAGATTGTCTTCCCACGTGGCAGACGGGAAAGCGCGGTGCTATACTGCGCACTGGCATATCGGCTGCGATACAGGGGACCTCATGTTTTTCACCGTTACGTGCAATCCCGCTCTCGATTGGATGATGCGCCTGCCCTCGTTTAAGGAGGGGGCGACGAACCGCTCGGTTTTCGACGAGCTGTCCTATGGCGGAAAGGGAGTGAACGTTTCCACGATGCTCCATCGTCTGGGGCTTGAGACGTGCGCTTCGGGCTTTATTGCCGGCACGACGGGCTCCGCTTTGGTGGAAGGCGTGGAAGCGGCCGGGGTACCCTGCGATTTTGTGCGCCTGCCCGCGGGCCAAACCCGCATTAACGTGAAAATGAAGCGCGGGGCAACCCAGGGCGCTTTGGAAGAGACCGAGATCAACGGCTGCGGCCCCGAAGTGGGGGACGCGGCCGTTGCTCAATTACGGGAGCGTGTCGCGGCGCTGGGGGAGGGCGACTGGCTTGTGCTCTCCGGCTCGCTCGCGCCGGGCTGCGAGGCCGGCCTGTACGCCGACCTGGCCCGGGTGGCCGCCGAGCATGGCGCGCGCTGTGTGGTGGACACCACGGGCGCGGCCCTCATGGGGGCCCTCGAGGCGCGGCCCTTCCTGATAAAACCCAACAATCACGAGCTGGCCGAGCTGGCCGGCTGCGACGCCCGCGACGAGGTGGCCGTCATCGGGGCGGCCCGCGATCTGGCGATCCGTGGCGCGCGCTATGTGCTCGTCAGCTGCGGGGGCGACGGGGCTCTTCTCGTAGACGCCGACGGCCTGGTGGCTCGAGGCAGCGCGCCTGCCGGCGTGCTCGTCAACTCCGTGGGCGCGGGCGACTCCATGGTGGCGGGCTTTCTGGCGGGCCTTGTCGGCGCGATTCTCCCGGGGCGCGAGGCGTGCTGTCCCGGCGAAGGCGACCTTTCCTACGCCCTGCGTCTCGGCTTGGCCGCCGGGTCGGCCACGGCGTTCTCTTCTTCTTTGGCAACGGCGGAGCAGGTTGCCGACCTGCTATCCGCAACTTTTATCGAACAGGCAACTGAAAGGAGTGGGGTTCATCTATGAGAATTGTCGATTTGCTCCAAGCGGAGGCGATTGCCATCGGCGGCCAGCCCGCCGACAAGGCCGCTGCCATCGCGCAGCTGGTCGATCTGCACGACGGTGCGGGCAATCTGAACGACAAGGAGGCCTACAAGGCGGCCATCATCGCCCGCGAGCAGCAAGGCACCACGGCGGTGGGCGAGGGCATCGCTATTCCCCACGCGAAGACTGACGCCACGAAGCGCGCGGCCCTGGCGGCCATGACGGTTCCCGAGGGCGTGGACTACGGCGCCTTCGACGGCCCCTCCAACCTGCTGTTCATGATCGCCGCGCCCGACGACGGTGGCGACACGCACCTGGAAGTGCTTTCGCGCCTCATGACCATCCTCATGGACATCGACTTCCGCCAGGAGCTTATGGGCGCTGCCAGCCCCGAGGAGTTCCTCGCGATCGTCGATCGGAAAGAATCCGAGCGTTTCGCCGATGAGGTGGAGGCCGAGGCCCAGGCCGACATGGAGGGCTCGGTGGAGGGCACCGAGGCGCTCATCGACGCCGCCAAGGCCGAGTACGCTGAGGAGCGCGGGGAGGCCGCGGGCTGTCGCATCCTGGCGGTGACGGCCTGCC
>CANEDU010000103.1 GCA_947426355.1 uncultured Adlercreutzia sp. | reverse complement strand
CTCCCGCGTGGCTGTGGCCGGAGCCCCGACTCGCTGGGGAATATGACAGCCATGAATATCATTGCTCGCCGGAACAGGCGGCAAAGGATGCGCGGAGAAGAAACGATTTGGAAGCACTCGGATATCACGTTATTGTCGTAAACAAGCCCATCATCAAATCGCCAAGCTTATTCGACCAGATGGCTCATGGCGCTAGAAGGCATTTAGGCATACGGGCTCGTAAAGAGTCAGAACATTGCATTGAGCGCAGAGAGGCTTTGCGGCATCTTCTTCTGAGCAAAGAAGATGCCGAAGTATCTTGGCGATAATCCGCTTCTATATGGGAGCAAAACGTCGAGCGCAGATGTGGGAGCAAAACGTCGAGCGCAGCATTTGATCCAGAAGACAACGAGCCTAACATTTGATCCAGAAAGCAACGAGAACGTCGTTCGATACAGATTTCGTATTTCGCTTGGGGAATGCCATTTTAGGTTCGAAATGGCACGGATTACGCGCCCCTCATTACCATTTCGCACACGAAGTGGCATTTTTCGTGCTCTAGCGAAGCAAAGCCGTGCCATTTCGAGCATGAAGTGGCATTTTCTCCGCGGAAACGGAAGGATTGGAAGAAGCGGAAAGGTCGAGGATCGAGGGCTGAAGGCTGAGGCTAAGAGATGAAGATGGGACGGAGCTGGAGGGTCGAGAGTCAAGGCTCGAGAGTCGAGGACCGAGGCCGAGAGATGAAGATGGGACGGAGCTGGAGGGTCGAGGGTCGAGGGTTGAGAGATGAAAATGGGACGGAGTTGGAGGGTCGAGGGCTGAGAACCGAGGCTGAGGGATGAAGATGGGGCGGAGTTGAAGGTTGGGAGTTGGGAGGAGGGAGTTGGGGACGGAGATGAAGATGGGGTGGGTTAGGAGGTTAGGTGTTCGACAAGGATCTTGAGGGCTATGAGGATGAGGACGATTCCGCCGGCGACGGTGGCGGGTTTTTCGAAGCGGGAGCCGAATTGATTGCCGATAACGACGCCGAGAAGGGATAGGACGAAGGTGGTGAGACCAATGATGGCGATAGCGACCCAGATATTCACGCCGAGAAAAGCGAAGGTGATGCCGACAGCTAAGGCGTCGATACTTGTGGCGATGGCGAGCAAGGTGAGCTCACGCAGGTCGAGTTTGGTCTTGCATTCCGCTTTTTCGTCTTCTTCATGAAACGCATCCCAAAGCATCTTCGCGCCGATGAGGGCGAGCAGGCCGAAAGCGATCCAGTGATCGATAGCGACAATGGAACTGGCGAACAGGGAGCCTGCGGCCCAGCCGATAAGTGGCATGAGCGCTTGGAAGCCACCGAAGAACAGCGCGATGACAAAGGCTTGGCCCCAGCGCACCTTGGGCATGCAAAGACCCTTGCACACGGCCACGGCGAAAGCGTCCATGGACAGACCGACGCCGGTGAACAGAAGCTCGAGAAAACCCACAGGACCCCCTTTAAGGTATGAGCAGGCCGGCTTCCTCGCGGAAGAAGCCTTCGGCGGTGAGGTCGGCGATGATGGACGCGAAGAGCTCGGCATCGACTTCGGGGCGAGCGGCGGCAAGCTCGGCCTTGTTGAGGTCGGCAAGCACGACGGCGCGACGCACCCCCTCCGGCGCGGCGAGCACGCGACGGGTAATCCAGGCCCGCTTCTGGCGGCGCGAACCCTCGAAGGTGGACTGGAGGGTATGGCCCGAACTGCGGCGCGAGGGGTTGGGCACCGTAGCCTTCAGATGGGCCCCGTAATCGAGCAAGCCGTAGTACCAGCGACGCGGGTCGGCGGCGGCCAAGGGATGAAAGGCCGCAGCCTCCACCAGCGGAAGAAGCACCTTGTCGCTTACCGCGTCTTCAGCGGGAAAGAGCTCGTGCAGAAAGACCGAGCGCACGTTGGTTTCCAGATAAACCGACGGACGCTGGTAAGCGAAGGCCACGACCCCGGCCGCCGTAGCAGGGCCGATGCCGGGCAGCGCGAGCAACCCCTCGCAGGTTTCGGGAAGACGCCCCTCCCCTTCTGCGGCGCATTGGTCGGCCGTGCGCTTCAAGGCCAGGGCGCGACGGTTGTAACCAAGCCCCTGCCAAAGCTCGAGCACATCGGGAACCGCTGCGGCGGCCAGCGCATCAAGGGTCGGGAAGACGGACAGGAAGCGCTCCCAAAAGCGACCGACGCGGCTCACCTGGGTCTGCTGCAGCATGATTTCGGACACGAGCACCGCATAGGGGTCGTCCACGTTGCGCCAGGGCAAATCGCGGTACAGTTCATCGCCCCTGCGCAGCATGTCCGAAACGAACTCATCGATATCTCTGGCCTGGGAAGGCCATCCCGCCTGCCCGCACCCATCTTTTTGCACCATCGCCCGCTCCTTGACATACTACGCTCGCCGTCTGGCGGCACTTTTCCGCTACACAACGCGGGCGAGGGATTACCTCGCCCACACTCTTCCTCGCACAACCGCGTATCTTGCCGCGATTGCAGGGCTCTGCGCAGCCGCGCATCTTGCTGCAATCGCAAGGCTTCGCGCAGCCGCGAACCCTTGAACCACCGCAGGCCCTCAGGCGACCGCAATCGCAGGGCTTCGCGCAACCGCACATCCTGCCGCAAACGCAGGACCTCGCGCAGCGACGACGCGGCTTACCCCACCAAGTCGTCTAAGTCGCCCAAAGAGGCCGAGAAGTCGGACACGACGAGCTTTTCCAGCTCGGCGTACTCGGCGGAATCGAGGGGATGGTAGGCGGCGAGCTTGTCGAAGAGGTTCTCGCGGGACACCGGGATGTAGCGTCGGGCCACCAAGCCCTGCTTGTAGGCCTCCTCAATAGCCTCGCGCGCCGCCATGTAGATATCGTAGCGAGGCAGATGGGCCGACAGGCGCACCAGCTCGTCGCGGGCCACCGAACGCATGGAGGGATGCTGGCGAGCGATATCCATCCAGATATCGGCGCGCTCCTCTTCGTTGGGGTAATCGATATCGATGCAGGTGACCGGGTAAAGAAGATCCATGAAATAGGGGTCGATGGCTTCAGCGGAAGACGCCGAGGCGAGCACGTACACCTCGGGGTTCTCTACCGCTTGGCGGATGAGGTTCACTGCCTCGCGGGCGCCCCGGGACATGGCGGCCATGAGGAAGCCCGCCATATCATCGGCCGCCTCGGCCACCGGCGAGCCCCACAGATCGAGGTCTTCCAGCACGAGCACGCCGGGCCCTGCAAAGCCCTGGCGCAGGCCGGCGAGCTTCTCCGCGTCGGTGGCCTGGGCGCTCACGCAGAGCATGGGCACGCCCTGGAAGGTCTCCTCCATGCGCATGCGAATGGCCGGCAGACCCAGTTCGCCCACCGTGGCCAGCATGAAGCGGCTCGCGTCCTCGCGGGCCGGCGAGCAGAACAGGATGCTATCGACCACCGGCATGGTGTCGAGCCCGTGGCGGGCGTTCAGCATGGCAACAAAGTCATCGAACTCCGGCGTGCCGGCGAGCCCCACGCCCAAAGAGCGCATGCGCTCTACGGCAGAGCCGTAGCCGGACAAATTGGCATACGAGAAAATGTCGATGGGCTCGGGCGCGCCCTCTTCCTGGGCCGCAGGCGCAGCAGACGGCGCAACCGGTCCCGCGAGCGCCGTCGCAGCCTGGCCCAAACTCGGCGTCTCCCCTCGCCCAATGGCGGCGAACACCGGCCCCATCATCTCCATGAAGTCGTCGGAGACGGCCTCGGCCACCTCGGCCACATCGTCGCCGGAAAGCCCGATGCCCTCGAGACGCTCCATGGCCAGCATCTGCAGCTGCTCTACGCAGGCCTGCACCTCGTCGTTGGACAGGTAGGGCTCGAGCCGCTCGAAGATATACTCTGCCAGGGCGCGCTCCTTGGTAGAGCAGGCCACGCGCCAGGCCTGCTTCAGGCCCATGATGGCGTCCTCAGAGGGAACATCGCTCTCTTCAGAGGCCTGCTCGAACGCGGCCAGATACAGGTGGAGCCCCAGCCGCGCATCGCCGGCCTCGCAGGCGGCCACCGCGCGGGTCAGGTAGTTCTCGGGAGTTCCCGCGCCCTCGTCGCGCGGGTTGGGGGAAGCGTCGATATTCTCTAACATGCCAGTACCTCTCAAATGCTGGGGGCACAAAGGCCCCAATCGTGTTTCGGCGCTATTTTATCGTACAAAAGTACGATTGCCAAGACCGATTTGGAATTTGGAACGCTACCATTCCAAAATATCGTAGCCCTCGGCGTTGGCGGTGCGCGTGAGCGGGCGATCGGGCGTGACCGCGAAGGCGTTGCGCGCGGCGGCGAGCATGGCGCGATCGGAATGATGGTCGCCGTAGGCCCAGGCGAGCTCCCACTGCCCGGCTCCGAACAGCTCGTCGCACAGGCGATTGAGCACCGTCACCTTCTCGACTCCCTCGATGGGCTCGCCCTCCACCTCATCGGTGTAGGTGCCCTGGAAATCGACCTTCATGCGCGTGGCGATGGCGTACTGAATGGGATGGCGCTGCATAGCCGCCGCGACGATGGGCTCGAAGGTGGCCGACACGCACACCACCGCATGGCCGGCTGCCTCGTGAGCCGCCATCTCGGCCTCGGCGTCGGGCCGAAAACGCGCGTCGATGGTGCGGTCGTAGAAGTCGTACAAAAACTGGTTGACCTCGCTGGCCGGGCGCCCCGCGAAGGCGCGGAACACAAGACCGCGTACCCAGGCCTCGTTTTGCGGCAGCCGCGTCTTGTAGGCGATGCCCCAGCCGAGAATGCGCGCAATCACCGACGGGGCCAGCATGCGCCGGCGCACCAAAGAGCGCACAAGCATGACCGGCGAATTGCCTTGGATGCAGGTGCCGTCGAAATCGAACGCGGCCACAAGCACCTTGCCCTCGTCGTTGCGCGCGAAATCGCCGCCAAGCAGGCGTGTGGCCCCCAGCGCCCCGTCGGCCACGCGGCAGACGCCCTCGGGCAGAAGAGGCTTCTCGCC
Organism: uncultured Adlercreutzia sp.; assembly: GCA_947426355.1. Lineage (GTDB taxonomy): Bacteria > Actinomycetota > Coriobacteriia > Coriobacteriales > Eggerthellaceae > Adlercreutzia. Next base: position 1,793 of record CANEDU010000103.1, on the reverse strand, counting down.
GCCGCAGGCATCTTCGTCGGGGATTCTCACATAGGGGCTCGCCACAGGCATGATCACTCGCTCGTCCTTCACGGTGCGGTCGGATTCGTTACGGTTCGTTACGCGTCATTACGCATCTTGCCTATGATAGCCGAGCCGCCCCCTAGCGACCAGCCGCACCAGGTTTCTGCAAGAAAGTTTTACGGAGCTGCTACTCGTTTTTACGGAACTGCTACTCTTCGAACCGGTCGTTGCAGGAAGCGAACTGCGAGTTGTACAAATCGGCGTAGAACCCGTCGGCGGCGAGCAGCTCATCATGGGTGCCCTGCTCCACGACATCGCCGTCGCGCATGACCAAAATGAGGTCGGCGGCGCGGATGGTGGAAAGCCGGTGCGCGATGACAAAGGAGGTGCGCCCCTCCATGAGCCGGTCCATGGCCTGCTGGATGCGCAGCTCGGTGCGGGTATCCACCGACGAGGTGGCCTCGTCCAAAATGAGCATGCGGCAATCGGCCAGAAGCGCCCGGGCGATGGTGATGAGCTGGCGCTGGCCCTGGCTGATGTTGGAGGCGTCCTCGTTGATTTCGAAATCGTAGCCGCCGGGAAGCATGCGGATGAAGTGGTCGGCGCAGGCCTCGCGGGCGGCGGCCTCCACTTCCCCGTCGGTGGCGTCAAGCCGGCCGTAGCGGATGTTCTCGCGCACCGTGCCGGAGAACAGCCAGGTATCCTGCAGCACCATGGCGAACAGGGCCCGCACATCGGGGCGGCAGATAGCGCGCAGGTCGGTGCCGCCGATGCGAATGGCCCCCGCGTCCACATCGTAGAAGCGCATGAGCAGCTTCACCATGGTGGTCTTGCCCGCGCCCGTCGGCCCCACGATGGCCACGGTCTGGCCGGCGGCCACCTTCGCGGAGAAGTTGCGGATGACGGGCTTGTCGGGCGCATAGCCGAAGCGGACCGCATCGAATTCCACCGAGGTGTCCAGCTCGTCGGTATCGACGGTGCATTCCTGCGCGGGCACCTCGGGAAGATCGAGGAACTCGAAGATGCGCTCGGCCGCCGCGGCCAGCGACTGCAGCACGTTGGACACCTGGGCCAGCTGGGTGATGGGCTGGGTGAAGTTCTTCACGTACTGGATGAACGCTTGGATGTCGCCCACGGTGATGGTGCCGGCCACGGCCAGCAGCGCGCCGGACACGGCCACGGCCACGTAGCCGAGGTTGCCAACGAAGGCCATGGCCGGCTGCATGAGGCCGCTCAGGAACTGGGCCTTCCATCCCGCCTCGTAGAGCCGCTCGTTGGTGGCGGCGAAGGCCTTCACCGTGGCGTCCTCCCGGCCGAAGGCCTTCACCACGCCGTGGCCCGAGAACGTCTCCTCCACGATGCCGTTGACCGCCCCGAGGAGCTCCTGCTGGGCGAAGAAGTGCCTCTGGGAACGCTTCACCACCACCATGACCAGGGCCAGAGACACCGGCACCATGACCAGGGCGATGAGCGTCATCAGCCAGTTGATGGACAGCATCATGGCCAGCACGCCCAGCACCATGGTGGTGCTGGTGATGGCCTGGGTGAGGCCCTGGTTCAGGCTCTGGCCCAGGGTGTCCACATCGTTGGTGATGCGGCTGAGCACGTCGCCGGTGGACTCCTCGTCCAGGCGGCCGAAGGGAGTGCGGTCGATCTTGGCCACGATGGCCTGGCGCAGGCGGTAGCACGTGGCCTGAGAGACGTAGCTCATGACCCAGCCCTGCACCCAAGAGCAGGCGGCCGACAGCAGGTAGAGGGCCAGCGTGGCGGCCAGGACGTTGGCTATGAGG
>CANEDU010000102.1 GCA_947426355.1 uncultured Adlercreutzia sp. | reverse complement strand
GAGGGGTAAGGCTGAGGAAGAGGGCGCAAACGGGCGCGTTTCCGCCGAAGGGCGGAGGCGCTATGGCGATGTGGGCGGGAACGCGGGCGCTTTGCCCCGCGGGAGGGGTAAGGCTGAGGAAGAGGGCGCAAACGGGCGCGTTTCCGCCCCAGAAGCAATGGCGGGGGCGGGAAGGGACGCGTTTCCGCCCGAGAAGTAATGGTGGGGGCGGAAGAGAAGGAAAGCGGGGCGGAAGAGAAGGAAAGCGGGCGGAAGAGAGGGAAAGCGGGGAGGAGCGGAAAGAGGGGGGTGCGGAAAGAGGGAGAGTGGGAAGAAGAGCGGGGAGCGAGACGAAGGGAGGGAGAGCGGGAAGACGGGAGAGCGGGAAGACGGGAGAGCGGGTGTGCGGGAAGAAGTCGGGCGGGCGTGAGTTTGGGAATGCGGGAGTGGGGGATGAAGAGGGGAGGGCGGGAGATTGGGAGTGCGGGAGATGGGGTGAGCGGGAGAGGAGGAGAGCGGGAGAGAGTGGGAGAGGGGGAGGGAGGGGCTTGGGCTGCCGCTTGTGAGGTTTTGGGGTACTGCGGCCTGCCGGGAGGGACGTATTGCCAAATTAGTGGCGTTATCCCTTATAATTAAGCAGACTTGTTTCGCGGCGCCAACAGGCGACGCGTGGCGGGGGCGCCTTGTTCGGCTTGGCTGGCATGGCGGGAAAAGGCAATCGTGGCGTCAAAAGGGCGCCGCTTAAGCTTTAAGGAGAAGTAAGGTGACAGAAGCAGTGAAGCGCGTCTACGCCTTCGGCAAGGACGCCAACGGGAACAATGTGACCGAGGGCAACACCGAGATGAAGTGGGTGCTCGGCGGCAAGGGCGCGAACCTTGCCGAGATGGCCAACATCGGTCTGCCGGTGCCTCCCGGATTCACCATCACGTGCCAGACCTGCATGGAGTACGCCAACGCTGGCAACGTGTGGCCGGAAGGCGCGCTTGACACCATCGCCGAGTATCGCGCCGATCTGGAGGAGCGCATGGGCAAGAAGCTCGGCGACGCCGAAGATCCGCTGCTCGTGTCCGTTCGCTCTGGCGCTCCCTTCTCCATGCCCGGCATGATGGACACGGTGCTTAACCTGGGCCTGAACGACGAGTCCATCAACGGCCTCATCAAGCAGACCGAGAACCCGCGCTTCGCCTGGGACTCTTACCGTCGCTTCATCCAGATGTTCTCCAACGTCGTGATGGGCCTCGATGGCGACCTGTTCGAGAACGCCATCGTCGCCATGAAGAACGACCGCGGCGTCTCCTCCGACACCGACCTGACCGCCGAAGATCTGCAGGAGCTCGTCGACGAGTTCAAGGCCATCTTTGCCGAGAACGTTGATGGCGAGGCCTACCCGACGCTCGTGGTTGATGGCGAAGTCGCCTTCCCGCAGGATCCCATGGTGCAGCTGCAGCTGGCCATCGAGGCTGTTTTCGGTTCCTGGAACAACCCCCGTGCGGTCCTCTACCGCCAGAAGGAGAAGATCGCCGACGATCTGGGCACTGCCGTCAACGTGCAGTCCATGGTGTTCGGCAACAAGGGCGAGACGTCCGCGACGGGTGTGGCCTTCACCCGCAACCCCGCCAACGGCGAGCGCGAGTTCTACGGCGACTACCTGGTGAACGCCCAGGGCGAGGACGTCGTGGCCGGCATCCGCAACACGAGCCCCATCGCCGAGCTGAAGGAAGTGGAAGGCCTGGAAGAGGCCGGCGCTCAGCTGGAAGAGATCTTCGGCGTGCTGGAGAACCACTTCCGCGATATGTGCGATATCGAGTTCACCATCGAGCAGGGCAAGCTGTGGATGCTGCAGACCCGCGCCGGCAAGCGCACCGCCGCCGCTGCGCTGCGCATCGCCATCGAGATGGAGAAGGAGGGCCTCATCTCCAAGGAGGAGGCCATCATGCGCGTGGCTCCCGACCAGCTCGACCAGCTGCTGCACCCGCAGTTCGATAAGTCCGCCACCTACGACGTGGTGGCCCGCGGCCTGAACGCGAGCCCGGGCGCCGCGGTGGGCGAGGCCGTGTTCTCCGCCGCCGACGCCGTGGCCGCCGCCGAGGCTGGCCGCAAGTGCGTGCTCGTGCGCTGGGAGACCAACCCCGACGATCTGGCCGGCATGATCGCCGCCGAGGGCATCCTTACCTCCCATGGCGGCAAGACGTCGCATGCGGCCGTTATCGCCCGCGGCATGGGCGCTCCCTGCGTCTGCGGCGTGGAGGCCCTGAAGATTGATGCTGCCAAGAAGGAAGCTGCCATCGCTGGCACCGACCTGGTCATCCGCGAGGGCGACATGATCTCCATCGACGGCACCACCGGCATCGTGGTGCTCGGCGCCGTGGAGCTGGTCATGCCCGAGCTCACCGGCGACCTTGACACCATCCTCGAGTGGGCCGACGAGGTTCGCACCCTGGGCGTGCGCGCCAACGCCGACAACCCCGAGGACGCCCAGCTCTCCCGCGACTTCGGCGCCGCCGGCATTGGCCTGTGCCGCACCGAGCACATGTTCCTGGGCGATCGCAAGCAGATCATCCAGACCTTCATTCTGAACGACGACGAGCTTATCCGTGAGAAGGCCGTCTCCGACCTGTTCGAGGCTCAGGTGGGCGACTTCTACGGCATGTTCAAGGCCATGGACGGTCTGCCGGTCATCGTGCGTCTGCTCGATCCGCCGCTGCATGAGTTCCTCGAGAGCCCGCGCGAGCTGGCTGTGGAAATCGCGAAGATGGAGGCCACCGGTGCTTCCGCCGACGCCATCGCCGAGAAGCGCGATCTGCTTGAGAAGATCGACGGCTTCGCGGAGCAGAACCCGATGCTGGGCATGCGCGGCTGCCGTCTGGGCATTGTGTACCCCATCCTTCCCGAGATGCAGGTGCGCGCTATCGCCACGGCGTGCGCTCAGCTGCAGAAGGAAGGCCTCTCGCCCAAGCCCGAGATTATGATTCCGCTCGTGTCTGTGGTGGACGAGCTTGCGAAGCTGCGCGGCGTGGCTGAGACGGTCATCGCCGATGTGTCCGCCGAGGAGGGCGTTGAGCTGGACATTCCCGTCGGCACCATGATCGAGCTGCCCCGCGCGGCCATCACGGCTAACGAGATCGCCACTCAGGCCGACTTCTTCTCCTTCGGCACCAACGACCTCACCCAGACCACCTTCGGCTTCAGCCGCGACGACGTGGAGGGCGAGTTCGTGCCGCAGTACCTCAACGAGCATCTGCTGCCCTACAACCCGTTTGCGACCATCGACGCCGGTGTGGCGAAGCTGGTGGAAATGGGCGTGGCCCTGGGTCATGAGGGCAACCCCGACATCGTCTGCGGTGTCTGCGGCGAGCACGGCGGCGATCCGGAGAGCATCCACACGTTCAACCGCATTGGCCTGGACTACGTGAGCTGCTCGCCCTATCGCGTGCCGGTGGCCCGTCTGGCCGCCGCTCAGGCCGCTATCAAGCAGGCCTAAGCACCTGCTGACATTGCATTGCGAGAGCCGTCCGGCATGCCGGACGGCTCTTTCTGTAAAGGAGTGTTGTCGTGAATCTGACGCTTGAGAACCTGCCGCGGACGATTGATGTGGGGATTGATGGGGGAGAGGCGGTAGTGGTGCTGGTGGACCAGCGGCGGCTGCCGGGCGAGCTCGTTTACCTGCGCACATCAAGCTGGCGCACGCTCGTTGACGCGGTGAAGACGCTGGCCGTGCGCGGGGCTCCGGCCATTGGCGTCGCAGGGGCGGCAGCAGTGATGCTGGCTGCTTTTGAATATGCCGCAGAAGAGGACTTCGACCAACTCCTCGCGGACGCATCGCGTGCCATAGCCGCAGCGCGTCCTACGGCGGTCAACTTGGCTTGGGGCGTGGATAGGGCCCGCGAGACGGCCTCTGAGGCCCGACAGGCGAGGGAGACGCCTCAAGAGACGGCAGAGGCGCTCTGTCGGCTCACCGAGGCCCTCATTGCCGAAGATGAGGCGGTGAACCGTCGCATCGGGGCCCATGGCGCAGAGCTCCTTCGCGGCCTTGCGAAGTCGGGTGAAAACGCGCGCCCGCTTAACATCCTCACCCATTGCAATGCCGGGAGTTTGGCTACGGCATTCTATGGCACTGCGCTGGGCGTTATTTATGCAGCTGCACAAGAAGGACTAATTAATCGCGTATATGCCGACGAGACTCGACCCGTCAATCAGGGCGCTCGCCTTACGGTGTGGGAGCTTGCTCAAGCCGGGGTGCCCGTGACGTTGCAGTGTGACAACATGGCTGCCTCGCTCATGGAACAAAGCCTGGTAGATGCCGTAGTCGTCGGCGCTGACCGTATTGCGGCCAATGGAGATGCGGCCAACAAAATTGGTACGCTGGGCCTTGCGGTGCTCGCCCACTTCTACGATGTTCCCTTTTATGTGGCTGCACCAACGAGCACAATTGATTGCACAATGAAGTCAGGTGCGGAAATCCCTATCGAAGAGCGAGATGGTACCGAGGTGCTGCCTGACCCCATCCCAGGCGTAGCCGTGCGCAATCCCGCGTTCGACGTTACGCCGCACCGTCTCATTACGGCCATCGTCACCGAAGAGGGCGTGTGGGAGCCCGTTTGCTAGGATAGACAGAGTCTTAAAATCTCTATAGACAGCATAACATTATATGTTATAGTTCCTTCATCGAATGCAGAAGCATGAGCTGTGCTGTGCCCAAAGGCGCGGCAGGGAAGGGACGACCATGATCACACTGGCGGCGGCCTCCCAGAAGGGTGGCGTTGCGAAAACCACGACCAACCTGGCCATTGGCGCGAAGCTGGCCGAAGACGGGGCCCGGGTCCTCTACATCGACCTCGATCCGCAGATGAATCTTTCCAATACGCTGAAAGCCTCCACGGCGGGCGTGCCGTCTTCGCTTGACGTGCTCACCGGTGAGGCGACCATCGTCGAGGCAGCGCAGGTTATCGACAACTACGCTGTCGTTCCTGCCAGTCGCTTGAATGGCAAAGCCGATGATCTTATGCCCTCGGTCGGCAAAGATTACCGTCTTCGCAAGGCTTTGGAGGCGGTGGCCGACGACTACGACTACGCCATCTTGGACACTCCGCCGGCTCTTGGCACGCTCACGGTAAATGCGCTCACCGCGGCCTCGTGGGTTGTCATTCCAGCCCAAGCGGATGCCTACTCGCTCGATGGCGTCACCGATTTGGCGGCTACCATCCAGGCCATTCGCGAGTACACCAATCCCGATCTGCAAATTGCTGGCATCTTGCTCACGCGTTACAACCCGCGCACCTCAATCTCGAAGATTATTCGGGAAGATGCCGAGGCGATGGCCGATGAAATCGGCACCCGTGTCTTCAAAGCCTGGATTCGCGAAGCAACGGTGGTGAAGGAGGCTCAAGCGGTCAAGCAGCCGCTGTTCGAGTACGCACCTTCCAGCAAGGTCGCTTATGACTATCGGTTCTTCATCGACGAGCTTTTGGAGGAAGTCAATGGCTAAAAAGGACCTCCGCGCCCAGATGGATGCCGCCCGGGCCGCTGCTGCTTTTATTGGTGCGGCTCAGGAGGCTGAACCTGAAGAGGCCGTCGCTGAGCCTGTGGCGCGCGAAAAAGAGGCAGCACCGAAACCTGCACGTACGGCTAAAGCAACGAGAGCTCGCGCGGCGAAGAAGCCCGCAGCCGCATCGGCGCCAGAACCAGCGATGCCCGATTACTTCGCGGAGGCTAGCGAAGGGGAGCCAACGATTCCTTCGACGGATGCTAGAGGGGGAGAAAAGGCAGAGGTTCCCGTTGTCCCTCTCGTCAAGCCGAAGGCAACGCGCGGCAGAAAGCCGCGTAAAAGCACAGCGGAGGCAGACGCGCGGGAAGACGAGTCGGCGAGTGCCCGCATGACGGCCCAGGTGCTTGTTCCCATGACGACCGAGCAGCGCGAGCATGCCGATTTGCTGGCTTCGGTCATGAAGATTACCCGCGCCGAGGTAATGCGCCAGGCACTCGATGAATATTGGGAGAACCACAAGGGCGATCTGCAGGCAGCGGTGGCCGCCTACGAGGAGCTCATAAGAAAGCTTATGAAGTAAAGCAAAAAGCCTTTGGTGGCTTGTGGGAGGTTGTCTGACAGGCGGCCGCATCCATTGGGTGCGGCCGTTTTCTTTACTGACCGCTTGTCAGGAATATTTGCACAAATCGTGCCTCAGTGAAAAAAAGTTCGAGATTTTTTCACTGTTACCAAATTGTAGCTGTTTTAGAAAGCTATATACCTATAAACATTATGAGTAATAGACATGATAAGTAATAATGAAATGTAACGACAAAGAAATATAGCAACTATATCTTATAAAGATTACGTATCAGTATTCCAAAACACCTAATGACCTGGTGATACTTCTATTCATATATAAGATTGGATAAGTATAAGACTATAGGATTAATAGATATAATCATTAGTAGTATTATCTCTTATGAAAATCTCTTGAAAAAACGACCTAAAACGTAACAAAAGCACAACGGAAAAGGAGGGCAAACGAGCCTTCGATTTAACGAAAATTGACAGCCATGCAACAATGAAATACCAGGATAGGCTCATATTTGAAACCGAATCGACTTTACTCCGTTTCCATTTTGTAGATAATAATCCATGAACAAAAAACGCTCTTTGGCACCACTATGCCCAAAGGACGAAACGAAGGATTTGAAAAGACCAAAAAACTGCCTTTTGATCAGGAAAAACGGCGGTAAAAGAGTTCGAAGCCGGAATCAGGGCCGCGCTGAAGAACTCGAAGGACGGAATTGCTCGATCGGAATCAGGACCGATGCGGGTAAAACCGAGAGAGAGAACGAGCGAACAATGAGCCACGAACGCAGCGAGTGTCGCTCCCGACTCGGCGAGGCGGCGCTGGGGGCGGGGGGGCCGCGGGGGTGGGGTGGCG
>CANEDU010000101.1 GCA_947426355.1 uncultured Adlercreutzia sp. | reverse complement strand
TCCATCTCGATGCCGAAGGTCTGGGACTCCTCGACGGAGATGGCGCCGTCCTTGCCCACGGCATCCATGGCCTCGGCGATCTTGTCGCCGATGGCGATGTCGCCCGCGGAGATGCGGCCGACGTTGGCAATCTGCTCCTTGGTGGACACGGGGGTGGCGGAAGCCTTGATGGACTCGACGATGGCGTCGGTGGCCTTCTCGATGCCGCGGCGGATGCCGAGAGCGTCAGCGCCGGCGGTGACGTTCTTCAGGCCCTCAGAGACGATGACGTCGGCGAGAAGCGTGGCGGTGGTGGTACCGTCGCCGGCCACGTCGTTGGTCTTCACGGCAACCTCGCGCACGAGCTGGGCGCCCATGTTCTCCACGGGGTTCTCCAGCTCGACTTCCTTGGCGACGGTCACGCCGTCGTTGGTGATGAGCGGGGCGCCGTAGGACTTCTCCAGGGCGACGTAGCGGCCCTTGGGGCCAAGCGTCACCTTGACGGCGTCGGCCAGCTTGGAAACGCCCGCGGCCAGACCGGAGCGAGCATCGGTATCGAACTTGATTTCCTTAGCCATAAGTTCGCGTTCCTTTCAGATTCTGTATCAAACGAAGTAAAGCGTGTTATTCGACAACCGCGTAGATGTCGTCGGCGCGCAGAATGAGCACGTTCTCGCCATCCAGAGCAATCTCGGTGCCGCCGAACTTGCTGTAGATGACCTTGTCGCCCACCTTCACGGGCATGGGGAGCAGCTTGCCGTCCTTGTCGAGTCGGCCCTCGCCTACAGCGACGATGGTGCCGGTCTGGGGCTTTTCCTTGGCGTCGGAGGCCAGAAACAGGCCGGACGCGGTGGTGACCTCGGCCTCGTCCTGCTTCAGGATGACGCGGTCGCCCAGAGGCTTCAAATTCATAGCTTGCCGTCCTTTCAATGGTTGTCTTGTGCCTATGCACAGCTTCCAATTTAACCACTCGTTGAGGGTAAGTGCTAGCACTCTTTCACAACGAGTGCTAAACAGGAAGACATCATAACAGCAACGGGGAGGAATACAAGGGGCGCGGGGCAAAAACTTGAGTATTTCTCGCTGAACTTACCTACGATTATGGGCTTTATCAGGGATTACTTCCCTGCTTCGAAATTGTGCAACTGCGCAGCTATTTGCCCGCAGGGCTCACGAGCCCCGTCTCGTAGGCGAACACCACCAACTGGGCGCGGTCGTGGGCGTCGGTCTTGGTCATGATGCGCGCCAGGTGCGTCTTCACCGTGGCCGGCGAGATGAACAGCTCTTCGGCGATTTCGTCGTTGGAAAGGCCGCGGGCCACGAGCAACAGAATCTCCCGCTCGCGATCGGTAAGGCTCGCAAGGGCCGCACGGCGCGCATCTGCCGCCTCGGCGATTCCCCAGCCGCCGCGCGGGCGGGCGGCCACGAAGGTTTCCACGAGCCGGCGCATCACCGAAGGCTGGATGAGCGCGTCTCCTGCGGCCACCACGCGGATGGCGGCGACGATCTCGTCGGGGTCGGCGTCCTTCAGAAGAAATCCGCTCGCGCCGGCGCCCAGGGCGTCGTAGACATACTCGTCGATGTCGAAGGTGGTGAGCACGAGCACGCGCGTCTTCGCAAGAAGCGGGTTGCCCGTGATGGCGCGGGTGGCCTCGATGCCGCTCATTTCAGGCATGCGAATGTCCATGAGCACCACATCGGGCTTGAGGCGCTGGGCCTCTTGCACCGCCTCGGCGCCGTTGCGCGCCTCCCCGACGATTTCGATGCCCTCGTAGGTGCCGAGGATCGCCTTGAAGCCGCCGCGGACAAGGTCTTGGTCGTCGACGACGAGCACGCGGATGGGATCGGCCTCAGTCATGGGACTCCTCTTTCTGGCTTAGGGGGATGCTCACGCAAATGCGGAAACCGCCAAGGGGGCTCTTCGCGGCGGAGAAGGTGCCGTGCAGAAGACGGGCGCGCTCGCGCATGCCGAGCAGCCCGTGGTGGCCCGCCGGCATATCGGCGGGCGCAAAGCCCTTGCCGTCGTCGTCTACCACCAGGGTGGCACTCCCCTCTTGGGCGGTGGAAAGCGCGAAAGCCGCATGCTGCGCGTCGGCATGGCGCACGATGTTCGTGGCTGCCTCTCGGGCGATGCCGTAGAGAGCCACATCGATGAACGCCGGCACGGCGGCTCGGTCGTAGGACGCCTCGTCGAGGGATGCCTCGATGCCGGCCCCCTCCAAGTAGGCTACAAGGTCGGCCATGCGGTCGGTGCCCTGGGTGGGCGCGGTCTCCGCCGGCCCCTCGCCGGTGCGCAGCACGCCGATCATGGCGCGAATCTCTTCCAGGGCCGCCTTCGACGTGCAGCGCACCTCGGCGATGGCCTCCTTAGCCGCCTCGGGATCGCGGTCGACCAGGCGCTCGGCGGCGGCGGCCTGAATGCTCACCGCGGAGAGCGAGTGCGCCGTGATGTCGTGCACCTCGCGAGCGATGGACACGCGCTCGGCTTCCACGCGGCGCCGCGCCTCGCTCTCGCGGCTGCGCTCGGCGGCCACGGCGCGCTCCTCGATGGCGCGCGTGCGCTCTTGGTGCTCGTGCAGCGCGTAGCCCGCAAAGGCCGCGGCCAGCACCAGGGCCATATTCTGGAACAGCGTGAGCTGGGTGAGAATGCGTGACTGCTCCGGAGGGGCGGGGGCGAACATGAACACGAGGCAGGCGATGACGCAGCCCACCACCGCCTCGCCGCGCGAGCGGACCGAGGCCAGGGTGAACAGGGCGATCAGCGGACCCGCCACCGAAAGCGCGATGCCATTCATCTCCGACTGAAGCAGGCCCCAGCTGACCATGCACCACGCAAATACCGCCCAGGGAAACTTGCGGCGCAGCACCAAGGGCAGCGTGGTGGCGGCGATGACGAGAAGCGAGAGCGCCGAGGGCACCACGGCCTCGATGCCCATGAGCCGGCGCATGAACTCGTCGGGGATAATCAGATTCACGGCCAAGGTCAGCTGCAGGCAGCAAAAGCCGAAGGCGCCCGCCGCGATGACGGCGTCGATGAGCCAGTCGGTGGCCGAGAGTTTAGCTGTCTGTCGAAAGAGCGTATCCATGATGCTCATGGTAAACGAGTCCCGCCCGCCCCGCCATACACCGCACGATGTAGTTGCGAGGTTGTTATCCGTAGAACGGCGCGTCCGGATAGGGCGGCTCGAGGGCGCGCTTGAAGGCGTTGGCCGCTGTGCGGGCGATAACGTAGTCGACCAGCTCGCGGTCGATTCCCGAAGCCGCGATGGCCTCGGCGCTCTCCCCCTTTTCCACAAAGGCCACCAGAATGCGGTCGAGCGTGGCGTAATCAACGCCGAGGGACTTCTCGTCCTCCTGATTGGGCGCGAGCTCGGCGCTCGGCGGCTTCACGAACACGTTCTCAGGAATGGGGCTGGCACCGCCCTGCTCTTCGGCTTGGCGGTTGCGCCAGCGGGCCAAGGCGAATACATCGGTCTTATAGATGCCCCCCAATGGCGCGAAGGCCCCGGCGGTGTCGCCGTAGAGCGTGGAGTAGCCCATGCAGGCCTCGGACTTGTTCCCCGTGTTCAGCATGAGCCAGCCATGGGCGTTCGACAGCGCCATGAGGCACACCATGCGGCAGCGGGCCTGAGTGTTCTCGGCGGCAAGACCCGACAACGCGCCTCCGCAGGGCTCAGCAAGCACTCTTTCGAACGCCGCGAAGGGCTCGCAGATGGAAACCGTGCAGGTGGCTATGCCGAGGTTGGCTGCCAATGCCTCGGCATCCTCAATGGAAGAGGGGCTGGAGAAGGGCCCGGGCAGCAGAACTCCGTGCACGCGGTCGGCACCCAGGGCGTCGGCGGCCATGACGGCCACGAGCGTGGAATCCATGCCGCCAGACAGCCCGATGACCACGTCGGCGAAGCCGGCGTCGCGCACAAAGGCGCCAAGGGCCTTTGTGCAGGCCGCATACATCTGCTGCAAGTTCATAAGGCGTCCTTTCCATAGCAAAAGCGCCGCCCGTAAAGTGGCAGCGCTTTGGTTTCGCATCAGTGCCGGGCGTTAGCGCTCCGGCAGGTCTACCTCGATGGAGTCGATCTGCAGCTCGCGGCCGGCGAGCAACTCGGTGGCGAAGCTGTCGCACTGCGGACAGAACCGGTTGTACAGGTCGTGCTCGAACTCGTGACCGCATTCCAGGCAGATGCTCCGCGGGCGAATCATGGTGAGGTCCAGGGTGGCACCCTGGGTGAACGGGTCGGATTCCGCCAGGGCCTCGAAGGCGAACATGAGCGCGTCTTCCACGGCCTCGGTAGCCTCTCCGATGGACACCTTCACGCCGAGCAGCTTCGTCGCGCCGGCATCGCGGGCGGCCTCCACCGCCGCATCCATGACGCCGGTCATGAGCCCCAACTCGTGCACTTAGTCGTCCTCTTCGCGGGCCAGCTCTTCGTTCTGGCGCTTGATGCGGCGACCGAGCACCACGCGAGCGATGAGCAAGCTGCCCTCGTAGAGCATGATCATGGCAGCGAACATGAGCAGCATGGTGACCGGCGAGGCGTCGGGGGTGACCACGGCGCAGATGACCATGAGCACCACGTAGACGGTGCGCCAGCTGCCGCGCAGCTTCTTATAGGGGATGACGTCGAAGATGACGAGGTAGAACACGATGAGCGGCAGCTCGAAGGCGAAGCCGAAGCCGAGCTCGAATTTGATGATGATGTCGATGTAGGAGCTCATGCGCGGCGCCACGTAGCCAAGGCCCATGGCCTGGTCGGTAAGCCACTGGAACGCCGGGTTCAAGATAACGAGGTAGCAGAACACCGTGCCGATGATAAACAGGGCCACCGCCGCGGCGAACGTGGGCATGAACCACTTGCGCTCCTGGGGCTTCAACGCCGGCAGGAAAAACGCCAGCAGCTGCCAGAGAATCACCGGGGATGTGGCCACAATGCCCGCCCACAGCGAGATCTGGAAGCGCACGGAGAACGCCTCGAACGGGTCGATGGCCTGCAGCGAGGCCATGCCGTTGACGTTGGGCAGATACTCCGCGATGGGCATGAGCAGGAACTGCCCCATGGTGGGGGTGGCCATGTAGAACACGACCACGGCTACCGCCAGACAGGTGACGATGCGCACAAGGCGCATGCGCAACTCGCCCAGGTGGTCGAAAAGGGGCATGCGTGCCGGTCCGATAGGCATGGCTTTAGGCCTCCTTCTTCTCGTCGGAGGCGTCAGCTGCCTCGGTCACGGCTTTTTCCGCCTCGGCGGCCTTCTTGGCTTCAGCGGCCTTTTTGGCCTCGGCCTCAGCCTTGCGCTTGGCGGCAAGCTCTTCGCGCTTCTTGGCCGCCTCGGCCTTGCGGGCCTCGGCAGCGGCCTTCTTCTCGGCCTCTTCCTGCTTCTTCAGCTCTTCAGCCTCGGCAGCCTTGCGCTCGGCGCGCTCCTTGTCGTAGCGAGCCTTGCGCTCGGCGAAGCTCTCCGGCTTGGCGGGGGCCTCATCGGCCGCGGCGCCCTCGGCCTGCTCGGCCTTGGCGGCTGCGGCAGCGGCAGCGCCGGCGGCCGCGGTGGAGGTGCTCTTTTTGGCCTTGGCCTCAGTCACCTTTTTGGAAGCGGCGCTCGCGGCCTTCTTGGCGCTGTCGGCACCCTTCTTGGCCTTGGCCGCCGCCTCATCGAGCGCGTCGAGCGGGTTTTTGAAGGGGTCCTCGGCGTCCTTGTCGAACACCATCTCGCCCTTCAGCACGCCGCTCATCTCCTCTTGGGCGCTTCTGAATTTAGCAATGGCCTTGCCAAGGGTCTTCGCCATGGCAGGCAGCTTATCGGGCCCGAAGATGAGGAACCCGAACAGCAGAATGAGAAAAAGCTCGAATCCGCCGATTCCAAACACGACTCGTTTCCTTTCAACAGCTCTACAGCGAGAGCACGGTCAACGCCATAGTGGGAATGCCGAGGGCGAGCACCAAGATGACGCAGACGACCACCGTGAAGATTTTCTTGGTGCGCGCCTTGGCCTCGGCGGCCTCCTTGGCACGGCGCTCGCGCTCCTGGGCCTGCTTGATGCGTTCGGCCTGCTGCTTGCGCGTGGGGTTCTTCGCACCGGTCTTGTTCTTCTTGGATGGCATCGTGGGTACTCCTCGAATTCCCAACTTTTGTATACGCAAATACGGCATTATCGCAGAATACGGCGCGGCGCGCCACCGAAAACCGGTCAGGCGCGCCGCGCTCCACGAATTAACAACTGCACTAAGCCTTCGAGTAAGCAATGAGCCGACCCGGCGCGCTTTTGCGATGACTAGGCCTCCGGGCGCAACTTGCTGCGAATCTCGATGACGCGGGCGATGTTCTTCGCCACCTCCACCTTCACGTGCCAACGGTTCTTCTCATAGAGCACGTTGCCGTCCACCATGGTCATGAGCACGTCGGCGGTGGTGCAGGTGTTGACGACCGCGGCCACCGGATCGGTGGTGAAGGACTGGTGCGAGCTGGAAAGATCCACGGCAATCATGTCGGCTCGCTTGCCGATTTCCAGCGAGCCCACCTTGTCGTCGATGCCAAGCGCCCTCGCGCCGCCGAGGGTGGCAACTTCCAGCATCGTATCGGCGTCGAGGAAGCGGCCCGGGTTCACGGCGCGCTGCAGCAGCATGCCGAGGCGCATCTCGGAGAGCATGTCGGTGGACTCGGTGGCTGCCGGCGAATCGGTGCCCAGACCCACGCGCAAATCAGCGCGGATGTACTCGTCAAGCGGCGCGACGCCCATGCCGAGCTGGGCCGTGGCGCGGGGACACACGCAGACAGCCACGTTGTAGGAGCGCAGCTTCTTCAGATCCTCGTCGTCCACGTATACGGCGCCCACGATCATGACATTGGGCGCGTCGAAGGCATCCCAATTGAGCGCGTAGCGCACGGGGCTCACACCCGTGGGCAGCCAGGGCGGAATCTCCACGTAGCCGCGCTTCACATCGCCGCCG
>CANEDU010000100.1 GCA_947426355.1 uncultured Adlercreutzia sp. | reverse complement strand
CGTGATCCCCGCCGAGCAGACCGCCTAAACGCTTCAGTCTCAACGACTGCGTAACATATAGCGCAAGCCAATGCCCCCTGAGTTTTCCAGGGGGCATTGTTGTGTACGTGTAAGAATTGCATGGAGGCGGTGGGAGTGCGTGCTCGACGACCTCTGATCGCCCCCTGGAGAACGCGGCCGTTAAGAAACAGCTTCCACTTCAGCAGCAATCGTGTCGGGAGGGTACCGACTCATGTGCGTTCCTTTCGCTGTTTCTTTTGCCGCGTTCGGAAGGGGATACCGCGATCAGCGGACGGCGAGCACGCGCTCCCACCGCCTCCCCACAAGGTTCACAGCCAGATTGTGTGATAATCGGCATGCTGACAGTTAGGGAAGGGTTCCTATGTTCATAGACAAGGTGAGAATCAATGTGAAGGGCGGCAACGGCGGCGCCGGGTGCATGTCGTTTCGGCGCGAGGCCCATGTGCCCAAGGGCGGTCCCGATGGCGGTGACGGCGGCCATGGCGGCAATGTCATCGTGCAGGCCGACGCCTCGGTGTCCTCGCTTATCGAGTACCGCTTCAAGCACCACTTCAAGGCCGAGCGCGGCACCCACGGCCGGGGCAGCCGCATGCACGGCGCCACGGGCGAGGACCTCGTGCTGAAGGTGCCGGTGGGCACCGTGGTGCGCGAGTACTTCGAGGACGAGGGAGACGTGGGGGAGATGATCGCCGACCTCACCCACGACGGCGAGTCGGTCGCCGTGGCCCGTGGCGGTATGGGCGGCCGCGGAAACATCCACTTCGTCACCTCCACGCGTCGCGCGCCGGCCTTCGCCGAGCTGGGCGAGCCGGCCGAAGAGCGCTGGATCGAGCTGGAGATGAAGCTCATGGCCGACGCGGCGCTGGTGGGCATGCCCTCTGCGGGCAAAAGCTCGCTCATCGCGAAGATGAGCGCGGCGCGGCCGAAGATCGCCGACTATCCGTTCACTACGCTGGTGCCCAATTTGGGCGTGGCCACTTCGGGCGATCTCTCCTTCGTGGTGGCGGACATCCCCGGGCTCATTGAGGGCGCCCACGAGGGCAAGGGCTTGGGGCACGAGTTTCTGCGTCATATCGAGCGCACGGCCCTTATCGTGCAGATCGTCGACCTTACGGGCGACTGGGAGGGGCGCGACCCGCTCGAGGATTATGAGATTATCAAAAACGAGCTGGGCCTGTATGCCGATGAGCTAGCGAGCCGTCCGCGCATCGTGGTGGCGAACAAGATCGACGTGCCCGGGACTGAGGAGGCCTGTGCGGCCTTGGCCGAGCGGGTGCGCGAGGATTCCATCGCCGCGGCCGGGGGCAACGAGTTCGTGGAAAGCCCCATCGACCCGAAGCTCTACCGCATCAGTGCGCTGACCGGCGCGGGCGTGGACTCGCTGAAGGCGGCCATCGCCACCAAGGTGCACGACCTGCGCGAGGCGGCCCGCGAGGCGGCAGCGGCCGATTTGCAGTACGACCACGTGTGGGAGCTGCGCCGCGAGGCCCGCGAGAAGCGCTTCGACATTCTGCCCGAGGGCGATGGCGCGTGGCGTGTGAAGGGCGTGCAGGTGGAGCGCATGGTGGTGCAGACCGATTGGGAGAACGAGGAGGCGGTGGCCTTCTTCCAGCACCGCTTCAAGCGCATGGGTGTGGATACGGCCCTGGAAAAGGCCGGCGCCCGTGACGGCGACGAGGTGCGCATCCTCGGCTTCTCCTTCGCCTTCGAATCTCCCACCGCTGGCGCCGAGGACATCTATCAGGAGTTGGACATCTAATGAGCGAGACAAGCGGCGCGCGCAAGCGCCTGGTGGTGAAGATCGGCTCGGCCACGCTCACCACCTCCGAGAGCTCCATCGACTACGGGTTCTTAAGCGATTTGGCCGACCAGATCGCGCGGGTGCGCGCGGCGGGGTGGGATGTGGTGGTCGTCACCTCGGCGGCCATCGCCTGCGGTTTGGAGGCTTTGGGGATTGCCAAGCGTCCGACGGACATGCCGAGCCTTCAGGCGGCGGCCTCCGTGGGCCAAAGCGCTCTTTCCACGGCTTATGCCGAGGCCTTCGGCGCCCGGGACATGCTCACCTCGGTGGTGCTGCTCACCCGTCGCGACACGGCGGACCGCACGGCCTACCTGCATGCCCGCGATACGCTCACGCGGCTCTTGGAGCTGTCGGTGGTGCCCATCGTGAACGAGAACGACACGGTGTCCGTCGAGCAGATTCGCTTCGGCGACAACGACACCCTGGCGGCGCTGGTCGCCTGTCTGATCGATGCGGACCTCATGGTCATTTTGTCGGATATCGACGGCCTGTACACGGCCAATCCGCAGATTGACCCTGCGGCCACGCTCATTCCCGTGGTGGACCGCGTGGGCCGCGAGATTCTGGCGGCGGCGGGCGGCGCGGTGTCTGGTGTGGGCTCAGGCGGCATGATAACGAAGATCAAAGCGGCTCGCGTGCTCATGGCTGCGGGCATCCCCATGGTAATCTGCCAGGGCCGCCGTGCCGACTGCATCGTGGATGCGGCGGCAGGCGAGTCGGTGGGCACGCTGTTCACGGCGCCCGATAGGCCCCACGAGATTACGGCGAAGAAGCTCTGGATCGCCTTGGGCGATTCCGTCCACGGCACCATCGTGGTGGACGAGGGCGCGCGAGACGCCCTGGTGGAGCGCGGCAAATCGCTCCTCTCCGTGGGCGTGCGCGCCGTGTCGGGCGATTTCGGGCTCGATGATATCGTGGACGTGGCCGACGAGGCGGGCCATGTGTTCGCCCGCGGCCGCGCGGCGGCGGCAAGCGATCTTCTGAAGCTGGCCTGCGGGCGCAGTCGCGAGGAGGTGGCGAGCAACGCCATCCTGTCCATTCTGGCCGACCGTCCGGTCATTCACCGCGACGAGCTGGTTTTGTTCGAATAGGAGCACTCGTATGACCCTTGAAGAGGAAGTGCGCGAGCTGGCGAAGCTCGCCAAGGCGGCGAGCGTGAAGCTGGCCGTGACGAGCGAAGGCGAGCGCAACGGGGCGCTTGTCGCCATGGCGAAGGCGCTGCGCGATGAGGCCGCGGTCATCGTGGCGGCCAACGGGGAGGACATGGCGGCGGCCCGCGAGGCGGGCACCTCCGAGGCGCTGCTCGATCGTTTGATGCTGGACGAGTCGCGTGTGGGGGCTATGGCCGATGCTTTGGAGGAGGTGGCGGCCCTGCCCGACCCGCTCGGCGTGGTGTCGCTGGAGTCGACCCTCTACAACGGCATCGCTCTGCGCCGCGTGTCGGTGCCCTTGGGCGTGGTGGCCATGGTCTACGAGGCGCGGCCCAACGTGACCGCCGATGCGGCCGGCGTCTGCGTGAAATCCGGCAACGCCTGCATTCTGCGCGGCGGCAGCCTGGCGGCCCGCTCCAACGAGGTCATCGCCGATGTGCTGGCGGCCGCCGCGGTAAAGGCCGGCCTGCCCGAGGGCAGCATTTGCGCCGTCACCACCACCGATAGGGCGGCCACCGATGTGCTCATGGGCCTGCACGGCCTGGTGGACGTGCTCATCCCGCGCGGAGGCGCGGGGCTCATCCGCCATTGCGTGGAACATGCCAAGGTGCCGGTCATCGAGACGGGCACGGGCAACTGCCATGTATACGTGCACGCCTCGGCCGACCCTAAGATGGCGCAGGCCATCATCAAGAACGCGAAGTGCCGCCGTTTTGGCGTGTGCAACGCCGCCGAGACGCTTCTGGTGGATGACGCGGTGGCCGAGGCGGTGCTTCCTCCCATCCTGCAGGATATGAGAGAGGCCGGCGTGCTCGTTCACGCCGATGCCCGCGCCTTGGCCGTTGCCGAGGCGGCGGGGCTGGCCACGACGGGGGAGAACCCCGATGCAGTGCTTGCCACCGAGGATGATTGGGCGACCGAGTACCTCGGGCCGGAGCTTGCGGTTGCCTGCGTGGAAGGGCTGCAGCCGGCTATCGACCACGTGAATCGCTACGGCACCAAGCATTCCGAGGCCATCGTCGCCGCCGACGAGGAGGCCATCGAGGCCTTCCTCGCGCAGGTGGACGCGGCTGCCGTGTACGCCAATGCCTCTACGGCTTTTACCGACGGCGGGCAGTTCGGCCTTGGTGCCGAAATCGGCATCTCCACCCAGAAAATTCACGCCCGCGGGCCCTTCGCCGCCGACGCGCTCACGTCCTACAAGTACGTGCTGCGCGGCGCGGGCCAGGTAAGGGCCTAGCCACCGTGGATGCGACCGTCGCGACCCTGGCTGAGCGCGCACGTGCTGGCGAGCTGGGGCGCTTGGGCATCATGGGCGGCACCTTCGACCCGGTGCATGGGGGACATCTCGTCTGCGCCGAGCAGGCCCGCGAGGCGCTGAAGCTGGACGCGGTGGTGTTCATTCCGACGGGACGCCCCGCCTTCAAGCTCGACCGCCCTGTCACCGATGGCGAAGAGCGGCTTGAGATGCTTCGCGCCGCCATGGCCGGAAACGACGGCTTTGTCGTGAGCGCTTTGGAAGTGGAGCGCCCGGGCGTCACCTATGCCGTCGACACGCTGCGTGAGCTGCGCGCGGCTTTGCCCGAGGGGACCGAGCTCGTATTCATCACGGGCGCCGATGCGGCCCTCACCTTGCCACGCTGGCATAAGAGCGAGGATCTGTCCGACCTTGCCGCCTTCGGGGTTGCTACCCGTCCCGGCTACGAGCTTGACGCGGCGGCGCTCGCAGATTTGTCCGCCCGCGGTTTCGATGTGAGGCCCTTCGCCGTGACGGGGTTGGATATCTCGTCGAGCGACGTCCGTCGCCGGGTCTCGGAAGGGCGCACTATTCGCTATCTCGTACCCGAGCCGGTACGAGCGATGATTGAAGAAAAGCATTTGTACCGAGAGGAGTCCGACCATGGCCGATTGGCGTAGCGACGAGTTCTACCAGGCGCGCCGTGCCGAGCTTGAGGACCGCGTGGGGCCGCATCGCTTCAAGCACAGCCTCGGCGTATCCGAGACGGCCGCGTCGCTGGCCCGCACTTACGGTGCCGACGAGACGGCGGCGCGGGTGGCGGGCCTGCTTCACGACTGGGACAAGGGCTACGACGATCCGGGTATTCTCGCCCGCGCCGACGAGCTGGGCATGGAGCTTACCGAGGAGCTGCGTGCCATGCCGCGGGTGCTCCACGGCATCACCGCTGCCGAGGCCTTGGGCCGTGAGTTTCCCGAGCTGCCGCCCGAGGTGCTCGCCGCCATCGAGCGCCATACCTTGGGAGATGTGGGCATGAGCGATTTGGATATGGTCATCTACATCGCCGATGCGCTTGAGCCCGGCCGTAAGGGCAAGACCGTCGAGAAGCTCCGCAAGCAGGTTGGCAAGTCGGATCTGCGCGAGCTGTTTTTGGACGTGTACGCCTATTGGGTTCTGCTCATCATGGAGCGCCGCCACCCCATGTACTCGCGCACCATTGAGGTTTGGAACTCCTACATGCCCGAACAGGAGGTCTTCCTCTCCGAGTCAAACCCCGACCCCATTCCCTGGGGTCGCCCCTAAAGCTGACATAAGCTGCAGCAACAACGCGGGGAAGAGGCCCGGGAGGGGTGCGCGGAGCCCGCTTCGCTTTCTTCCCCCTGCGAACGCAGTTAAGGGAAATAGCGAAAGGAACGCACATCTGTCGGTACTATCCCAGCACCCTTGCTGCTGAAGTGGAAGCTATTTCTTTAATAACTGCGTTCTCCGGGGGCGCTCAGAGGTCTCCGCGCACCCCTCCCGGGCCTCTTCTCAGGGGGATATGTGCTAAGGTATGCACGCGAAATTCAACTTCTCGAAAGTGAGGATAGATATGACCGACGCCGTTGAAAAGCAGGCCGCCTTCTCGCGCGAGTGCGCGCTTATTGCCGCGAAAGCCGCCGATGAGAAGAAGGCCACCGACATCATGGTGCAGGAGGTGCGCGAGCTTATCGGCGTGACTGATTACTTCATCATCGCCACGGCTGCCAACTCCCGCCAGGTGGATGCCATCATCGACGAGATTGAGGACAAGCTGCGCGAAGATGCGCACATCAAGCCCACCCATCGCGAGATGTCCCCCGATGGAAGCTGGTCGCTTCTGGATTACGGCAACATCGTCGTGCACGTGTTCATGCCCGAGACTCGCGAGTACTACCGCCTGGAGGCGCTGTGGAACGACGCGCCGGTGGTTGATCTGGCCGCCGAGGCGGGGCTTGAGAACTTGCAGTACTCCGAGCGCATCGCAAAGCTGCTCTCTTACGAGGCCCAGGCGCTGGCCTCCGAGGCCGGCTCGTCTAAGGCAGAGGAGCCGCTCTCCTAACCAGACGCGCATTCGTATATTCGGGGGCCTGGCAACAGGCCCTCTTTTTTTGGCTGGGGTCTTGGTCGCTTTCGATTCTCCCGCAAATCAGGGAGAAATCTCTTCGGTTCTCCCGCAGGCCGTGGAGGAATCGTGGGGTTGGCGCCACAAAACGATGACGGGGCGCTTCTTTGTGGGGCGCTCGACCCTGGTGGCTTGTTGCGGCTGTGCCGGGATGGCGCCTTGGAGGTTGCGCCGTCTTCGCGGAAAGCTGTCGTTGCGGTTTTTTGCCTGCGGCGCCCTTGTTTCCTGGCGCTTGCTGACGAGGCCTGTTTTGCGCCGGCGCGCTTGCGGGAATGCTGCGCTGGGCTTCCCGGCACCCTCGTACATTGCCGCATGGCGGCGCGCTCGGCAAGGAGGAGGGGCCGAATCGCACTGGGGCGCCTTGCCTGTTGCCCGCCGGCGCCCCCGCTCCTATCCTGCGCTTCGCAATTGACGAAACCGTAGAGAGGGGAACGCCCATGACCCGTTTTATCCGCCAGAGCGCCTGCAGGGGCCATCGCCCTGCTTCCGTTGCCTTAGACCGCTTGGTGTCGCGCCCGCGGCTCGTGTCCCGCTTGATGGCCGAGAGGCGCGCCCTGCGCATCATCGAGGCGCCCGAC
>CANEDU010000099.1 GCA_947426355.1 uncultured Adlercreutzia sp. | reverse complement strand
CCCACCGCCGGCGACGAGTTCCGCGTGTTCGAGGACGAGCGCGACGCCCGCAAGCTGGCCGAGGAGCGCGCCCTGCGCGCACGGCTCGCCGCCCAGGAGACTAAGAGCCACATGAGCCTCGACGACCTGTTCAGCCGCATCGAGGACGGCAAGACCACCGACCTGAACCTCATCGTGAAGGCCGACGTCCAGGGCTCCATCGAGGCGCTGCGCGACGCCTTCGACAAGATGGACCAGTCCGAGGTGCGCATCAACATCGTGCACTCGGCTGTGGGCGGCATCACCGAGACCGACGTCACCCTGGCCGCCGCCTCCGACGCCATCATCATCGGCTTCAACGTGCGCCCCACGGGCAAGTCCCGCGTGCAGGCCGAGAAGGAGAAGGTGGACATCCGCCTGTACCGCGTCATCTACCAGGCCATCGAGGACATCAATGCGGCCCGCGTGGGTCTGCTCTCCCCGGATATCGTGGAAGAGGACACCGGCATCGCCGAGGTGCGCGAGACCTTCAAGGTGCCGAAGGTGGGCACCATCGCCGGCTGCTACATCGTGGAAGGCGAGATGCACCGCGACGACAAGGTGCGCATCGTGCGCGACGGCACGGTCATCTTCGAGGGCACCATGGCCAGCTTGCGCCGCTTCAAGGACGACGTGAAGAGCGTGAAGCAGGGCTACGAGTGCGGCATCGGCATCGAGAAGTTCCAGGACCTCAAGGTGGGCGACACCATCGAGGGCTACCAGATCAAAGAGGTCGAGCGCACCGAGTAATCTGGCTCGTCCGGCGGCGAGGAAGCCCCGCATCCCCGTGCTCAAGCAATGGCTCGCTCGGCGGAACAGTCCACTGGACTGTTCCGTTCGCTGCGCAACCTGCGCGCGGGGACACGGGGCTTCCTCGCCGCCTACTTTTACAGTTTTGCTTAGTTTTCCATTGCAGATACGCAATCAAATAGCAGAACCCTATACTTATTGCATCTGCAAGTTTCTACTCAAGGAGATGGCGTCATGAAGCAGGGTGCCTCTAACCGCAAGGTCAACGAGCAGGCTCGCGAGGTGATTGCGAGCATCCTTCTGTTCGACGTGTCCGACCCGCGTCTGCACCTGGTCACCATTACCGGCTGCGAAGTCAGCTACGACCGCTCGGTGTGCAACGTCTACTACACCACCGATCCCGAGCGCTACGCCGGCGCCCAGGCCGCCTTCGAGGCGGCGGCGGGACACATCCGCTCTCTGATGGCCAAGAAGCTCGCCTGGCGCGTGGCGCCGGAGCTGCGCTTCTACATCGACCACTCGGTGGATCAGGCCGAGGCCATCGGGGCCGCCCTGGCTTCCGAGCGCGAGCATCAAGAGAAGCGCATCGAGGAAGAGACGACGGCCGAGGATCGGGAGTTCTAATCTATGACGGTGACGCCCCAGACCAACACGACGCTGCCTAAGATCGCCGAGGCGCTCAAAGCGCGCGACAACTTCGTCATCTGCGGGCACGTGAGCCCCGACGGGGACTGTCTGGGCTCGGCCCTCGGCCTTGCCTGGGCTCTGCGCCAACTGGGAAAGCAGGTGACGTGCGTGCTCGCTCGCGACGAGGAGCCGCCGAGCGATCTGCGCTTTCTGCCGGGCGCCGATGCGCTGGTGGCTGCCGTGCGCTACGAGGGCCCCTGCGACTGCTTCATAGCTGTTGACGTGCCCACGGTCGAGCGCCTGGGAGATGGTGCGGCGCTGCAGAGCGAGGCCGCCCTTACCGTCACCATCGACCACCACGCGGTGCCGCAGGCCATGAGCGATTTGAGCTATACCGATCCGGATGCCGCCTCCACCACGCTGCTCGTCTGGGAGCTGGCGAAGTGCCTGCAGGCGGCGGGCGACAGGCTCGTGGCCACGTGCTGCTACACGGGGCTTATGACCGATACCGGCCGCTTCCAACACGGCAATACCGATGCCGCTGCGTTCAAGGGCGCCTGGGAAATGGTGTCGGCCGGCGCGAACCCCGGCGATGTGGCCCGTGATTTCTACCAGAATCGCACCCTGGCCTCGGTAGAGCTTGAAGAGCGCACCGTGGCCCATATGAGCCTGCGCTCTGACGGCGAGGCGGCGCTCTCGTGGCTGTCGCTGGCCGATTTCGCCGAATGCGGCGCCGTGAAGGCCGACGCCGAGCCCATGATCGACCTCTTGCGCTCCTTGCGCGGGGTGCGCGTCGCCTGCATGCTGCGTGAGCAGGATGGCGAGGTGCGCGGGAGCTTCCGGGCCAAGGACGATACCGACGTGGCCGCCATTGCCGGCGAGTTCGGCGGCGGTGGGCATAGGGCCGCGGCCGGCTTCACTATCCATGACAGTCTCGAGGGCGCCGTCGCCCGCGTGGCCGCGCGCCTCGGCATCGAGGCCCCGAAACTTCCGGAGGCCTAAGGGTGAAGCGGGGAACGACCGATCTGTGCCTGGTGCTTGCGGTGGACAAGCCGAGCGGCATGACCTCCCACGACGTGGTGAATCGTGCCCGCCGCATTTTCGGCGAGCGCCGTATCGGGCACACGGGCACCTTAGATCCTTTGGCCTCGGGGGTGCTCCCGCTGTGCGTGGGGCCTGCCACGCGGCTCGATCAGTTCCTCACGGGCCACGACAAGTCCTATGTGGTCTCGGTCGTCTTCGGCGCCGCCACCGATACCGACGATTGCGACGGCGAGGTCATCCGCGCGGGCGAGGTGCCCAACGAGGTGTTCGATCCCTTCTTCGCCAGCGTCTTTGTGGCGGGGCTCGTGGGCAAATCCAAGCAGCTGCCGCCGGTGTACTCGGCTATCAAGGTAGGGGGGACCAAGGCTTGCGACGCCGCCCGCAAGGGGCGCGTCATCGATCTGGCTCCGCGCGATATCGAGGTGTACTCTGCCGAGCTTTTGGGCATTTGGGGGGCTGACGGTACCGAGCCGGCCCGGTGGGACATCGCGTTTGCGGTGTCGAAGGGCACCTATATCCGCGCGCTGGCCCGCGACATCGGCAACAGTCTGGGGTGCCCGGCCCATGTGGGAGCGCTGCGCCGCACAAGCGCCGGGGCCGTCGGTCTGGCCGATTGCGTCACCCTGGAGGCTTTGGAAGAGGTGGGAGAGCGCGCCGCTCTCGATCCGCTCAAGGTGCTGGGCATGCGCTTTATCTATCTCGATGACGAGACCGCGGCGCGGGTGCGCAACGGAAACCCCCTGCGCGTCGATGCCGTGGAGCTTTTCGAGCGTCGCAGCGTCGATCCGGCAGCGGAGCTGTGCGCCTGCACGGCCGGCGTGCGCCCGAGCTGCGAGCCGCCTCGCGCCGGCGAGCTGGTGGCACTCGTGGCCGCCAACCGCATCGTGGCTGTGTACGAGTATCACAGCGACAAGAGGCAGTTCGCCTCGCGCTGCGTCTTTCCGATAGGAGTGTCCCGTGGCTGTAGTGATCTTTAGAAACGACCCCGCCTTCGAAGATGCGATTCTCGATCGCGCCTCGGTGGCCTTCGGCGTCTTCGACGGCGTGCACGAGGGGCACCGCTTTATCATCGGCGAGGCGGTCAACACGGCCCGCGAGGAGGAGGTGCCCTCGGCGGTCATCACGTTCGACATCGACCCCGATGAGATATTCGCCGCCGATCGCTTGAAGAAGCTCATGACCAACGAGACGCGCATCGCCAAGCTCGCCGAGCTCGACGTGGATGCGGTGGTGGTGCTCCCGTTTTCCCGCGAGTTCGCGGCCCAAAGCCCCGAGGATTTTTTGAATGCCTGCTTCGGCAGCGCCGTGCCGAGCCATATCCATATCGGCAGCGACTTCCACTTCGGACGCAAGGCCGCCGGCAACGTGGAGAGTCTGAGGGCATGGGGCGCCGAGCGGGGCATGGCGGTGCATGGCCACGAGCTCGTGGCCGAAGGCGGCGTACCGGTGACGGCCACGCGCATCCGAGGCCTTTTAAGCGAGGGCAAAGCCCGTGAGGCCGCAAGTCTGCTCGGACGCCCCTATACGCTCGAGGGCACCGTGCGTCCGGGCCGCGGCGAGGGCCGCGACTTCGGCTTCGCCACGGCGAATTTGGAAGTGCCCCCTCTGCTGCTCGCCATCGGCGAGGGCGTCTACGCCTGCTACGCCGTGGTGGAAGGCGAGCGCTACAAGGCCGCCGTGAACGTGGGCATCCCCGCTACCTTCGCCGACACCGCCAAGGAGAACATCGAGGTGCACATCCTCGATTTCGATAAGGATATCTACGGCCAGGCCATCGAGGTCGAGTTCGTGGAGTGGCTGCGGGCCATGCGCGCCTTTGATTCCACCGACGAGCTCATCGCCACCGTTCAGGCCAACATCGCCTGGGTGCGCGAGAACCTGTAGCGCGCTTACGCCTCGCGAAACGCTGAATCCTGGTTGAAGAGGTTGTCGTACTGGACGATCCTATAGGAGTTTAGGGCCTCTTGGGCTTTCTCCTGGGCCTCGCTTGCCGTCTCTTCCCCGAACCAGTGCCACAGGCCCTCGGCGTCCCGATAGCCGTTCAGGTTCACCGCGGGCACCATCTGGCGCAGCGAAGTCATGTAGCGCGAATGGGTCGTGGAGGGAAGCCCCGCCGCATCGACGAGCAGGCTCGCGAGGTAGTTCAGGCTCGTGACCGAGGCGTCGCCGATTTCCGTCAGCCGCGTCGGCGCGTCCTCGGCCCGCGCGGCGGCGTTGGCCCAGATGAAGTAGGGCGTGCGGTAGCGCGTCTGCACCTCTTCCAAGTCGGCGCCCTCCACGGGAATGCCGTGGGTGGCCTCGAAGAGCCAGTCGGCGAAGCCGGGCTGGTGGTCGCCGAAGAACACGACGATGGTGGGCTCCTCGCGCGCGTTCAGCTCGTCGATGAGCCAGCGCAAATCTTCGTCGGAGCGCTTCATGGCCGCGAGGAACTCGTCCACCTCGGGATTCATCACGGTATCGGAATCAAGTTGCACGGCGTCTTCTGCGGGCACGAGCCCCGTGTCGTAGCCGCCGTGGTTCTGGATGGTGACGTCGAAGATGAACTGCGGCCCATCGTTCTCGTCGATTTTCTGAAGCGCTCGCTCGTAAGTGGCCTTGTCCGTGGTGAGGTCGCGGAAAGTGTCGGCGCCTTCCATCGTGGTGATATCGTCGAAGGTTTCGAAGCCGAGCTGCCCGTAGATGCGGTCGCGGCGCCAGTTGGCAGCCTCGGCCGGATGGATGGCGTGGGTGCCGTAGCCCAAGTTGCGGAAGTAGGAGGCCAGGTTGTCCACGCCTTCCAGATCGTAAAGCACGTAGGGGTACACGCCACCGCCCATGTTGCCCATAGAGGCGCCGGTGAGGAACTCGAACTCGCTGTTGCAGGTGCCCCCGCCCATGGCCGAGACGTACACGTCGCCGGAAGCGAGAGCGTCGGCGGCCACCTCGTGGAAAAACGTCGGAGCCGCGTTGCTGTTCTCAAGGCCGGGGTATTCCGAGAGGTCGGAGAAGGTCTCGTTCATGATGGCGATGACGTTGGGGCCGTCGAAGGGCTCGGCCGGAGGCGCCTGCTCGGGCGTGGAGCCTGCGGTGTCTTGCGCGCCGGCCTCGTCAGAAGCTTGAATGAGCTCGGGGCCGGGACGGTTGAAGGGCCCGAGGATGGCGTCGAGAGTCTCAGGCGAGTAGCCGTCGGGCTCGGTGGGCGTGAGCTCCTGGGCGCGAGAGAGGAAGCACAGCGCCGTTCCCTGGGTCCCGTAGGAACCGCGCACATCCCAGACGTCCACGGTGACATCGCACTCCTCCTTGATGTCCACGTTGTTAAACTGCATGACGCCAAGGCAGACGAGCAGCAGCGCCGCCGTGCAGTTCGCGGCAACGTCCCATCCTGCAAGGGGTCGCTTGGGGCAGAGCTTCGCCAGGGCGACGCAGAAGCCGGCGAACAGGGCCGCACAGAAGATAAGCTGCCCGGTAATGAACAAGCTGTAGCCTCCGGCCACCGACGCCGCCGTGTTCAGCGCAAACAGGTCAGCGGGCACGATGGGCTGCCCCTTGAAGGTAATGATGAAGAAATTAGCCGTACCCGCGAGAAGACAGATGCCTGCGAAGATCGCGAGCGAGGCGCGCGTTCGCTGGCCTGCGAAGTAGAAAACCGCGCAGCCGAGTCCGAGGATGAGCAGGTTGGCTACGACATAGCTTCCCGGAATGGCGAAAACCTCGGGATTCCAAGGCAGCTCGAGCAGCAGAAAGCCGATGAGCACCGTAGCGACAAAGAATGCCGCCCGTTTGAGGACGTCGGATGCTTCGGACCCCTTCTGCTTCTTGAGATTATTGTTGCGGCTATCGATCAAGTGAAACCCCCCGTTTTGTGCAGCTTTACAAGTTAGCACGACAACGGGCCGTTGGCTCCGCCTCAGCGCAAATGCCCCGCATTACGCGGGAAATCTTCATTTGAGTGCGTATGAGGAGGGCAGAGCGCGGCAGGGAAATCGCGGCAGGCGGAGCGCCGTGGGCAGGGTGCCGCGGGCGGGGCGCCGCGGGCAGAGCGAGGCAGAGAAGCCTCAACAGGCGGGGCGCCGCGGGCAGAGCGCAGCGGTGAAGCCGCGATGGGCGGTGCGTAAGGCGGAGCGTAGCGGGCAAGCCGCGACAGGCGTGATGTTGCGAGCGAGTCGCAGGGAGAGGGTACGGCAAACTTTTCTGGATAATTTGCACAAAAAGGCGAGTTGTTAGACATGCCCGTTTGCGTCAGGCGTGCGAGAGGGCTCATTTCGCTCGCAAAATTAACGTAATGTGATAAATTCAGTCATGAAGGCCGCTGATTCGAAGAAGCGAACTGCTAACAACTCGCGTTTCTTGCGAAAAATGGGAGGGAAAAACGCAGGGCGGGTATACTGGGCTTATGAACGAAGAAGAGAAACCCTGGAAAAACGCCTATCCCGACGCCTTGGAGCGCGAGGGCCGTATGCGCCCGTCGCTGGAGCTCGCCGTGCGGGCCCACGGCGCGGGCGCCAGCTCCGATTTCGCCGAGCAGGGCGAGGCCAATTCCGCCGGGGAAGCCGAAGTCGACCCCGCCAAGAAGGTCGAAGCCGATTTCGCCGAGCACGCCGAGGCCGACCCCGCTAGGCTGATTGAGGCTGGTTTCGCCGACCAGG
>CANEDU010000098.1 GCA_947426355.1 uncultured Adlercreutzia sp. | reverse complement strand
AGGCCCGCAATTGCCCTTTAGGCGAGATCTTCAGCAAGCGTCACAGAGACGAGCATTCCCGATCCAGCAGCAGGAACAATATCCTCAGTACCGGCGGTGCAACCGCATGCGTACAGATGGGGAATCGGCGCGCCGGCCTCGTCCAGCACTTCCATGCGATCGCTGACCGTCAGGCCGCCGCAGCTCTTGTAGCGCACAGGGTAGTTGCGCAGGAAATAGTAGGGCGGCTGCAGCTTCTGCAGGAACAGCGTCTTGCCGAAGTCGGGGTCTTCCTGGTTGTCGCAGATGGTGTCCCAGTTGGCCAGGGCGTCCTGCACGGTCTGGAGAGCCAGACCCGTCTTCTCGGCCAGCTCCTCCACGGAGGCCGCCGTCTGAATGGCGTCGCCGGCATGGGCGATAACTTCCTGGTCGATACCGTTCTGGGCCGTGCTGTCCCAAATGCTGTACCACTCGTTGTACCCGGCGGCAAGGCAGCCCGTGGCGGCGTCATGCACAGCCGTCTCGCAGTAGAAGCGCTTACCGTTCGGCAGCAAGCCGATAAGGGGGTAGAACGTGCCCAGCATGTGGCCCGCCTCGTAGCGCGGGTTCAGATTGCCCGACGCAGCCATACCCGACAGCGTACCGCCCGCAGCGATGCCGGCGGCGATGCCGTCGCCCTTGCGGCCCGACACGATATTGCCGATGAACGCCCACTCGGGAGCGTACTTTACCATCCACTCCTGATTAGACACATAGCCGCCCGTAGCCAGCACCACAGCCTGGGCCTTGATATCGAGAACCGACCCGTCTTTCTGGGTGAAGCGAGCGCCGGCGATAGCGCCGGTCTCGTCGACGATCAGCGTCTTGAACGTGGTCTCGAACAGATACTGGGCGCCGGCCTCGGTCACCTTCTCGTTAATCAGCTCGAACTCGCTCATCATCGTGCACAGGCCGTCCTTCGGGAAAAAGGCCTGATGGTACGGGCTCTCGCGCAGCTCCTGGAACTGATAGCCCCAGTCATAGTGCATGCGATCGATATAGCGGCCGCCCCAATCCTGCAGCAGCACGGTACGATCGAGCCCCTCCGGATTATCCTCGTAGTAGGGCGCGAACTTCTCGCGTACCTCCTCGGGGCTCATATACTTCTCGGGACGCTCCTCCTTGGTCAGCTTCGCCGTAGAGCACATCTGGCAAGCGGCCGAGTAGATGGCGTCGCCGCCATAAGTAGCGTTCTGGTCCACGATGAGGACGTTTTTGCCCGCAGCAGCCGGGTCGATGGCGGCGAACATGCCGGAAATGCCAGCGCCCACCACGAGGACGTCGACCTCCTGGCCGAAATTCACGTTGGCGTCCCCGATAGCCGTGGCCGTAGGCGCCGCAGCGCCGGTGTCGGCCAGCTTGTCGCTTTCGCTTGCGCAACCAACCATGCCGGCGGCGATGGCGGTCAGAGCACCAGCGGTGCCCAGAGCGCAGAACTGACGACGATTCATGCTCATAGTTCTCTCCTTCTGTTTGTTGCCGGCGACTCCCTCGCACCCGGGCCTCATCACCGTGACCCGTCGCAGCCGCCGCCTCCCTGAAAAGCCCCTACGGGCGGTGACGCATTTACTTGGCCTGAGCCAGCGCCGCTTCCACGGCCTCCTGCACGCCGCCCGAGGTCATGGTGGCGCCCGTAACGCCATCGATCTCGGCCGACTGGGCCTCTTCAATCTGCAGCTTAAACGTACCGTCGGACACCGCTTCCTTGCCGCCTACGCCGGGCGTTTCACCCGCCTCGGTAATTTCGTCAACGGCGATAACGCCATCGGTCACGGTAAGCGTCACCGTAATGGGGCCGCCCATGCCCTCTCCCTCTCCGGTATAGGTGCCATCCTTGTAATTAGTCTTCGGCGCCTCTTTGATCGGTTCGGCGGACGCGTCCTGAGCAGTGTCCGCACCCGCGTTGGGCTCCTGAGCGTCCGTAGATGTCGACGGCGCGCACCCCGCCAGCAGCGGGCTTACCGAAATGGCGATGCAACACGCCGCAGCAGCCATCGGTCTTCTCATACCATCTTCCTCTCTCGTTGGGGCGGGCAATCTGCCCGCCAGGGCCGCATGTATTGAAGCGCTGGCGCTGAACTAACGTCAATCAGCGGAATGAGGTATTGCAGAAAATAGCGTGGTAGTCTTGGGGTAAGGTTGAGGTATTCTTCTAGAAGTTGCGCTTTACCTGGGATTTCCCACGAAGCTAGCAGCGCTCTAAATCAGCCTACTCTG
Source organism: uncultured Adlercreutzia sp. (assembly GCA_947426355.1). Lineage (GTDB taxonomy): Bacteria > Actinomycetota > Coriobacteriia > Coriobacteriales > Eggerthellaceae > Adlercreutzia. The sequence continues at coordinate 4,950 of CANEDU010000098.1, read as the reverse complement.
GTAAACTAACCCCAGCGCATATCGATGCCGCGGGGCGCCGGCATCCTTGTACCGCAGATACCTCAAACCACTTTGAGGCGCTCATCTGCATCCTGGGGAGGAACATTTCATGAACAACTCGACCACGATGAGGCCCGTCGCCCTCGCCGGCAGCCTCTCGCCCACCGCTTTCGCTGTACTCACGGGCGGTCTTGGGTTCTACCTCGGCTGGCAGACCGTGGGCATCTCCCCCACCCTCTTCCCGTCGCCGCAAGAGGGTGGCGCCTCCTGGGTGACAGCCGGCAGCCACCTTGAAACCGCGCTCTTCGTTGTGCTGCTGGGCGCGCTTGCGCTCCTGAGCCAGCGTCGCGGACCCTTGATGGAGCAGCCCATCCTCGTATGGGGCGCCCCGTTGGCAATCTGCGCGGCGACAGCCATCAAGTATCTCTGCGGCTGGGTGTTCGACCTGCCGACCGGCCTGCTCATCGGCTATGGACTGAAGGCGACCAAGGCCGCGCTGTTTCTATTATGGGCCGAATGTCTCTGCCGCGTGCGTTTTCGCGATACGCTGCTGTGCGTAGCGCTCGGCTATGCGCTCACCTTCGCCCTGTGCCTGCTCGTTGCCGGCCTCACTCCTCTGCCAGCTCTGATCGTGCACACAGCCCTGCCCCTGGTGTCGGGCGCTCTGCTGTGGACGCTGCGCGCGGACCACTCTTTTATGGCGCTCTCGCCCAGCGAATCCACGGGCGCAAAAACCCTGCGGCGACCGCCCTGGCGCTTATTCGTTGGCGTGGGCATCTTGGGCGGCGTCATTCTCGTGATAAACACACTTTCCGAAACAAAATCGCCCTCCGCCGAGCTGTACACGCTCCTCGCCGGCCTAACCGTGTCCCTCGTGACAGCCGCCATCGCAGCGCGCCGCATAGAGCGTCTCGACTTCACGGTCTTATACCGCTGGCTCACTCCTTTGTTCGTCGGCAGCGTCATTCTGGTGCTCGTGCTGGAAAGTGGAAACCAGCAGTACGAGGCGTTCGCCATCGGCACCAGCTGGTCCTTCTTCCGCATTTTCACCTGGACGCTGTGGTGCAGCATCGCCCTGCGCTCACGCCTTACGGCGGCCTGCGTATTCGCCATCGGCCAAGGGGCGCTGACCATTTGCAGTACCATTACTCAATTAGGCGTCGATTACGTACTGCCCGCCACCCATCTGTCCGCTCCGATTACCATATCGCTCGTAATCGTGCTTATCGTGGCGAACGCCGCGTTCGTCATGAGCGAGAGCGACGTGAGTCGCTGGTTCAAGCGACGCAGCGATCCAAAAGCGCCTGCGCTCGATTCGGAGGAGTCCCGCACATTGCGCCTGCAGCAGGCAACTCAGGAATTCGGGCTCTCGAAGCGCGAAGAGGAGATTGCCCTCCTCGTCGTAGAGGGCAAAAACAACGCCGTAATCCAAGAGCGCCTCTGCATCACCGAGAGCACCTTGCGCACCCATCTGCGCAACATCTACGGCAAAGCGAGCGTGCACAGCCGCCAGGAGCTCATTGACACGCTGCGCACGTACGGCGAGGAGTTCTAGCGCGTCAGTCGAGCGATGCACGCGCGGCGCTGCCATCTTAACCGACGCCCTTATACGGGCAGCCGGCCGTTTCTACCCGCCTGCCAACCTTTGCCCGTCGCGCCCGCCTCCGTCGCCGCCCTTCTCGCACTGACATATGCCCTTGGATGCGAACCAGAGGACCCGCCGTAAGCCTAGGCCTCGTTCCCGCTGACGAGCTTGAGGCCGATGATGCAGCCGACGAGGCCAGCCCGCGCCCCGCCTCTTTGCTCCCTTGCCCCCTTGCGCGCCTGCGCTACTCGTCAATCACCATGACGGGGTTGTCGCGGGTAATGACCTCTTTGGCGAAGATGTCGGCGCCCAGATAGCGCTCGACCATGTCGGCCAGCTGATCGGTGGCGGCGGCCAAATCGTCGGCACGGGCCGGGTCCACCGATTCGATGATGAGGAAGGCCTTCTTCGACTCATCGGTCAGCGCCGTGCGCTCCCCGTCGCGCCAGTTCCAGCAACGGCAGATGGCGCCGGCGTTATCGAAGTAGCACAGCTCGCCTTCCAGCGTGGGAGCGTCCTCTTCCTCGCCGAGCGGACGGAAAGCGTCGCCGCCCTGGGTGATGCCGAGGCGAATGTCGCCGTCCATGGCATCGATGTCCTCGCCACCCACCGGCAGCGCCCAGCTGAGCGACACGGTGTTGTAGATATCCACCGACGGCGTGATGGAGCCCACAGGATTGCCCTTCAGCACGCGCTTGAGCAGATTCTCGATGGAGCAGCGGGCGCCCTTCTTGGTCTTGAACTTCTGGTAGGCGTCGCGCCAGACGGCCACCACCTCGTTCTGGGAGATGGTGTTGCTCTCCAGGTGCTGGTCGGCCTTGCCGTTGGCCTCGGCGAGCGCTCGCGCAATAGCGGCGGCGTCCTCGGGCGCCACCTCAGCGGTGGGCTTCATGTTATGGGCCACCACGATGCCGATGCGCGCATCGGGAAACAGCTCCCAAAACGACTCTTCCGTGACGAACTGCTTCATGCTGCGATCCTTTCTCCTCTTCGGCCTCCCACGGCCGAATCGCACGCGCGCCGGACAAACAAAAAGCGCCCACGGGGCGAGCATCTTCAAAGGCCTAACGATGCTCGCTCAGTGAGCGCTTCGCGCCTACCCGGCGGCAGACTATGTACTTCAAGTTGGGTCCAATAATAGCACAGGGCTTAGAGCCGTCCCATTCCTATGCAGTTCACGCCACTCGATTCGCAGATTGTGCGCAACTTCTTATCAAGTGTGAAGAGCGTTGCCGCATTGCGACGAGCCAGCACAAGGTAAATCATGTCGTATACGGGATGATTATTAAGGATAGCCTCATGTATGGCCTCTGTAAGCAATGGCTCGGTATCCGCATAGTAATCAACGAGCTCTGCCGCGTTCCAGAAGAGACACAGGGCGTCTTCTTCGGACAGGCCCCCGATAGCGGCATATCTCCACGCAACATTACCCATTTCCTCGAGAAAGTGACGCGGAGCCATAATGCATTCAGGCTTATCAAGAAGCATCCGCAAAGCTCTGCCTTCTTCGGTATCTTTGGCTATAGCTACTGCCGCATTCGCATCGATAACAATCATGCAGGCCTACCTTACTCGCCAAAATCAGGCGAATCGACTGCGGCCATAATGCGCTCTATGCGCTCGCTTCTTCCCTCGTTTACAAACGCGACGATATCCTCGGGAGTCGACGGCGTCCCCTTCCAATCTATCATATCGAAATTAGCGAGTATTTGCCGACGTTGTCGAATACGCTCTTCGCTGACCGTTCGACTGCGCGGCCATACCTGCTGAAGATGGCGATGTGGCATTTCTCCTCTGCCAAACTTTTGCATTCGATCACGCTCTTCCAATCCGCCAAATTGCATAGTCGACTCAGCCGCCTCAAGCATCTCTTCTACGGCAATGACGGTTTGCTGCGCAATTGAACGGTGATTACGAGCAGCATATTCCTTCAGCTCATCGTAAAGCATCGCGGGGAAATCCCGCACTTGCAGCGCAGGCATACTACCCTCTTTTCATTCGGTTTCATTATGCATGTATTATATCTACTTTTTCATGCATTGCAAGAGAGACCTTCGCAAACAATCTCCCTTGGGCCATTCTGTTGCCGACGGCGGTGCGCTCTTCCGATAAAATGGAACGACTGATGCACAAGGAGGACAACCGTGGCACCCAAGAACGACAATTTTGTGGCCGAAGAGGCGCGAGCCATTGAAATCGGCGAGGAGACGGGCGATGGCGCGAGCGGCAAAAAGCGACGCGACACCTGGACGACTCGCACCGGGTTCATCCTGGCCTGCGTGGGCAGCGCCGTGGGCATGGCCAACATCTGGCTGTTCCCCTATCGTGTGGCCCAGCTTGGCGGCGCGGCGTTCCTCATCCCCTACCTCATCTTCGTTGCGCTCATCGGCTTTTCCGGCGTAATCGGCGAGATGTCCTTCGGTCGCGCCATGGGCACCGGCCCCATGGGCGCTTTCGCCAAGGCCGTGGAAATGCGCAAGGCTGACGGCGGCATCATCGGCAAGCTCATCGGCCTTATCCCCACGCTGGGTTCGCTGGCCATCGCCATCGGCTACGCGGTAGTACTCGGCTGGGCGTGCAACTACCTGGTGGCCTCCATCGACGGCGATCTCATGGCCCAAACCGACATGGGTGCGTTCTTCGGCGCCATCGCGTCGGATTTCGGCAACGTGGGCTTCCACCTGCTGGGTCTGGCCATCACCTTCGGCATCATGATCCTCGGCGTGTCCCGAGGCATCGAGAAGGTGAACAAGGTGCTCATGCCCACCTTCTTCGTGCTGTTCGTCATCATTGCCATTCGCGTGGCCACGCTGCCGGGGGCAGAAGCGGGCTATATGTATCTGCTCGTGCCTCGCTGGGAGGCGCTGCTGAACCCCACTACCTGGGTATATGCCCTGGGCCAGGCCTTCTTCAGCCTGTCGCTGGCCGGCTGCGGCACGCTCGTGTACGGCAGCTACCTCAAGAAGGACGTGGATGTGGTGGATGCAGCGAAGAACGTCGCCATCTTCGACACCATTGCCGGTCTGGTGGCCGCCTGCGTGGTGGTGCCGGCGGTGTTCGCCTTCGGGCTCGATGTATCCTCCGGGCCGCCGCTTTTGTTTATCACCCTGGCCCAGGTGTTCCAGGAGATGCCCTTTGGCGGCATCTTCGCCATCATCCTGTTCGTGGCCGTGGTGTTTGCCGCCATTACGAGTCTCATGAACCTGTTCGAGGCGCCCGTGGAGGCGCTCCAGGGGCAGCTGGGGCTGTCGCGAGCGGTATCGGTGGGCATCGTTGCCGTGGCTGCTGTGGCCGTGGGCTTGTTCATCGAGGGCGGCAGCGCCGTGAGCGATTGGATGGACGTCATCTCCATCTACGTCATTCCC
>CANEDU010000097.1 GCA_947426355.1 uncultured Adlercreutzia sp. | reverse complement strand
GAACGCGCAAACACAGCTCTTGACGAGGGAGATGAGGAGGCCTTCTCTGAGGCCATGGCGCTGGCCCGCAGCTTCTTCGTTCATCATCAGCAGAACTGGCTCTCCTCTCTATGCGATGCCGTGGACAAGTTTGCCGAGACGGATTTCTATCGCGGGCTTGCGCAGATGACTCGCGGATACGTGGAATCCGAGGCGGCGTTCTTCGAGGAGATCGCCCATGAGCTTTCCCTGGGCGACGAGGTGGTCGAGATTCGGCCCGCTTGGGACGTCGATGATGCCGGCGATGGGGTTGCGGAAGGCGCGGTGAGGTAATGGCGCCCGCGCTGACGCGTCGCAGCTTCGTCGGTCTTGCCGCGGTCTGCGCTGTGGGCGCGGGCGTGGGCGGGGCCGGTGTGGCCTTCGCTGGAGATAACGAGCTGCTTCGTCCGCCGGGCGGCCAGGACGAGGGCGCCCTTGCCGCCGCGTGCCTCAAGTGCGACCGTTGTCGTAGCGTGTGCCCGACTGGGGCCGTTGCTCTCGCCACCGTGGGCGATGGGTTTCTGCGGGCCCGCACGCCGGTGCTCGACTTTCACAAGGGGTACTGCGATTTCTGCGGCAAGTGCATCGAGGTATGCCCTACGGGCGCTCTGCGTCCCTTCGACGAGTCGGCGGAGAAGCTGGGCGTGGCGGTGGTGCAGAAAGACCGCTGCCTGTCTTATTTCCAGAGCTGCACCGTTTGCGAGAGCTCGTGCGCTTTCGAGGCGCTGACGTTTACCGATGGTCACCCAGTGATAGACGCCGCGCTGTGCAATGGCTGCGGACAGTGCGAGTTCGAGTGCACAGCGCTGGTGTACGGAACCTTTGCCGGTGGCACGCGACGCGGCATTGTGGTGGTGCCGCCCAAGGCGGCCGACCGCCTCGGGCGCACGATAGTGGAAGACGGCAGCGAGATGGGGGCGTAACCGATGAAGTCGAAAACGAAGCGAACCCTGGCCGCCGTTGGCGTGCTGGGCCTGGTCGGTGTTGGGCTGGCCGTGCATACGGGTACGGGAACGCCTTCGGCGTGGGGGATCGGCGACATTGCCGCCATCTGCCCGCTGGGCGCCATCGAGGCGGCTATTGCCTCGCGCACCATCGTGCCGCCGCTGCTGATTGGCCTTGCCATTGTGGTGGCCTTGGTGGTCCTGGTGGGCCGCGCCTTCTGCGCCTGGGGCTGCCCCGTGCCGCTGCTGCGCCGCGTTTTCGGTATTAAGGAGTGCAAGGACGACAGGCCGACGGCGGCCGAGCGTGATGGAATCAACGATTCTCGCAACTGGGTGCTGGGGGCTACGGTGCTTACCACGGCCGCTTTCGGGTTTCCAGTGTTCTGCCTCATTTGCCCGGTAGGCCTTTCGGTCGCCACGTTCATCGCTCTGTGGCGCTTGTTCCAGTTCAGCGAGATTACGCTGTCGCTTGTGGTGTTCCCGATCATTCTCGTGCTGGAGATTGTGCTCCTGCGGAAATGGTGTCATCGGTTCTGCCCGTTGGGCGCCCTCCTCGGGCTGATATCCCGGCTGAACCGCACGTTCCGACCGACAGTGGCCGAGGCGTCCTGCCTGCAGCGTTCTGGGGGCAGTTGCTCGCGTTGCGCCGATGTGTGTCCCGAGGGAATCGATCTCCATCATCCAGAGCATTCGGTTTCCTTGGCTGAATGCACCAAGTGTGGGGAATGCAAGGACGTGTGCCCGGCTCACGCCATCAGCTTTCCTCTTCTGAGTCGGGCGGCGAAGCCCCAACGGGACACTGCCCAGGTTCCCAGCGAATGCGACGAGGGCGTGGTCGTCGTCGCCGAGCGCTAGGGTCGACCGGAGGAGGCGGGTTGTGCCGCCATGGGAATTCGACAGGGGGGCTTGTGCCAATATCCGAGGGTATACAATATGAGCCGTGGGATGAGCGGGGTTCCAATACCCGCTCTTCGGTTCGCAGTGCGGCCATGGGGAGTATGAGCCGCCTATCATGGGGAGAGCGCATGCGTAAACGATTCGGCGACAGCCAGGAGGCGTTCGCGTCCAACAGTGAGTTGGCGCCGACGCGTCTCGGTATGACCATAGAAGAGCAGTGGCCCGCCCTCAAGCTGGTGGGCTTCGGTTTTTACTACGCTTGGATTTGGGTGTCGTACAACAGCAATGTGCTCGTCTTCCCCTCGGCCGCCTCTGATCTGCCCCCCGATACCATCTCGCTCACATACCTGGTTTCGACGCTTGCCCTGGGCGTCGCGCTCGTCGTGCTTTCCCTCATGCGTGGCCTCACGAGCCGGCTCGTGGGCAGCAACCTGTTCCTCATTGCGATAGCCGTGGTTGTGGGGCTGGCCACCGGTGCCACCTATATCTCATCCAGCTGGGGAGCGGGCGCCAACCTCTACCTTATTTCGAGTGCCGCGCTGACGGGCGTGGGGACGTCGTTCATCGTGCTGAGGTTCGGCGTCGTGTACTCGAAGGTGCCGGCTCGCGAGGCGGCCATGTATACGGCGGCGTCCTTCGTATTTGCAGCCATGATTTACTTCATGGCCGTGGGCCTGCCCGATCCCGTGAGCATAGTGTTCACGGCCTTTCTCCCGATCTTGGCGGTGGCGTCTACGCTTACCAACGCCGAGTGGTCTTCCGAGGACGAGAAGCCTCGGCCGGAGGGGCCGTCCTCTCTGAGAGGGTTTTTCGTGAGGCTGTTGGTGGCGGTGGCGGTATTCTCCGTCGTCGTGGGTGTGTCCCGCGGCTTCTCGATGCCCCATTCCTCCATTAGCTCGCTCAATGATGATGGCGCGCTCATTATTTTCTGCACTGCGATTGTGGCTGCCGTGTTGTTCGCGGTGATAGGTCTGCTGCGGCGTCAGTTTGACGTGAGTCGCCTGTACTATCCCATCATTATTGTCGTGGCGGCGTGCATTCTCGTTACGCCGCTGGTGGGAGGGACTGGCTTCGGCGGTCAATTTGTTACGGCTGCCTACAATTGCTTCATGCTGGTGATTTGGTGCTTGCTCGCTTATGTGGCCTACTCGTCGTGCCTTTCTCCGATACTGGTGTTCGGTCTGGGCCGCGGAGCTTCCGCCCTGGGAACAACTCTCGGATGGCTGGGCGGTTTGGAAATCGTGCGCAGCCAGGGCGACGGCAGCTTGTCCTTGGAGGTCATCTCGGTCGCCATGGTTTTTGCGCTGCTGGTGGTTTCCATGCTGGTCTTGAACGACCGCCTGATCGGCGATGCATTGCGCCCGGAGGGGGGACCTCGCGATTGCGGTGCTGATGTGGTGTCGGCGAAAAGGGCGACGATGGTATTCGAGGAGAGCGAAAACGACGAGGGCGATGTGGCGCGGGATGGCGAAGGCGGTCGGAATGGCGGGCCAGGACACGGAGAAGACGGCGACTCTTTCTCCGATGTGGCTTTGGACGATGCCGCGGAAGAAGGGCGGCGCCCGGGCCATTACCGGGTGCGCTGTGATGCGGTGGCCGAGCGTTACGGGCTGTCGCCGCGCGAGCGCGATGTATTTGAGCTTCTGGTGCGCGGCCGCTCGATCGACTACATCGCCCAGAACCTCACCATATCCTTCAACACGGCGAAGTCTCACATTCGCCACATCTACGTGAAGGCCGACGTCCATTCCCGCCAAGAGCTCATCGACCTCATCGATCGCGAGCACTAGTCTGTGCGAGTTGCTTTGGCGGGGCCCAGCCGAGGACCCCTGTTTGATTCATTGTCGGAGGTGCCTGCGCCCCTTCCCCCACTCAAACATAAGGAAAACTTGATAAGTATTGACTTAGGTTTCCTTCTGCGTACAATGTGCTATTAGCACTCGTAAAGGGAGACTGCTAACGCCTCTGTCGCCGCAGGTCAACGACTGACGTACAGCCCGATTGCATCCGCGAGATACTGCCTGCGCGCGGCCTACACTGAAGCGGTATGCGTCTCCCGACCGTATGAAAGAAGGACAAGAACCTATGCGCAAGTTCAAGACCGAGAGCAAGAAACTGCTCGACCTCATGATCAACTCCATTTACACCAACCGCGAGATCTTCCTGCGCGAGCTCATCTCGAACGCATCGGACGCGGTCGATAAGCTGTACTTCCGCAGCCTCACCGACCCGTCGGTGGCCGTGGGTCGCGACGATTTGGCCATCACTGTGGGCTTTTCCGCCGATGAGCGCACGGTCACGGTGTCCGATAACGGCATCGGCATGACCAAAGACGAGCTCGATCGCAACCTCGGCACCATCGCCCACTCCGACTCCTTCGAATTCAAAGCTGCCCAGGCCGAGGCTGCCGCCGAAAGTGAGCCCGGCGAGGCGAAGGGGCTCGACGACCTCACCGATGTGGACATCATCGGCCAGTTCGGCGTGGGCTTCTACTCCGCCTTCATGGTGGGTAAGAAGGTGCGTGTCGTCTCCCGCGCCATCGGCTCGGACGAGGCCTGGGCCTGGGAGTCCAACGGCGTCGATGGCTACGACATCAAGCCGGCCGAGCGCGCTGAGCACGGTACCGACGTCATCGTGTATTTGAAGGACGACACCGACGAGGAGTCCTTCGGCACCTTCACCAGCGAGCACGGGCTCACGCAGCTCATCAAGCGCTACAGCAACTACGTGCGCTATCCCATCCAGATGGAAGTGACGAAGAGCCGCAAGGTTGAGGCGCCTGAGGCGGCCGAGGGCGAGCAGCCGGCCGCGCCCCAGTGGGAGAGCTACACCGAGGTGGAGACCATCAACTCCATGATTCCCATTTGGAAGCGCAAGAAGTCCGAGGTGTCCCAGGAAGAGTACAACGAGTTCTACAAGACCGACTTCCACGACTTCGAAGATCCGTCCCGCACCATCTCGGTGCACGCCGAGGGCTCGCTCAACTACGACGCCCTCATGTTCGTGCCGAGCCGCGCGCCGTGGGACATGTACTCGAAGGACTACAAGCGCGGGCTCGCCCTGTACTCGGCCAACGTGCTCATCATGGACAAGTGCGAGGAGCTGCTGCCTGACTACTTCGGCTTTGTGCGCGGCGTGGTTGATTCCTCCGACCTCACGCTGAACATCTCCCGCGAGACGCTGCAGCACAACGGCCAACTGCGCGCCATCGCCCGTCGTCTCGAGAAGAAGATCAAGGCCGATTTGGCGAATATGCGCGATGACGACCGCGAGGCCTACGAGAAGTTCTTCGAGCAGTTCGGCCGCACGCTGAAGTTCGGCATCTACCAGAGCTACGGCATGGCTAAGGACACCCTGGCCGATTTGCTGCTGTTCTATTCCGCCAAGCAGAAGAAAATGATTACGCTGGATGAGTACCTGGCCGACGTCCCCGCCGGCGCCGACTCCATCTTCTTTGCTGCGGGTGATTCGCTGGATCGTTTGGCGAACATGCCGCTCGTGACCACGGTGCTGGCCAAGGGCTACGACGTGCTTCTGTGCGATCAGGACGTGGACGAGTTCTGCATGATGGCCATGGGCACCTACGGCGAGCACGCCGTGGATGGCGACGAGGAGAACCTGCAGCCCTACTTCATCAAAAATGTCGGCTCCGAGGATTTGGGTCTGACCACTGAAGAGGAGAAAAAGCAGGCCGAGGAGGCCACGGAATCGAACGCTGAGTTGTTCGACGTTATGCACGAGGCGCTTGAAGGTAAGGTGGAGCGCGTGGTTGTGTCCACCCGCCTGACCGACGCGCCTGTGGTGCTCACGACTGAGGGCGGTGTGTCGCTGCAGATGGTGCAGATGCTGAAGATGCAGCCCGGCGCTGAGGACGTACCCGAGGCTCATATCGTGCTTGAGATGAACGACCGACACCCGGTGTTCGCCACGCTGAAAGCGGCGCATGAGGTCGGCGATGACGAGAAGGTGCGCGCCTATGCCGGCATCCTGTTCGGCCAGGCCCTGCTGGTAGAGGGCATTATGCCCGACAACCCGCTCGCTTTCGCCCAAGCTGTAGCGGAGCTCATGAAATAGCGGAGATTCGAACCGCCTCTCTTTCGAAAGGGCCGCTCTGCGCGGCCCTTTCTTGCGAGATGGGGGGGAGCGCTTCGGCAAAGTTTTCTCTCTCATTTGCAGAAAAATCGCGTTTGTTTGCACATGCGCGAGGTGGTTCACTTTGCGTGAAGCCGAGAGAGCTATCGCGACCTGGCGTTTTGCTCTTGCGCAAGCGCCTTGCAGTCATTCCGAAAAGCCCGAATGTCTAACAAACGCGCTTTTCGTGCAAAAGGGAGAGAAAAAGTTGGCCAGGCTACCGATGCTGGGCTGCCAATACTGGGCTGCGACTGCCGATGCTAGGCTGCGGCTACCGATGCTCGGTTATCTTCAGCGCCGCGAACGAAGCGGCCATAAGAAAGAGGCCGAGGGCATCGAAGGCGATGAAGAGGTCGATGCTTGAGGCGAGCAGGTCGTGGCCGGCGGGCAGCGCGGCGCGGATGGCTGACTCGCCGATGAGTCCGACGACTTGCTGGGCGAGGATGACGACGCCTAGGGCGGTGAAGCGTCGCGGGGCCGCGATGAAGGCAGGGTAGGTGCAGTTCCACATGAGGAAGGCAATGCCGATACCTTGGACTCCCGCGCGACCTGGCACGCCAGACAGTTCATAGGCGCCCATATAGGCCTCGGGGGTAAGTGCGAATCCGAGGGCGCACTGCACATTCACTACGAAAACAAAGGCAAAGCAGAGGCGCGTAACCCAGGTTACGGCCGTTAGGGGGCGACCGACGGCTTTCTCGTTCATCTCTCTCCTCGAGCCAGTAGTGGAGCATTCCTTCGACAGAACAGGGCTTCTTTGGTGCAGGACGGTGCTGCTTGTGGCGCAATCGGCGAGCTACGCGGTCTTTCTGTCGAGCGCTGACAGATGGCGGAACGCGTAGAAGGCCACGGCGCTGGAGGCGGCGACGTTCAGGGAATCGACGCCGTGGGCCATGGGGATGCGCACGGTGTGGTCGCAGCGGGCGATGGTGGCGGGCGAGAGCCCCTCGCCCTCGGTGCCGAACAAAAGCGCGAGTTTCGCCGGGACGCCGGTGGCGGCCTCGCGCTCGGCGAGCAGCGCGTTCAGCTCGTCGGGGGTGACCGAGTCGTCGGAAAGCGCCATGGCGGCGCAGATGAAGCCGTGCTCGTGCAGCTCGGCGATGCCCTGCTCGCTCCAGGTTCCCTCGCCCGGGCGGTTCGGCACGTTTTCGTCGCCGATGCGGGTCCAGGGCACCTGGAAGACCGTGCCCATGGATACGCGTACGGCTCGGCGGTAGAGCGGGTCGTAACAGGCGGGGCT